>JAFLCO010000087.1 GCA_017303535.1 Planctomycetota bacterium
AAATTGCGAAGGCCAATCGAACGCCGAAGTTTTCCTGTCGGCGTGAATCGCGGTGCAAACTGTGCGGGCGTCCCCGTGCGGTGTATCGCAAGTTTGGTCTTTGCCGCATTCACTTCCGCGAACTGGCCGACAAGGGCTTGATTCCGGGTCTGCGTAAGGCGAGCTGGTAAGAGGGAATAGACGAAGATGATGACCGACCCTATCGCCGATATGTTGACGCGCATCCGCAACGCGGTCCGTGTCGAGCACCCGCATGTCGAGCTGCCCCTTTCCAAAGTGAAAAAGGGCATCGCAGAAGTGCTCAAGCGCGAAGGCTACATTTGGGACTTCGAAGAAGTGGGCGAAGGCGCCAAGCGCCAACTCCGCCTGCATCTGAAGTACGGTCCCAACGGCGAGCGCGTGATTCGCTTTATTAAGCGCATCAGCACGCCGGGCCGCCGCGTTTACGGCTCGTCCCGCGAACTGCAGCCCGTGCTCAACGGACAAGGCATCCGGATCCTGAGCACCAGCCGCGGCGTGGTGAGCGATCGTGAGGCTCGCCAACGTCAAGTCGGCGGCGAAGTTCTTTGCGAACTGTACTAGTCGCAATCGGCGCCGCGATCCTACGGGATCGGTCGCCCCGCAACGCACAAGTCAATCGTTTGGGTAAGGTGAAGTAAGATGTCACGTATCGGCAAAAAACCCGCGAAGATTCCGGCCGGCTGTAAAGTCGCCGTCGACGGCAACTTCGTGCAGGTCGAAGGTCCGAAGGGAAAGCTCCGCCAAGAGCTGCGGCCGGAAGTGAAAATCTCCGTCGCCGCCGGCGACGTGACGGTCGAGCGCACCGCCGAAACTCGCCAAGGCCGCGCCATGCACGGCCTCTACCGAGCGCTGCTCGTCAACATGCTCAAGGGCGTGAGCGACGGCTACGAGAAGAAGCTGGAAATCGTCGGCGTCGGTTACTTGGCGGCGATCGCGGGCAAGATCCTGCAAGTTCGCGCCGGGTTCGCCAACGAAATCCATAAGCCGATTCCCGAAGGCTTGAAGGTCACCTGCCCGGACCAAAACCACATCATCATCCAAGGCATCGACAAGCAACTCGTCGGCCAATTCGCCGCCGAAGTGCGCTCGATCCGCAAGCCGGAACCGTACAAAGGCAAGGGCATTCGCTACGACGGCGAAGTCGTTCGCCGCAAGGCCGGTAAGGCCGTCACGAAGTAACAACCAATTAAGTCAGCGTCGCGTTCCGCACGATCCGGTTCACAACACAGAACTCGACGTGCCGTTCGCAGAAATAGTGAGTAGTAGCCGTGAGCCAGACCAAAACGATCAACGCTCGTCGCAAACGCCGCGGGTTCCGTATTCGCAATCGCATCAAGCGCGATTCGACGCGTCCGCGTCTGACGGTGTTCCGCAGCAATTCCAACATGTACGCCCAGATCATCGACGACGAGGCCGGCAAGACGCTCGTCTCCGCTTCGACGATGGAAAAGGGCAATCGCGGTGCATACGGCGGCAACAAGGACGCCGCGAAGGCGATCGGCAAGTTGATTGCCGAGCGAGCCTTGGCCGCCGGCATCAAGGAAGTCGCGTTCGATCGGGGCGACAGCAAGTATCACGGTCGCATCGCCGCCCTTGCCGAAGGGGCTCGCGAAGGTGGCTTGCAGTTCTAGTTCCGCAGCAACGTTAAGTTCGCGACGGCAAGTCGATTTCAAGTAGCAGAGTTATCGTAGTTTCAACGGAAGTGGTTTGATCATGAGCCAAGGTAGAGGCCGGGGTGGTTCCGGCGACAATCGCGGCGGCGGTGAAGGTGGCGGAGATCGCGGACGTCGTCGCGGCGGACGTGACGGCGGCCAGCAGCAAGGTGAACGCGGTCGCTCCGACCTCATCGACAAGCTCGTCAAGATTCGTCGATGCGCGTGCGTCGTGAAGGGCGGTCGCCGCTTCAGCTTCACGGCCATGGTCGTCGTCGGCAACGGCAAGGGTAAAGTCGGCGTCGGCTACGCCAAGGCCAACGAAGTCCCGCCGGCCGTCGAAAAGGCGACCCGCGAAGGGGGCCGCTCGATGATCGACGTCATCATGACCGGCCACACGATTCCGCACTTGGTCGAAGGTCGCTTCGGCTCGGCCCATGTCGTGTTGCTGCCCGCCAGCGCCGGTACGGGCGTGATCGCCGGCGCCGCCGTGCGTGCCGTTTGTGAAGCCGCCGGCATCCACGACATCCTTACGAAGAGCTTCGGCTCGACGAATCCGCATAACCTGGTCAAAGCGACGCTCGACGCGCTGAAGCAACTTCGCTCGCGCCAAGAAGTCGAACGTCTGCGTGGAGTGAGCCTGACATGAACCTGCACGACGTCAATCAAGGCATCAAGAAGCACAAAAAGCTGAACCGCGTCGGTCGCGGCTCCGGCTCGGGCCACGGCAAGACGGCCGGTCGCGGGCACAAGGGCCAAGGCCAGTTGGCCGGTTGGACTTTGCACCCGGCGTTCGAAGGCGGCCAAATGCCGCTCTACCGCCGCATCCCTAAGCGCGGCTTCAACAACCGCTGGGCCAAGTTCGTCCGCACGGTCAACGTCGGTGAATTGAACGAAACGTTCGAGGCCGGCACCGAGATCAACCCGGAAACGTTGCAAGGGGCCATCAAGGGCAACTACGACGTCCTGAAAATCCTGGGCGACGGCGAAATCACCAAGAAGTTCAAAGTCTCGGCCCACCAGTTCAGCAAGTCGGCCGAAGAGAAGATCAAATCGGCCGGCGGTGAAGTCGTCGTCCTGCCCGGTCCCGCTCCCGTCGTCAAGGGGGAGAAGCGGACCAAGAAGAAGTCGCCGAAGAAATCGACTCAGAAGCCGGCCGCGGGCAAGTAACGAATCGGCTTCGAGCGACCGTTTCCGCGGCGGCTCGATCCGAAGTTCGTCTTGTCGGGGGCGTCAAGCAGGAACATACTTACGGCGCGGCGCTCCACATTGTGGGGCGTCGCGGTTTTGTTTAGTCGCCCCCGTCTGATTTTGCCCGCCTCCCCAACAAACGCCCTTCCCGACGGATCGCATCAGCCATGTGGGAAAAGATTCGCGTCGTCTTCACCATTCCGGAACTGCGTCAGAAAATCTTTCTGACGTTGGCTCTGTTGGCCGTTTATCGCGTCGGCTTCTGGATTCCGCTGCCGATCTTCGACGCCTCGCGCGTACAGCAGCGCATGGCGGACGCCGGCACGAACGAAGGCTTCGCCAAAGTCCTCAACCAAGTGGCGATGTTCAGCGGCTCGAACCTTAGCAATGCCACGATCTTCGGCCTCGGCATCATGCCGTACATCTCGGCGTCGATCATCTTCCAGTTGCTTGCCAGCGTTTGGAAGCCGCTGGAAGAACTGCAGAAGGAAGGTGAGTCAGGTCGCAAGAAGATCAACGAATACACGCGTTATGCGACCGTGGTCATCTGCTTGTTCCAAAGTTGGTTCTACGTTCGCGTTATGGTCGGCAATCCGGCGGAAGGGACGAGCGACGTCATCCCCGACTTGCTCGTCGACGGACAGCTTCCCTTCAGTTGGTACATGATCGCCGTCATCACGATGACCTGCGGCACGGTCTTCCTGATGTGGCTCGGCGAACAAATCGACGAATACGGCATCGGCAACGGAATCAGCCTCCTCATCATGGCGAACATCTTGGCCAGCATGCCGCGGGCTTTGGGCAATCTCGTCGGTCCGCTACTCAACGGTGAGATCACGCTTGGCGGTCAAATGGGCGTTGAAAAGCTCATCTTGCTGGTCGGCCTTTTCGTGGCGGTCGTCTACGGCGTGGTCTTCATCTACAAAGGCCAGCGCCGCATCAAGATGCAGAGCGCCAAGCACGTTCGGGGTCGCCGGGTCTACGGCGGTATGAGTCAGTACTTGCCGCTCAAGGTGAATCAAGCGGGCGTCATGCCGATCATTTTCGCCAGCAGCTTGCTCTTGTTCCCGGCGTTGTTCTTCGGCTGGCTCGGCCGCGCAACGGATAACCTGACGCTCCAAGACATCGGCAACTCGCTCTCTCAGAACGACGCCTTCACGCACAACTTTCTGTTTGTCGTGTTGATCTACTTCTTCTGCTACTTCTGGACCGCCGTCACCTTCAACCCGAAGGACATGGCCGAAAACCTGAAGAGCTGGGGCAACTTTATTCCCGGCTATCGTCCCGGCCGTCGCACGGCCGACTACCTCGAAAAAGTCATGATGCGCATCACGTACGTGGGTGCTGCGTTCTTGGCCGTCGTCGCTATCGCGCCGACAATCGTCGCTTCGTTCGCTCAGATCGATCCGACGCTCGCCAGCTTCTACGGCGGTACGAGCCTGCTGATCGCCGTGAGCGTCGCCGTCGATCTGGTGCAAAAGATCGACAGCCACCTCGTCATGCGAAACTACAAGGGCCTCACGGAATAAGGCCGCCCGTGCCGCGGAAGCCGCACGACGACTTGATCGTCGAAGCGATTTCTGTGCGGCTTAGTTGAGAAAGTGTTTGCCGTGTTGACTCTGCGTAGCCCCCGCGAAATCGGCCTGATGCGTCAGGCCGGACTTGTCGTCTGGGGCGCCAATCAAGTAGCCGCCTCGCTAATCAAGCCGGGCGTCACTACGCGCGAGATCGACGCGGCGGTCGAACGGTTTTTCGAAGAACAGGGCGCGAAGTCGCTCTTCAAAGGTTATCCCGGCAAGGTGCCGTTCCCCGCGGTCACTTGTATTTCCGTCAATGAAGAAGTCGTCCACGGTTTGCCCGGTTCGCGCAAGCTGAAGGAAGGTGACATCATCACGGTCGACACCGGCTGCAGCGTCAACGGTTGGTGCGCCGACTCGGCGTTCACTTACCCGGTCGGCAAAATCCCTGCCGAAACGCAACGCTTGCTCGACGTGACGGAAGGCACGCTCAACCTAGCGATCGAATTGATGGCCGTGAAGAGCCGCTGGAGCGAAGTCGCGGTCGAGATGGAACGCTACGTTCGCGACGCCGGGTTCTACGTAGTCGAGTCGTTCGTCGGCCACGGCATCGGCCGCGAATTACACGAAGATCCGCAAGTGCCGAATTTCGTCAGTTCGCAGCTCAAGCGCAACGGCGATTTCGAACTGCGGCCGGGTCTCGTGATCGCCGTCGAGCCGATGGTGAACATGGGGACCAAACGCGTCAAAGCGCTGTCCGATCACTGGACGCAAGTCACCTACGACGGCAAGCCGAGCGCTCACTTTGAGCACACGATTGCCATGACCAAGGATGGTCCGTTCCTGCTGACGGCCGGGCCCGACCACAAGGCGCCCGGCCCGGCTGGCGGAGGAACCTAAGTCCGAACGTTTGTTTCGCGACGAAATCCGGCCGATTGAGGTGGTATCGAGTGCCGGCAACGCCGGCCTTCGAGGTTTCCGTCCCGCAAGTCGCCGAGGTCGTCAAAGTCGGTCCGCTAAAACGTCCGAAGAAGTAAATTCCCGAGATTTCAGGCACTTGTGTACGGTGCCTGCTTCCCTCTATACTGTTGTGCTTTGAATCCGTCGAAAGACGAAAAGAGTGTGTCATGAAAGTTCGTGCCAGCGTCAAGCGCATTTGCGATAAGTGCAAGCTCGTCCGCCGTCGCGGCGTGCTGTTCGTGGTCTGCGAAAATCCGCGCCACAAGCAACGCCAGGGCTAACGCGTTAGGGCTAGAATCTAAGTCAATTGCCGTGAAATCGGCGGGCGCCGCTTAAATTTGCGCCGCTTTGAGGAGTTTTTGGTATGCCTCGTTTGCTCGGTGTGGACATCCCGAACGACAAGCCCACGTGGATCTCGCTCCAGTACTTGTACGGAGTGGGAAAGAAGGTGGCGCTCGAGCTTTGCCGCAAGGCCGGCGTCAGCCCGACGGCTCATGCTCGCGAACTGCACGAAGATGAATTGGCCCGCATGGCCGCCTTGCTCGACAAGGACTACACGTGCGAAGGTCAGCTTCGCCGCCAAATCGCGCAAAACGTCGCGCGACTGAAGGACATCGGCAGCTATCGCGGCGTCCGTCATCGCCGTGGCTTGCCGGTTCGCGGCCAACGCACCCGCACGAACGCCCGCACCCGCAAGGGTCCGAAGAAGACGGTCGCCGGCAAGAAGGGCGTGAAGGATATGAAGTAACGCGATGCGGCCTGCGGGTCGCGTCTCGTGAGCATTTGCGGTACGGCGCCGCTTCGTGGTGGCTTGAGCCGAACAGAAATCGTCAGCAAATCACTCGTTAGCTAGTAAGGGTCGGGAATTGAATACGCAAGCTTCGCAAAGCTCCGCCTCCGCCGCAGGCAAGCGCAAGAAGGTTCGTCGCAACGTGACGTTGGCCATCGTCAACATCAAGGCGACGTTCAACAACACCGTCGTCACGATCACCGACACTAAGGGCGACGTGCTCTGCTGGGCCAGCGCCGGCACCAGCGGCTTCAAGGGAAGCCGTAAGAGCACGCCGTTCGCCGGCCAGTGCGCCGCGCAGCAAGCCGCTGAAAAGGCTGCGAAGTTCGGCGTCAAGGAAGTCGAAGTTCGCGTCAAAGGCCCGGGCTCCGGTCGCGAAAGCGCGATCACCGCGCTGCAATCGGTCGGCATGACCGTGAAGTCGATCGAAGACGTTACGCCGCTGCCGCACAACGGCTGCCGCCCGCCGAAGAAGCGTCGCGTCTAGGCGAGGTTTCACGACAGGCCGCCGTTAACGCAATTACCAATCACCGTTCACGCAGAAATCACTGAAGAATCATGGCTCGTACGACCGGTCCGGTTTGCCGTCTTTGCCGCCGCGAAGGCATGAAGCTCTTTCTCAAGGGCAATCGTTGCGACACCCCGAAGTGCGCCATCGAGCGCCGTGACGCGGTGCCCGGCATGCACATGCGCCGCGGCAAGCTCACCGACTACGGCGTGCATCTTCGCGAGAAGCAGAAGGTCAAACATTATTACGGCGTTCTCGAACGCCAATTCCGCACCTACTTCGCGGAAGCCGAACGTTCCAAGGGCAACACCGGCGACTCGCTCATGGCCTTGCTCGAGCGTCGTCTCGACAACGTCGTGCATCGTCTCGGATTTGGCGCCAGCCGTGCCCAAGCCCGCCAATTGGTTCAGCACGGTCACATCACGGTCAACGGCCGCCGGCTCGATATTCCGAGCTATCTGGTCAAAGCCGGCGACGTCATTCGCGTGAAGAACCGGAAGAAGAGCCTCCAGGCCGTGCAGATGATTCTCGCCGAGAATCAAAAGCAAGTGCCCGATTTCCTCTCGTTGTTGCAAGGCCCGATCCCGGAAGGTCGCGTCGCTCGGCTGCCGGAACAATTTGACGTCTCGATTCCGGTGCAGACGCAGTTGATCGTCGAATTGTGCTCGAAGTAGTCGTCTTGCGAGCGTTTTCGCTCGCCTAAGTTGCCGGCCGCGGCGAAGAAGAGTTTGCCGCGGCGGCGTTGTTTGAGTCGGTTTCGTTCGTTGTTGTCATCGCCGAATTTGTCCGGGGGGAATCATCCATGCGTATTCGTTGGCGCGGCTTTGAATTACCGAGCACGGTCACGTGCGAAAAGGAAAGCTTGACGTCGACCTACGGCAAGTTCGTAGCCGAGCCGTTTGAACGGGGTTTCGGCAACACGGTCGGCAATTCGCTGCGCCGCGTCTTGCTCTCGAGCCTCGAAGGCAGCTCGATCAAGCATGTGAAGATCACCGGCGCTCAGCACGAATTCACTACGATCCCCGGTTGCGTCGAAGACGTCACTGACATCATCCTGAACATCAAGTCGATCGTCGTGAAGAATCACGGCGAATCGGAAAAGGTGATTCGGATCGAGAAGAACACGAAGGGGCCCGTCACCGGCGCCGACGTCCAAACCGACGGCACCGTCGACGTCATCAACAAGAACCTGCACATCTGCACGCTCACCGGCGACGTGCCGTTCCAAGTCGAGATGGTGGTCGACAACGGCCGCGGCTACGTGCCCGCCTCGGAGCACAGCCCGAACGTCGAAATCGGCATCATCCCGGTCGATGCGGTTTATAGCCCCGTCGTTCGCGTTCGATACGAAATCGAAGAAACGCGCGTCGGCCAGAAGACGAACTACGACAAGCTCACGCTGGAAGTTTGGACCAACGGTTCGATCGGCCCTGAAATGGCGCTGACCGAAGCCGCTAAGATTCTCCGCAAGCACCTCAACCCGTTCGTGCAATACAGCGAACTCGGCGCTCAGGTGTTTGCTGAAGCTCGTCCCGGCGTGATGCCGACGGGCGACTCGGCGACGGAAGCCAAGCTCAACATGACGCTCTCGGAACTGCAGCTTTCCGTGCGGGCCATGAACTGCTTGGAATCGGAAAATATCAACACGGTCCGCGACCTCGTGCAAAAGTCGCAAGACCAGCTGCTCGAAGTTCGCAACTTCGGCGACACTACGCTGAAGGAAGTGAACGAAAAGCTCACCTCGCTTGGACTGCGGCTCAACATGCGTGTGCCGTCGGCCGGCGGGTTCTAAATCAACGTTTGAAATATGCCAGAATCGGCGGCGGGCACGAACTGTTTCCTGCTCGCCTCAGTAACGGATAGAAAGTCATGCGTCATCGTCGAAAAGGTCGCGTTCTTGGTCGTAGCCCGAGCCACCAGCGGGCTCTGTTGCGCAATTTGGCCAGTGCGTTGTTTCTCACGGAGCGCAACGAAGAGGCTTACCTCGACCCGGCTCAAGCGCCCAAGGTTAAGGGTCGCATCGTGACCACTCTCGAAAAGGCCAAGGAAGTTCGGCCGCTCGTCGAGAAGTGCATCACGTTGGCTCGCCGCTCGAACGAGCAGCGTCGTGCCGCCGAGCAGTTCGGCACCACGGCCGCTCGTAACAGCGAAGAGTGGAAGGCCTGGAAGAAGAGCGATCGATACAAGGATTGGGTCAAGGCCGTAGCACCTGCGGTGACCTTGCGTCGTCGCGTGCTCGTGATGTTGGGCGACAAGAAGGCGGTTGCCGTTTTGTTCGACGACGTGGCCTCCCGCTTCGACGGTCGTCCCGGCGGATACACCCGCATTATGCGTTTGGCTAAACCGCGTTTGGGCGATGCCGGCACCCGCGCCATATTGGAATTCGTCGGCGTTCGCGACCGTTCGGCTAAGGCCGCGGCCGCTCCGTCGTTCGAAGGTGGCGACGACGCTGCAAAGTAGCGCCGTCCGGATCTTCGCGTCATAGAGAGCAATCGATTGAAGGCGGACGTTTACCTCGTCCGCCTTTTTTCGTATCTTCGGTCAAGTAGCTCTCACGCCGTCTGCCGTCACTTCCGTCGTCCGCGCTGCAAGGATGCCCGGCTTCATGCGTTTCCGACGCGCCGCCACGTCACCGCAAGTTTCCCCGGCCGAAAGTCGCGGTGGGCTGAATCTCACGGAGCGCATCCAACAACTCTGTGTGCATCTCGCAGCGACGCACCCTGACTTTAGTCATGTCGACATGTCGCGGACTGCGGTTCGCATCTGTCAAACGCGCACCGGCGGGCCCTATGGTGTGCAAGCCACGATGACCCCGTTGCGCTTCGCGGGTGGCGCGACGGTTACGATTCGCCGCGGCCGACGTTGGGCCATCGATCCGATGCCGCGCGACGCCCATGGGCGGGACCATCTCTATCTTTTCAGCCTCTATGTGCCCAGGTTTCTCGATCTGCCGCACGCCGAAAAGATTGCCGTGGTGTTTCACGAGTTGTGGCATATCTCACCGGAGTTCGACGGCGACCTGCGGCGTTTTCCCGGCCGCTATCACGCGCACGGATCCAGTTGCGAGAAGTTCCATCTCGACATGCGCCGCAAAGCCGCCGCTTGGCTCGCCGCGCGTCCCGAGCCGCAGTTGCACGAATTCCTCGAGGGAGATTTAGACGCCCTGCGTGCACGATACGGCCGGGTCTTCGGAACCCGTATTCCGACGCCCCGCCTTCGCCGCATCGACGACGTCGGACGTTCGAGCGCCGCATAGTGAAGCGACGGGGGTCGTGCCGTGCCGCCGTTGCCGGCAAGCCGTGCCGCGTTGACGGTTTTGCTTCATCACGCTATCGTTCCGCCGCGATTC
The DNA here is from genome assembly GCA_017303535.1 of Planctomycetota bacterium. Lineage (GTDB taxonomy): Bacteria > Planctomycetota > Planctomycetia > Pirellulales > PNKZ01 > PNKZ01. The sequence goes on from JAFLCO010000087.1 coordinate 9,989, forward strand.
AACCTCATTCCGGCGACTTCATCGCGGATCAACGTGCGGCACGCTCTGATTCTCACCATCGTGATACTCTGCGCCTGCGCGATCGGCAGCGGTTGCACGCCGCTGGATCCGATTCGTAAGTCGCCGCTCACGATGCCGGTCATGGTTCGCGACGGCATCGTGCTCGACGTTCTTGTCGTACGCTATCCCGCCGACGACAAAGAGCTTGGTGAGAAGCTCTGGAAGGAAATTGACGAACTTCGCTTTCCTCCGGATATGCGACGTCGCATGACGGGCAACGGCCTCCGCGTCGGCCTGCTCAACGGCACGTTGCCGGTCGCCCTCGAGCGCAAAATCCAACTTACCGACAAAGCGCCCGAGGCAGGCGCCGAAGACCAAGGCTCTAAAGTCGAGTTGGCGACGAAGCCGGTGAAACAACGCACGCTGCGAATTCAGCCGGGCCGCCGATCCAACATTCTCATGCTCGGCGAGTCGCAGCGAGTTCCGGAGTTGTCGCTGCTCGTGATCGACGACGAAGCTCGCGTGCAAGGAAGAACCTACCGCCAAGTGCTCGGCCTCTTCGCGACCCGCGCGTTCCCGACGGGCGACGGCGGCGCGCGCATCGAACTCATTCCGGAACTCGAGCACGGCACGCCGGAAAAGCGATTTGTGCCCGGTGAAGGAATGTTCAAAGTGGAATTTGGTCCGCCGAAGGAGGTGTTGCAAGATTTACGCATCACGGCGGAGTTGTCTCCCGGCGAGTTTCTCGTCGTCACTTCGCAGCCCGATCGGGAAGGGAGCCTCGGTCATCGATTCTTCACGGAAGCGGGCGAATCGCCGCTCAAAAAACTTCTGCTGATTCGGCTGGCACAGGCGGATTTCGATGATCGTTTCGACAAGACCAACGCGACCGGCGCCGCCTCTTCCGGCGATGATTTCAAGACGATCGACGCCACGGTCGTGACGCAGGAAAACTCGCCGTAACGGCCGGTTATGAGGTCGACGTCGATGAGTCGTTACGCGGTGCGTCGTCCGAAGACCATACGTCCGCCGGCGGTTTGTGTGACGCCGGTAATTGTCAGGTTCACCTCGCGGTCGATGACGTCGGCGGTCCCTTCGACGACGAGCATCGTGCCGTCTTCCAAGTAACCTACGCCTTGCCCCGGCTGTTGACCGCGTCGAACGATAAGCAAGGTGAGTTCTTGGCCTGGTAGACAAGGCGGCTTCAAGGCCGTGGCCAGTTCATTCCAATTGATCGCGACCACGCCTTGAGCTTGGGCTCGCTTCTGCAAAGGAGCGTCGACCGTTAGAAGTTTGTATTGTCGTTCGACGGCCAAGCGGATGAGATGCTCGTCAACGGCCGTGGCGAAACTCTTTGCCGTCTGAGGCGGCAAGACTTGCAACCGATCGCCGAGACATTCCTTGAGTTGTCCAAGAACGTCGAGCCCTCGCCGCCCGCGTTCGCGGCGCGGCTTGTCAGAGCTGTCGGCCAGTTGTTGAAGTTCGTCGAGCACCGGTTGGACGATACAAAACGGCCCGTCGATCGCTTGATTGCGCACGATGTCGAGAATGCGCCCGTCAATCAGCACGCTCGTGTCAACGAGCAGGCCCTGGGGAAGGCTAATGACGCCGGCGGGCGGCCAACGTGCCGCGACCATCACGTGTTGCAGCGTGAGGGCAAAGTAGACGGTAAAGAACAGCAACACCGAACGGACCAGCGTCGCCGGGCGATCGCCGAAAGCCCCCAACGCCTCGAGCCCGACGTTGATTGCGAAACCAAACAGCAGAGCAACGAGGCTGATCAACAAACTCCGACGGAAGGATACCGTCGACGTTTGGGTTTGCTGAACGATGCGATCCATAGATGCTTCCTACGCCGCGAAGAGCCGTTGAAACTCTTGTTGGCAGAAGCGATCGGTCATGCCCGCCAAATAATCGCAGACGCTGCGCGGCAGGCCGTATTCCTCCGCCCGTTTTTGAAACGAATCCGGCATGAGATTCGGCCGCCGCAGATAGCCTTGGAACATGGCGCGCAATTGATCCTGCGCGATGCGCCTTGAGGCTACGACTAGCGGGTTGCGATAGACCCGATCGTAGAGGAAGCGTTCAAGTTCGGTTTTTAGCTCGGCCAGTTCCGGATCGAAAACGACGATGAGCGGTGCGGCGTGAACGGCCGCCAAGCAATCGATGTTGCCCGCTTCCAATCGCCGGGAGGCCGCGGCCAGCATGTCGCCGATTTGCCAGTCGAGGAGTTCGTGCAGAATGGCGCGCCGAAGTTCCCCGTCATCGAGCCCTTGATATCGGGCCAGCACGCGGTCGGTCGCCTGCCGCCAGAGAGGCACTTCGGCGGCGAGTTCCGCTTGCGTGAGGAGGCCAAGTTGCAAGGCGTCGTCGACGTCATGCGTGTCGTATGCGATGCTATCGGCCGCATCGACGACCTGCACCTCCAACAAAGGCCGCTCCGGCGCGCCTCGCTTCACGGCCCGTGATTGCTGTCCCGCAAGCACCTCGTAGCTCAAATTAAGCCCGGGAAACTCCGGGTAGCGCTGCTCGATAATTTCGACGATTCGCAGCGCCTGGCGGTTATGCGAAAAGCCGCCATGATCCTTCGTGCATTCGTGCAGCACGTCCTCACCCGCATGACCGAACGGCGGGTGCCCCAGGTCGTGCATCAGCGCGAGCGCTTCGATCAGGTCTTCGTTGAGCCGCAGCGCACGGCCGATCGTGCGCGAAACGCTAGCCACTTCGTGCGTGTGAGTAAGTCGAGTGCGATGGAAGTCGCCCATCTCACGCGTGAATACTTGAGTCTTGCCGCTAAGTCGCCGGTAGGCCGTGCTATGAACGATACGATCGCGGTCGCGTTGAAACGGTCCGCGGTACGGATGCGCAGGCTCAGGGTGCTTTCGTCCCGAAGACAGGGCGCTGTGCATCGCATACGGGGCTAGTAGCGCTTGCTCGCGCTCGGCGACGGTGTCAGGCTGCGGCGAACTAAAGGGCATCCGAAAGCAACTCCCAGAGCGCATCGAGGGCCTGCGGAATGACCCGAGCGCCGGCGAAGACGGGCATGAAATTCGTATCGCCGCTCCAACGCGGCACGATGTGCCAATGCAAATGACCGGGAAGGCCCGCACCTGCGATCTTGCCGAGATTTAGGCCGACGTTAAACCCTTCGGCCCGCATCCGCTCTTCCAAGGCCTTCACGAGCTTGGCGAGCGTCTGCATCAGTTCGACATGTTCTTCCGTTGTGAGTTGATCGATGCGACCCTTGTGAGCCAGCGGGGCCACGAGCAAATGGCCGTTGTTGTATGGGTAGCGATTGAGGATCACGATCGATTGGCCGCCGCGGCCGACGACAAGATTTCGTCGATCATCGGCCGGAGTCGCGGCATCGAGGCAAATGAAACAATCGTGGTCGGCCCCCTGGAGCCAACTCGGTTCGGCGCGCGGAGCTTCCGCCCCCGCGTCGCCTTGAATGTAGCCAAGTCGCCAGGGGGCCCACAGTTGTTCGTAGCGTGGCTGATTTTCAGAAATGGGAATGTCTCGAAACGACAAGATTCACGCACCACAGCCGACGTTCCGCGAGCGCCGGCGACGCTAGCGGTGAACGTACTGTGACGCACTTAAGTCTAGGATTTGGCGGCCTTTCGGGAAAGCCGGGAACAGGGCTCAAGCCGGCAAACCTTGACGGTCGAAACAAGGAGCGGGACTGTAGCGACCAAGGCGGAATTGTTTCATTCTGCGGGCCCTGCGGTCGGCGTGTTACGATGAACGTGTTCCGATTTGGCCGACTCTCCGGCCGTCGGAAGTCTCCATCGTCTCGCGGACCCGGCCCATGAGCATCGCGCTCAATTCGCTACGTCGCCCGAAGCCTTCACCTTTGAAGCGTCCTGCGACGTCCGACGAACCGACGATGAATTTCCGCGTCGATCTGGAAGCCTACCGAGGCCCGCTCGATCTGCTGCTGTACTTGGTACGGAAGCAGGAGGTGGAAATTGTCGACTTGCCGCTCGCAACGATCGTCGACCAATACTTGGCTCACATCGAGGTGCTGGAACGACTTGATATCGACGGCATCGGCGAGTTTTTGGAAGTCGCCGGGATGCTGATCGAGATCAAGTCGCGAATGGTGCTGCCGCACGCCGACGAGGTTGAAGAACCGCTCGACGATCCGAAGCAGGACTTCGTTAAGCAACTGCTCGAATACAAGCAGTTCCGCGACGCCGCGAGCATGCTCGAAGATCGGTCTCGCGGCTGGCAGGAGCATTTCGCGCGGATGACGGTCGATCGACCGCGCGGGGATCGGTTGGAGCGCGAACCGCTTGAGGAAGTGGAACTCTGGGACTTGGTCAGCGCGTTTGCCCGGATCGTGCGCGAAAACCAGGGCGGCCCGCAGGCGAACATTCTGTACGATGATACGCCGATCCACGTCCACATGGAGCGAATCGCCCGTCTGCTTAACGAACGAGGACAGTTGGCGCTCGGCGAACTCTTCGAGCCGGGGATGCAGAAGGCCAAGCTCGTCGGCATGTTCTTGGCCGTGCTGGAACTGGCCCGGCATCACTCCGTGAAGACTGAGCAGCAGAATCTCTTCGGCGAGATCTACGTGTTTCCTGGTGCCGAAGGCAAGGTTTCGGTCGACGTCGAAGCGGCCGACGCTTACGATCATCCGACGACCGACGAAGCCGCCGCGGCGCAACAAGCTTCGGCCGCGGCCACCGCGACCATTGAAGACGCCGAGTCGCCGCGCAAAGGCCGCGGACGAACGAAGAAGGCGAAGTAGCCTTCCGAGATCAGTTAGTGTAAAGGCCGGCTGACGCCGTCCGCTCGCCTCGGGATGTCGCTATTTGTGGATTGAGCGACCGTCGACGCCGAGCGCCGCTTCTTTGACGACTTCGGCCAGCGTCGGATGGGCGTGGCAGGTGCGAGCGATGTCTTCCGAACTCGCGCCAAACTCGATGGCCGCGGCGCACTCGGCGATGAGGTCGCCGGCCCGGGGGCCGAGAATGTGGACGCCGAGCACTCGATCCGTTTTTTTGTCGGCGAGAACTTTGACGTAGCCGTCGGTCTGGCCCAGCGCTTTGGCCCGGCCGTGGAAGGCGAACTGAAAAGTACCTTTGCGGTACTCCACGCCGGCAGCCTTCAACTCGTCTTCCGTCTTCCCGACGGACGCGACCTCGGGCTCCGTGTAAACCACGCTCGGGATCGCATCGTAGTTGACGTGTCCGTAGCCAGTCGCGATGAACTCGGCGGCCGCCACGCCTTCTTCTTCGGCCTTATGGGCCAGCATCGGGCCGTTAATGCAATCGCCGATGGCAAAAATGCCGGCGATCGGCGTGCGTAGATGGCTGTCCGTCGGGATGCGTTTTTTGGCGTCGAGTTGCAGGCCGACGGTTTCCAAACCGAGGCCGTCGGTGACCGGGACGCGGCCGACGGAAACGAGCACCTTATCACAATGGATCGGCTCGCCCCCTTCGACGGTGACGATGCACTTCGAACCGTCAAACTTCGCGGAGGTTACTTTGGTCTTGAGGCGAAACTCGATGCCTTGCTTCTCGAAGACCTTCTGCGAGTCACGGGCTAGCTCCGTATCCATGCCCGCCATGATGCGGTCGAGGAATTCCAGAACGGTTACTTTCGCGCCAAGCCGCTTCCAAACGCTGCCGAGTTCCAGACCGATGACGCCGCCGCCGATGACGACAAGGTGCTCGGGAACTTTGTCGTAATTAAGGGCTTCGGTGCTCGTGCCGACATGCTTGCCGTCGAACTCAATACCGGGAATCATCATCGGCTTGCTGCCGGTGGCGATGATGATATTCTTCGCGGTCAGTTCCTGCGGCTGGTCGCCGTCCACCACAACTTTCCCGGGCCCGGCCAGTCGCCCGGTGCCGCGATAGCGCGTGACCTTGTTCTTCTTGAAGAGGAAGTCGATTCCCTTCGTCAGGCCGTCGACGATACCGTCTTTGCGTTTGAGCATCGTCGGCAGATCGAGCGACGCGTTGACGATCTTTACGCCGTGCGCCGCCATCTCATGCTGAGCCATGTGATAGAGATGGCTCGACTCAAGCAGCGCCTTGCTCGGGATGCAGCCGATCCGCAAGCAGGTGCCTCCGAGCGCCGCTTCCTTTTCCACACAGCCGACATTGAGGCCAAGTTGAGCCGCGCGGATGGCCGCGACATATCCGCCGGGTCCGCCGCCGATGACGATGAGATCGTGATTCATGGGGGTAACCTCAAAATGCGAAAGGCAAAAGACGAAACGTGAGATCGCTCGAAGAGAGACCTCTGCCGTTTCGCATTTTGCCTTTGACTTCTACCTTAGATTTCAAGAAGGATACGCGACGGATTCTCGATCGTTTCTTTGATGCGGCGAAGGAACGTCACCGCTTCGCGACCATCGATGATGCGGTGATCATACGTGAAGGCCATGTACATCATCGGGCGGATCACGACTTGACCGTCGCGAGCCACGGGGCGTTCTTGAATCGCATGCAATCCGAGGATGCCGCTTTGCGGCGGATTGACGATCGGCGTCGAAATGAGCGAGCCGAACACGCCGCCGTTGGAGATGGTAAACGTGCCGCCTTGCAGCTGGTCGAGCGTCAGCTTGTTATCGCGGGCTAGCTTACCAAAGTGCTCGATCGTCTGTTCGACTTCCGAGAAGCTCATTCGTTCGGCATTTCGCAGCACCGGAACAACCAAGCCCTTGCCGCCGCTGACGGCGATGCCGATGTCGTAATAGTTATGGTAGATAATGTCGTTGCCGCGAATCTCGGCGTTGACCTGCGGCACCATCTTCAAGGCGTCGATCGAAGCTTTGACAAAGAACGACATGAAGCCGAGTTTCACGCCGTGCTTCTGGGCAAACATGTCTTTGTGTTCGTTGCGAAGCGTCATGACGGCCGACATGTCAACTTCGTTGAACGTGGTGAGCAACGCAGCGTTCTGTTGGGCTTCGACGAGCCGCTGCGCGATGCGACGGCGAATCGGGCTCATCGGCACCGCTTCTTCACGACGCGACGCCGAGCCGCTGAGACCGACCGACGGCACCGGAGCGCTTTTCGCCGGAGCCGACGGCGCCGGAGGGGCGACTGTCGCGACGGCCGCCGGCTGCTTTGGTTCGGCTCGAGGCGCTTCGGCATGACGCACGACGTCTTCCTTCAGCAAACGGCCCCCCGGGCCCGAGGCGGAAACTTCCGACGCCTGAAGACCTCGCTGAGCCAACTCACGGGCGGCGGCCGGCATAACGCGTGATTCGCCGGAGCCGTTGGTCCCGCTGCTCGTTGCGATCGGAGCTTCGTTGTGAACGGCGACATGTGAAGTCGCCGCGGGTGCGGCAGGAGCGTCCTTCGTTGGTTCCGGCGTCTTCTGTCCGACGGGCGTTCCGGCGGGCTCCATGTAGCCGATGACTTCGCCGACCTGCGCCGTCTCACCTTTTTTCTTGAGCACTTTCGATACGACGCCGGCTTGCGGCGCGGCCAACTCAACGGTGGCCTTGTCCGATTCGATCTCGACGAGGTTTTCCCCCGCGGCGGCTTGGGCACCTTCGCCCTTGCGCCACTCACCAATAAAGACTTCGGTAATCGATTCGCCTAAAGACGGTACACGCAATTCAATGGCCATGATTCAATCGGGGGCGGTGCTTCGAGTTGTCGGTTAGGAATTCAACGCGCCTGCTTGATGAGGGGAAGGCGCGGAAACGTGCAAAAACGGAGGGGATAAATGAGCGAGGCGAGCGCCCCGTTAAAACGAGGGCGCTCGCCACGTCGCTTCAGGATTTTAGTTTTACCGTCCGCCGAAGGCCTGGGCCAGGAGTTCGGCCTGTTCCAATTTGTGGCTGCTGTTGGAACCGGTGGCGGGACTACCGGACGCCGGGCGAGAAATGCCCGAAAATTTCAGCCGTCCGAACAGTTTTTCCCCGCAGTGAATACGCATAAACCGCCAAGCCCCCATGTTCTCGGGCTCTTCTTGCACCCAGAATACCGGAGTGGTGTCGGAATACCGAGCCAGGGCCGACCGAAGCTGTTCCTGTGGCAGCGGATAAAGCTGTTCGACTCGGAGAATCGCAACATCCTCTCGGCCAAGTTCTTGCCGCTTGGCTTCGAGATCGTAATAGATCTTGCCCGAGCAGAGCAGCACGCGTTCGACTTTTTCACGATTCGGATTCACATCGTCGAGCACACGCTGGAACATCCCCTGCTCGAGATCCTCAAAGGTCGAGACGACCTTCGGATGCCGCAACAGGCTCTTAGGCGTCATGACGACGAGCGGCTTGCGCCACTTTCGCAGCGCTTGGCGGCGCAGCAGATGGAAGAATTGCGCGGGCGTAGTGCAGTTGCAAACTTGGATATTGTCTTCGGCCGCTTGTTGTAGGAATCGTTCGAGCCGGGCGCTGCTATGCTCCGGGCCTTGACCTTCAAAGCCGTGCGGCAGCAGCATCACAAGGCCGCTTAGGCGGCGCCACTTGTCTTCACCGCTGGTGATGAACTGATCGATGATAACTTGCGCGCCGTTGACGAAGTCGCCGAATTGGGCTTCCCACAAAATCAGACCTTGCGGCCAGTCGAGGCTGTAACCGTATTCAAACGCCAGCACGCCGGTTTCGGAGAGCGGACTGTTGTAAATCTCGACCGGCGCTTGCGACGGCAAGATATTATTCAGCGCCATGTAGCGGCGGCCGTTTTCGAAGTCGTTCAGCACGGCATGCCGGTGGCTGAACGTACCGCGTTCGCAATCCTGACCGGTGAGCCGCACCTTGTAGCCGTCGACGGCCAGCGTGGCGTAAGCCAGCGCTTCCGCGGCCGACCAATCGAGCGACTTGGCGCCTTTAGACATCTCGCGGCGTGCGTCGAGCACCGACCGTTGCAATTTGGGATGCACGTTGAAATCGGCAGGGACCGTCGCGAGCGAATTCAAATAAGTCGCCAGTTTTTCACGGCTCACGCCGGTATTCAGTTCTTCGGCTTCGCTTTCGGGACCGCCGCGAAAGCCGGCCCAAAGCCCCGTCCAAGGAGCGACGCGGGGCTTGAACTCCGGGCTGCGGGCGACGTTCAGATCTTTTTCCAATTGCTCACGGCGGCGGGCCGCGATGGCATCAGCCTCGACGCGCGAGATGCCGTCCATCTTCAGCAGGTACTCAAGGTACCCTTCGCGGACATTCTTCGTACGATCAATCGTCTTATACCAGAGCGGCTGCGTGAACGTCGGCTCGTCGGTTTCGTTGTGACCGCGGCGACGATAGCAGTACATATCGATGACGACGTCGCGTTTGAACTCGCGGCGGAAGTCGATCGCCAATTGCACGACTTGGGCAACGGCTTCCGGGTCCTCACCGTTCACGTGGAACAACGGGCTTTGCAGCATCTTGGCCACGTCGGTGCAGTAGGCACACGAACGGGCTTCTTCCGGCGCCGTGGTAAAGCCGATCTGGTTGTTGATGATGATATGCAGCGTGCCGCCGACGTTGTACGGCCCAAGCTCGCTCATATTGAGCATTTCTTGCACGACGCCTTGGCCGGCGAATGCCGCATCACCGTGGATGACAACGGCCAAGCCACGCTCATGTTGCGAATCGCTGAGCTTGTCTTGCTTCGCACGAAGGCGGCCTTGTACGACCGGCCCCACGAACTCCAAGTGGCTGGGATTGAACGCCAGCGACAAGTGGACCTTGCGGTTGGTGCTGGTGATCCAGTCGTGGCTGTGGCCCAGGTGATACTTCACGTCGCCGCGGCCGGTGTGCAGTTCCGGATCGACGTCGGCGAATTCACGGAAGATCTGTTGCGGGCTCTTGCCCATGACGTTGGCCAGCACGTTCAGCCGGCCGCGGTGCGCCATGCCGATGACGATCTCTTGCGTGCCTTGTTCGGCCGAGCGCTCGATGGCCATGTCCAGCAAAGGAATAAGGCTCTCGGCCCCCTCGAGCGAGAAGCTCTTCGATCCGAGGAAGCTCTTTTGGAGGAACTCCTCGAAGATTACGGCATCCGTGAGCTTCGTGAGGATGCGAAGTTGCTCGCGGCGTGAAAGCTCGAGCCGGTTCTCGCTTCCCTCCATGCGATCTTGAAGCCA
>JAFLCO010000088.1 GCA_017303535.1 Planctomycetota bacterium
CGATGCCGGGCCATCATTTGCAGATTGCGATCGCGGGCGAACTCACCGACCTACCGAAGTTTCGCCGTTTTGGATTCTTCACCGCCTATGTGGAAGGGTGGGGCCTCTACAGCGAAGGGCTCGGCCCGGACCTCGGGCTCTACAAAGATCCGTACGCGCGCTTCGGCCGGCTGACTTACGAAGTCTGGCGGGCCATTCGGCTCGTCGTCGACACCGGGATGCATCACAAGCGTTGGACGCGGCAACAGGCAATCGACTTCTTCAAAGCGAACGCGGCCAAGTCGGAACTCGACATCGTCAACGAAGTCGACCGCTACATCGCTTGGCCGGGGCAAGCGTTGGCCTACAAAATCGGCGAGTTGAAGATTCTCGAACTCCGAACCCGCGCCGAGAAGCAGCTTGGCGACAAGTTCGACGTGCGGGAATTTCACGACGTCGTCTTGAGGCAAGGGGCCGTGCCGCTGGACGTGCTGGAGACGATCGTCGATGAGTGGTTGGCCGGGAAGAGCGGGTAGCCGTGCTTGGTGCTCGCCGATCGGCGGTTTGGGAACCCGGAGGGTTCCGAGCCATTAGCCGGTGGCTGAGCGGAGCGACACCACCGGTTACTCATCAGCAATAAAGTCGTGCACCCCGGCGGGGTGCCGGAAGCCCGAGCACAACGCGTTCTGGCCCCCTTCCAGGGTGCCATTATTTTTTCAGATTACTTTCCGGTGGTGTTCGGCCCGGCGGGCCTCGACCACCGGCTAATGGCTTCGAACCCTTCGGGTTCGCTCAGACCCTTCGCAGAAATCAAGGGCGTTTTTGGCCGGCCGCCATTTTGTGGGCGGGCTCTGCGGCGATGCCACATCTTGTGGTCGCGGCGGGAGGAATTTGGCCGGCGGAACCGGGAGAATGGTTTCACGTGCGGATGCGCGCGTTTCCCGTTGAAGTTAGCCCCCGGCACTTCATCCCGGGGGCAAACGACGGTGATTCGCCGTAGTCGCAACCACTACGCATTAGCCCCGAAGCGCAAGCGAGGGGGCACGGCCCCTTTCCGATGTCCATCGCCGCAACCAAAATTCCATCCGCATTGCCCCCGGCATGAAGTGCCGGGGGCTAAGGTCGACGACTATGAAACTCCCAAAACATCAACAGCGAGCCGGGAGCGTGAGCGACCGGAGTCTTGTCACGTCGACACGAAGGTCCGCCCCCTCATCCGCCCTTCGGGCACCTTCTCCCACAAGGGGAGAAGGGACGCATGAACGTCCGATTTCTGTTCGGCTGCGCGCCTTATTGACTATCGTTTTGCAATTACAACCGCGCTACGGTTACTGCGTGCAAAAGAGAGGGGGTGCGTGCAACGAGGGTCGTGTTGCACGCACGACTTCACTTAGAACTAAGGGTGCGTGCAAACGGGGGTCGCATGCACGCACTTGCAATTTCGAGGCAATTGCAAATCTGTTGCGATTAGAGCTTCCGGTACGCCGCGGAGGGCGTCCTCTACAGAAGGCAGTTTATGTGCGGCGACTAAGCCTCCGGCGAGTCGCCCGCGGCGGCGGCGGTCGAGTCGCCGACGCGGTCTATCGGTTGACGCCGCCCCCGGCGTACGCGGCTGCGCCGCTATCGACGGGGACTAAGACGGAACGGGGCATCGCGGCGGGATCGGCGGGCGGTTCCGCGCGCCGGCCGGCTAGGTTCCACGTCGCCACGACCAAGGCGGCGGCCAGCAAGCAACGGCGAACGATTTGCGGCGACATCTTCAGGGCTCCCGGCGAAACTACGGCCCGCATTGTGGTCCGAAAATCGCGTCGTGCAAGCGTTTTTTCCGCAGCGACGATTGCTTTCGCAGCGTCCGCCGCGCTCCCAGGCGGCGACATTTCGTCGCGATGCGGCCCGTCGCAAGTGGCGCGGAACCGCACTCAAGGGGCGTTAGGAAATTCCGCGGCTGCGGGCTATCCGGGGCGTTCGGCTTTTCGTGATAGCGGGGCCGGCGGGAAGTCGAAGGTAATTCAGGCGTCGAACAAGGCCAGGGCAGGCGGAAGGGACACGTATGGCGACAGTTCCGGTTCACGGCGGCGATTGGTCGGCTCCGGTAAAGATCGCCAAGAAGCGACGCATCTGGCTCAAGGCGGCGGCGGCACTCGCGGTCGGCGGGGCGGCGGCCTGGGGCTTCTGGGGCGGGGAACCGGTCGCGGAGACGGGGGCCGTGAACTCGGCGGTGACGCACGCCGCGGCCCTCTCCGACAAGCTCGAAGGGCAAGAAGCGATCAAGGCCTGCCGGCAAATGTTGGCGATCGCCAACGAGCGGATGGCCGGCGTGAAATCGCTCTCGGCCGTCTTCCAGAAGCAGGAACGGATCGACGACAAGCTCCAGCCGCTCAACGTAATGGACGTAAAGGTCCGCCGCGAGCCGCTGGGTATCTATATGCAATGGCGGGCTCCGGACGTCGGCCAGCAAGTGATTTGGCTCGAAGGCGCGCACGACGGCAAGATGCTCGTGAGCCCGGCCGGCTGGAAGCGGAAAGTTATGCCGATGGTGAAATTGGCGCCGGACGACGACATGGCGAAGGCCGTGAGCCGGCGGCCGGTGACGAACATCGGCATTTGGAACTTCGCGAACCGGGTGGCCGCGCTGTTCGAAGAGGAGTTGCTGAAAGACCCGAACGTGAAGGTGACCATTACGAAGGGGCACGAAATCAGCGGCCGGCCCTGCACGCTGGCGTCGTTCGAACATCCGAAGCCGAGCAAGGTGGTGCTCTTCAAACAAGTGCAGCTTTTCTTCGACGATCAGCTGCAAACGCCGATCGCCTGCGAGCACCATCGCTGGAGCAACACGGAAGGGACCGAATCGCACCTGGAAGAATCGTATCTCTACAAGGACCTGGTGCTGAACGTCCCGGTGAACGACGCCGACTTCGATCATGCGAATCCGGCGTTGAAGTTCGGCGTGAAATAAAGCTGGCCCCGGCCGGCGGGAAGACGATCGGACGTTTACCCCCGCCGGCTCGGGAGGGCCGGAAGTCGACGCCGCCACCATGCCGGCGGCGGATGGATTCGCGTGAAGTGCGCCTTTCGACCGGTAGGCGAGCGGAGGGGTCGGGAGTAAGATTGACCGTTTGCCGGCGGCGGCCGACGAGCCTCGACGCCGCGGCCGGTTTCCTTGCCCCGCACCGCTTCGCAGCCACGCCATTGCCGACGTCGATGCCGTTGGAATTTTCGCCGCTGATCGCCCCGCTCGTCGCGTTGTCGCTGGGGCGGCTTGCGCTGCAGGTGCTGGCAGGCTTCGTGCTCTTCAACGTCGTCTTCTGGACGTACGTTTGGATTCGCTACTTCCCGATCGTGCAGCGGCTGATCGGCGAATCGACTTTGCTCGTGGCCGAAGGGGGTGAACCGCTCGCGGGCGGGGAAGATTGCGAGTTTCCCACCGCCGACGGGCTGACCCTGCGCGGAACGTATCTCAAGCACACGGCCGCCGGCCCGCGCAAGGGCGTGATTCTCTTCGGGCACGAGCTGAACGGCGATCGCTGGAACGCCACGCCGTATGTGCGCGACCTGATCGCCGCCGGTTACGACGTGCTGACGTTTGATTTGCGGAACCACGGCACGAGCGACGCCCAACCGAACCTGACCATGATGCCGTGGGTGGCGCCGAACGTACTGACCGACTTGCGGGCGGCGATCGACTACTTGATGGGCCGGCCGGATGCGGACCTGCGCGGCGTGGGCGTGTTGGGAATTAGCCGAGCGGCGGGGGCGGCCCTTTGTTTGGCGGCCGACGATGCGCGGATTCGCTGCCTCTTTACCGACGGCGCGTATCCGACGCATACGACGCAGCTGATTTTTCTGCGGCGTTACATCGACATCTATATTCCGTACCCCTGGACGTACCTTACGCGGAACCTCCCCGACTGGTTTTATCACATCTTCCTGGGCACGGCCCGCGCGAGGTGGGGCCGACGCAACGACTTTCACTTCATGAACGTGGAGCAACACGCGGCCCGCGTGAAGGTGCCGGTGATGATGATGCACGGCGAGAAGGATCGGATGATTCCGGTCGCCGCGGCGCAAGCCTTGCGCAAGTGCATCACGAGCCCGGCGAAGCTGATGGTCGTGAAGGGCGCGAAGCACAACGGGGCCGTGTTCGCCGATCCCGAGAACTATCCGCGGCGGGTGCGGCGTTTCTTTGATCTGCATCTGGCGCCGCGACCGGCGCGCGGAGCGCGGAGAAAATTACAATCGGTCGGCGAGCCGTAAGAAATCGGGCCGAGACTTTGCCGGCGCGATCGCCGTTTATTCGAACGGCGGCCAAGCTCGAACCCATGCTAAGGCCAAATAGGCCAAGAGCGGGAACACGAGGAAGATCGTGCCGTAGGTGTAGAGCGTGGTCCAGGTGCGGCGCGGCCAACGTGCCATGAGCGGTGCGAATCTGTATGCGTTTGCGAGAGAGCGGCCGAGCGAACGCGGAACGTTACGCGTTGCGGAGGTCGGAAGATTGTAGGCCGCGAGCCTTCAATCGTACACGGGCGATGCGGGGAGCCGAAGCCGTCGACGCATAGCGAACTTCGATTCGCGCGCCGTACGGAAGGACGAGAGTCGTGCGAAGTTGCACGCCGGGCGCGCGGTCTTGGCCCTCGAGCACGGCTTCCACTTCCGGCACCGCCGCGAACGGCGGCTGGAACGCAGCGTGTACGACCGCGAACCGACCATCGGCCGGGCACTCCGCGCGATAGGTCGCTTCGAAACAGTCGACGCCGGCCGCGTCGACGAACCGCCGCGTGATCGAGGAGGTGGACGCATCAAATGCTTGCGGGGGCGCGGCGATTGCGACCGTGGGCGAGAGACGAATGCTCGCGAGGCGCCCGGAGGCAAGGCCTACGATGCCGATAACGGCGGGAAACCAGAGTAGGGTGATCGCGGCTGTGCCGGAACCAGGCAACGACAGTGACAAAGCGACGACGATCAAGCCGAGAACTATAGTCGGCGATGCGAGCGACGGAGTCTGCCGCTGCCCGCAACACGTTACGAGCGACATGAGCCCGAAGATGCAAACGGCCGCGGCCGCAGCCGGCTCAAGCGGTACCGGAAAAGCCCCGGCCAAGCGGCGAATGAGAAATAGCAAGGCGGCGGTGATGACGACCGCTACGGCGCCATCGGCAAGCCGAGCAGAAACGAACTCGGGCACCGACCGGCAAGGTCGATGCCCGAGGGATTTCGTCATGGTTGCGGCCGGGTTTCGCAAATCGGGCTCCTGCCGCATGTCGATGCAATAACTACTTCGCGGCCGTTACTTCGCCGCGCCGACCAGTCCGGCGGCTTCGGCAAGTTCCGCGGCGCGATCGGTCTTCTCCCACGAGAAGGTCGCTTCGCTGCGGCCGAAGTGCCCGCCTGCGGCCGTGGCCCGATAGATCGGACGACGCAGGTTCAGGTATTCGATGATACCGCGCGGGCTGAGCTTGAACATTTGGCGGACGACGTCGCAGAGGCGGTCGTCGTCGACTTTGCCGGTGCCTTGCGTGTCGACGTAGATGCTGACCGGCTCGGCGACGCCGATGGCGTAGGCCAACTGCACTTCGCAACGATCGGCCAGTTCGGCCGCGACGATATTCTTCGCCACGTGACGGGCCATGTACGCCGCACTGCGATCGACCTTCGTCGGGTCCTTGCCGCTGAACGCCCCGCCGCCGTGACGGCCCCAGCCGCCGTAGGTGTCGACGATGATCTTACGGCCGGTGAGGCCGGTATCGCCGTGCGGACCGCCGACGACGAACTTGCCCGTCGGGTTGATGTGGTAGGTGATCTTCCCGCCGGCGAGGTCGGCCGGCAGCAGCGGCTTGATGATCTTTTCGACGACGTACTCTTGGATTTGAGCCTGCGTCACCTTCTCGTCGTGCTGCGTGGAGACCACGACCGTGTCGATGCGGACCGGACGGAAACCTTCGTACTCGATCGTGACCTGGCTCTTCGCATCGGGGCGGAGCCAGGAAACTTCGTTCTTTTGGCGGGCGGCGGTGAGCGCGTTGGTGATGCGGTGCGACAGGGCGATCGGCAGCGGCATCAGCTCCGGCGTGTCGTTGCAGGCATAGCCGAACATCAGGCCTTGGTCGCCGGCGCCGATGTCTTTACCCTTCGCGGCGTCGTCGTTCACCCCTTGGGCGATGTCCGGGCTTTGGCTGTGCAGGCGGAGGTTGAGTTCGCAGGTGTCGGCATTGAAGCCGATGTCGTCGTGCGTGTAGCCGACTTCGCGAATGACTTGCCGCACGACCTTTTCGTAGTCGGGCGTCGCCTTGCTGGTGATTTCGCCGGCGACGCAGCAGAAGTCGGTCGTGACCAGCGTTTCGCAAGCCACGCGGCTCATCGGATCTGCGGCGAGCAGCGCGTCGAGGACGCCGTCGGAAACTTGATCGGCCAGCTTATCGGGATGGCCGCCGCTGACGGACTCACTCGTGAACAAATACTTGCGATCGGCCACGCCGGCACCTCCGTAAGGCTGGATAAAATCCGTTGGTTAAGCCGGCATTATAGCGCCGACTCGGCAAACCGGACAAGCCGACCTCGGAGGTTGAAAACCGCTTTCGCGCTCCTTATTTCGCACCCGGCGGAAGCAGACCGCCGGCCGGAAGCCCGAACTGACCGGGAGCCGTCGCTCCGCCCGGCGCGGCGGCGTCGGCGGCCGGCGCCTTCTTCTTCACCAGCGACGTCGGGTCGAGGTGAATTTCGCGGAACGTGGCGTCGCTGATGACGTAGAACCATGCGGCGTATTGGTTGTTCAATTCCTTCGCTTTCTCGCGGCCGGCTTTCAGGTCGGCTTCGTATTGTTCTTGCTTCTTCTTGTTCTCGGCTTCGATCCGCTTCCGCTCTTCGGGCGTCATCGGCGGGTCGACGACCTTCGGTTCGGCCTTCGGTTCCTCTGGCTTCTTCTCTTCCGGCTTGGCCTCGGGCTTCTTGTCTTCCGGCTTCGCATCCGTTGCGGCTTTGGCATCGGCGGGCTTGGCCGGATCCGTCGGCTTCGGCACGTCTGCGGCTTTCGGAGCGTCGGTCGACTTCGGAGCTTCCAGCGCCTTGGCCGGGTCGGCGGCCTTCACGGGCTCCGCGGCTTTGGTCGGTTCGACGGCTTTTGGCTCGGCCGCTCTAGGTTCGCCAGCAGCCTTCGGCGCTTCGGCCTGCGCGAGTTGGTCGACTTCGGCGTCGGTCGCATCACAAGAGCCGGCGTCGTCCTTCTTCGGCTCTTCCTTCTTATCTTGCGGCTGCTTATCGTCGGCCTTCGTTGTTTCCGGCTTCTTCTCCTCCGTCGGCTTCGCGGCGGCGGCGGGCTCCGATTTCTTCTCCGCTTCGGCCGCCGGCTTTTCTTCCGGCAGTTTCGTCAACTCGGGCTTCGGCACCAATGTTTCATCGAACGACGCTTGTACCATGAGGTACCGATTCGGCGCGGTGTTGGAACCTTCGGCCGCGCCGTCGCCGCCGGCCGGTGCGTCGGCCTTGGCTTCCGCACCTCCCTTGGCATCGCCGGCTTTGCCGTCTTCGGCGGCCCCGGCCTTGCCTTTGCCAGTGATGTCTCCGAAGCGAAGGTGATAGCGAACTCCGTTAGTGAAGCCCACGATCATGTCGCCGTCGTGGCTGACGATCTCCAGCGTCTTGTCTTGCTTCTGGTTCAGGCGAAAACCAGAAAGCTGCAAATCATCGAACGCCTGTTCATCCTGCCATACGGGCGAGGCCTGATTGGTCAGGAAGGTTTTATCGAGTTGCAGATCCGCGGCGAGCGACTTCGGCTTGCGCACGGCATCGACGATCTTCAGATCGGTCAAAGCCCGTTGCAGCGAGTCGAGTTTCGACGTCTCGACCTCTTCGTCCGCCTCAATCTTGCGCTCTACGTACTTTCCCTGCGCTTGGTCGTAAACCTCGAGCTTACCGACGGCCCACTTGCCGTCTTTCTTGGCGAAATCGGCCTTCGACTTGTCGACCAGCACGGTCCGCTGCGCCATCAGGGCAATGCCCGCTTGGCCCGGCATCGCTTGGCGGACGTTCTTCTTGTCGATGCCGTAGTCGTCAACGTGCACCGCTTCGAGTTGCTTGTCTTTGGTTTGCAACAGATCGCCGACGGCCCAATCGCCAAAGTCGGGAGAGAGGCGATCCGTTTCGAGTTCCGTGGTGTACACGCGGTCTTGGCCCGGGCGGCGCACGAAGACGATCTTCGCGTTCTTCTCGTCGGCCTTGCCGAGGATCAGGTCGACGAGCGTCTTGCCGTTCTCGTCCTTCAGCGTGATGCGCTTGCCCACACCTTCGGTACCGGTCTTGAGTTCGGCTTCGTTCGTCGGATCGACGACGGCAAATTCGCGATGCTTTTCCGGGTTGTCCGTAGCGACGGCAAGAATCTTCACGCCGATGACCGACTTCACAACGTCGGCGAGCCGGTCCGTCGAGACTTGCTCGTAACCTTGCTTGCCCGGATTGATCTGCCATTGGCCGTCGACGCGTTCGACCTTCAGGTCGTGCTTCACGTCGCTGTCGGCGTCGAGATCGACGATCGAGGCGGAGGCCACTTTTAGCGGGTCCGTAAACTCCGGAAAGAACTCTTTGCCGAGCGTCACTCCGGCCACGTCGGGATCGGGCGTCGGAATACTTTTCCAAATGCCCAAACCAAGCAACACGACGGCCGCAGCCACGAAGGCAAACGTCTTGGAATTCTCGTTCATCATCAAACCGTAAAGTGGGATAGCTATGTATTTTTGAAACGTGCGGAGCGATCGGAAGGTTGCTTGCTAACGCAAGCGGGCTCGATCAACCCCTTCCTGTTCGCCGGCGCGGCGGCTGAAGAAGACCACCAAGCCGATGATCAACGGGAAGATCGGCGGAATGAAGACGGCGATCTGTTTGTAGAACGACTGCCGGCCGCGGATCTCGTCGCTGAGCTTCCGCATTTCCTCCTTCTGTTCCTTCTCGAACTTGATGTCGAGTTGCTGCCGCTTGGCCTGAAGCCGGCGGCTCATGTCTTTTTCGAAGATCGCCAGCCGGCTTTGCTTATCGATCAGCTTGAGCGTGGTGTTATTGCGGAGCTTTTCCAATTCGTCGTTGAACTGGTCGCTGGCCTTCGTGTACTCGTCGTCGTTTTGCTTCTTGTACTTCTCGATCTGCTGCTGGATTTGCGCCGACGCGTTGGCGTTGATTTCTTCCAACGTCGTCAAAGTGCGATGCTCGGGTCGGCGTTTGCGAACGTCGATAAATCGCTCGTCGCCGGCGAGCGAGTCGAGCGTATTGAGCACGAACGTGATGTCGTCGAAGTTACGCGGCCGATCGACGCCGGCCTGTCGCATGTTTCGCAACGAGAACAGTCGCGACCCCATGATGTCGAGATCGGTGATGATCACGACGTTCATTTCTCGCGGCTTCGCTTCGGCGGCAGGCTTCGTGCCGGTCGCGGTAGCGGTAGCGGTAGCGGTTGCCGTGGCGCTTCCGGTGGGCGCGGCGGTTGCGGAAGCCGTGGGAGCGGGCAGGGCATAGGGGTTGGCGGCCGTGCCCGTTGCCGAAGACGCGGACGTTGCCGCGGCGGGCGCCGCCTCGTTCTTCGGAGCCTCGGCGGCCGTCGCCGGCTCTTTCCCGTCCGGCGTTTGAGCTTGTAGGAACTTCGTCTTCGGGTCTGGTTCTTCCGGCGCCTTGCCTTGGATGCGGGCCGCGAGAATGTATTCTTCGCCGGTCGGTTGGGCCATCGCATCATTGTTGAGCCGCATGCCGAACATGTCGGCTTGCAGCACGTCGCTGCGATTCAGACGGCCGGAAGCTTTCGACGTCCGCACCAAAGGAGTGAACGTGAGTTTCACGTCGGCCTTTTTGTTGACCGCGCCCGGGTAGAAGAACACCAGGTCCTTCATTCCCGAAGATATTGGGTCCTTCTCGTCGAACAGGCTCGCGCCGGCCGCATTCTTGCCGAGCGCACCGCTGCCGACGAACACGAAGCCCGCCGGGAAACGCTGCACGTGCGAGATCGGGTTGTACTCGTGAGCGATAATCTCCCGGGTATCAAACTCCACGCCGAGCAAGCTCCAGAGTTTGCCGACTTCCCCTTCTTGCATGAAGGGCATGCCTTGCGACATTTGCTCTTCCTGCTGAAGAATGCGCTGGAAGTCGATCGTGAGCGGATCTTGGAAGATCACGGTCGGAGTGCCGCGGCGAACGGCACCAAGCAATTGATCGACCTGATTCGGCCGTAAGATCGAGGGTTGAATGACCATCAACGCGTCGAAGTTGTCGGGCACCGGCTTTTCCGTGTCGACGTCGACGATGTCATACTGCTTGCGCAGTTCGGCGAGAATCATCGGTTCGCCGGGTTGACCTTGCTCGTTCACTTCCTGGAACATCGTGCGATCGGCGATGAACAGGCCGATCCGCTTCTTCGTGTTGCCGTTGAGCGTGGCGATCGAGCGGGTGAGTTCGTATTCGATCGGCGTATGCGTTTCGACGAACGGAATCACGACCTTGTCGAGCCCGGCGGTCATCGCCACGCCCATGAAGATCGTTTCCAGGGAGTATTGACCGCGAACGCGGAATTGCCGCTGCTGGCCCGTGATGCCGTAGAGCTTTTCGGCACGGTCGGACTCCTCGGAAAACGGCTCCGTTTCATTGATCCGCAGCGTCACGTTGGCACCGCCGCGGGCTTTGATCTCGCGGAGGCGGTTAATCAGATCGAGCCGCACCGGCACGTATTCGTCGGGCACCACGGGGCTGATGAACGCTTCGATATGCACCGGGCGCTTTTGGTCGAGTTCGTTGACGAGCTTGACCGTCGACGGCGAGAGCGTGCTCAGCCCTTCGCTGGTGAGATCCGCGCGGGCCGGATATTGCGTGGCCAAGAGCACGACACCCACGGCGGCTGCACCTAGCGCAAGCGTACGAGCGAAGAAGTGCGGCGCCATGCTGACGCCGTCGCGGCCGCCGAGCCAGTGCCGCCGGCCGATCAGCACCATGGCGATGTAGAGCATCACCGCGACGATCAGCAGGAAGTACGCCGTGCCGGAAAGACTGACGATGCCTTGCGTGAAATCGCGCAGCTGCTCGGCGATACCGTAGGCCTTCACCCTCGCGGCGACGTTGGGGTTCAAGACCACGTCGGCATATTCCAGACTGACCGGAATGGCATTGAATAGCGCGCCGAGCACGAAGCCGACGGTGATGTTGCTCGTGAGGAACGACGCGACCATGCCGATCGCCAGCATCGCCAGACCGCAGAACCAGTAGCCGATATACGTCGCCGCCAACAGGCCGAAGTCGGGCGAGCCAAGCTGACTGAGCACCAGAAAATTACAACCGGCCGAGAAGAGCAACGCGACGGTGTAAATCGCCACGGCCGCGAGGTATTTGCCCATCACAACGTCGAAATCCGTCGCCGGAATCGTGAGCAGCAATTCGTCCGTTCCCTGGCGGCGTTCTTCGGCCCACATGCTCATCGTGATCGCCGGAACGAAGATCAGCATGATCAGCGGAAAGTACTTATTGAGCTGATCGAGGTTGGCGAGGTTGGCCGTGAAGAATTCGCTGGGCCAGAACGCGGCCAGCGAACTCAACAAGACGAATACGCAAATGAAGACGTAGCCCGTCGGGTTGAGAAAGTAGCTCGTGAAGTTGCGTTGGAAGATCGCGCGGAGAACGCCGGTATTCATAAGCGGATGCTGCGTAATGTCGGTTATCGAGAAGACTGAGGAAGATCGACGGGCGGCGGCCGGACCAATTTACACGGCCGACAACTCGTGGAACTTTTCGTCGAGCGAGCGTCCTTCGGTTTTGAGACCTTCAGGAGTGCCGTCGTAGCGGACTTGACCTTCGTTGATGAAGACCACGCGCGAGCACATGGCTTCGACTTCCTGCATGATGTGCGTCGACAGCAAGATCGTCTTGTTCTCGCCGAGGCGGCGAATCATATCGCGGACTTCGCGGATTTGGTTCGGGTCGAGACCGGCCGTCGGTTCGTCGAGGATGAGCACTTCCGGATCGTGCAGCAGCGCCTGAGCCATGCCGACGCGTTGCCGGTAACCTTTGGAAAGTTTGCCGATCGGCTTGCCGATGACCGAGCGGAGGCGGCAGGCGTCGATCACCGCCTCGATGCGGCTTTGCTTGACTTGTTTATTCAGCGCTCGCGCGTCGGCGAAGAATTCCAACAGCTTCCGCGGCGTCATATCCGGGTAGAGCGGCCCGTTTTCCGGCAGGTACCCGAGCTTCGCGGCGCCGGCAAGCCGGTCGGTCGCCATATCGTGCCCGGCGATGCGAGCCTTGCCCGTCGACGGCGACAGGTATCCGGTCAGCAGCTTCATCGTCGTGCTTTTGCCGGCGCCGTTGGGGCCGAGAAATGCACAGACTTCGCCGCGACGGATTTGAAAGCTCACGTCGCGGCAGGCCGCGAAGTGGCCGTAGAACTTCGAAAGTTTTTCCGCCTCGATCATCACCGGGCGGTCCGAAGTCGAGACTGCTGCACTCGTCATATCTTCTCGTCTGCTCCCGTTGGGCGAAGCGTCGCACAGCGGCGAGGCTTCGGCGTCTGGAGGTCGGAAACTGCACAAGTTTGGGGGCGGCCGCAGGGGACGACCGCCGCCGCCGGCGGGTTGCCCGAAGGCCTCGCCAAGCTGCGGAGCGGCACCGCCGGAAAACGGCGGAAAACCGCTTAACGCGGCCTATGATAGGCCGCCGGGGCCGGGTTGCCAACAGGCACTAGCGACCCACCGGCGCTACGTTGCCGAGAGGTGACCGGTTCTTGCACCGCCGCGAGAATTTTTTCGTGAGCGGCGAGTTAGGCGGAACCGCTAAGCCGCACGGCGGATATCTGATGACGGCCGGCGGCTTCGATCGCCCGTCGGTTCGGCGACGAGCGGCAACAGCAGATCGACCGTGCGCGCCGTGGCGCCAAGGTTCGCCGCGACAAGTTCGCGGGCCCGTCGACCGAGTTCATCGGCAAACTCCGCATCTGTCAGGCAACGTCGCACGAAGGAGACCAAACTGTTCGGCTCTGGCAGCACGACGGCCCCGCCCGCCGCAACCAGCGCCCCGGCGATCTCGCGGAAGTTCCAAGTATTGGGGCCGAACGACACCGCCGCGCCATAGGCCGCGGGTTCGAGCATATTCTGCCCGCCCCGATCGCCGAAGCTGCCGCCGACGAAAGCAATGTGCGCAGTGCCCCACCAAGCGCCAAGTTCGCCTATGGCGTCGACCAGTAGGATCCGAGGGGAGTTGTCAGTTCTACCTAAACTGCTTCCTCGGATATACGGCAGGCCGGAACGCTCGCAGAGTTTGGCAACCTCCTCAAACCGCTCCGCGTGTCGCGGCACGAGCACCAGCCGTAGCTGCGGGAAGTCGGATGCCAACGAGCGGTAGGCATCCAGCGCGACTTGCTCTTCGCCTTCTTGCGTACTGCCAGCCAGAAAGACGACGTCTTGATCAGAGAAGCCTGCGAGGTCGGCGAGACGTCGCGTCGCCGGATTGCGGCGATCGCCCGTCGCGCCGTCGAACTTGAGCGACCCGGTCGTGACGAGCCGCGCGTCGTCGCAACCCAGCGCCGCAAAGCGGGCCCGATATTCGTCGTTCTGCACGGCGACGAGCGAGAGCTTATTCAGCAGCCGGCGCATGACCGGGCGAATCCGCGCGTAGCCGCGGAAACTTTTTTCGCTCAGGCGACCGTTGACGACGGCGACTTTCACGCCCGCATCGACCGCCGCGCCGATCAGATTCGGCCACAGTTCCAACTCGGCCAAAACCAACAGGCTCGGGCGAACGCGCCGCAGCGCCGCACGGACCGACCAACTGAAGTCGAGCGGGCAATAGAAAGTCGTAACGTCAGGATACTTCTTGCGAGCCAGTTCGAGCCCGGTACGCGTGGTCGAGGAGACGACGATGGCTTGATTCGGCCGACGCCCGCGCAGTTCCTTAATGAGCACGCCGAGCAAGTTGACCTCGCCGACGCTCACGGCATGGAGCCACACACAAGATTCGGAACCTTCGCGCCGCGGCACAAGGCCGAGGAACTTTTCGCGGAAGCCCTCGCGATATTTGCCGTGCCGCACCGCCGCGTAGATCAGCCACGGCGACGCGGCGACGAGCAGCAGCAGATACAGGATGTTCAGCAGGTAAGGCATGAGGGAATCCGTTCCCGAGAGCCGGCGAATATTACGCGGCGTTGTCTTTCCGCATGCAGCACTGCTTGTACTTCTTTCCGCTGCCGCAGGGGCACGGATCATTACGGCCGACTTGCGGGCCGTGGTTGCGAATCGGTTCGACCGGGCCCGACTGCTCGGAACCTTGCACGGCCGCTTGCTGTTCGTCGGCGCCGGCCGTCGGCGGCGATTCATGCACGGCCTTGCTTTCGACCCAAGTGGAGCCGATGAAATCTTCGTTGAGCTGTTCGACCCGGAAAACCATGTCGGTGACTTGGTCCCCGATGTTATCCCACATCGTTTCGAAGGTCCGCATCCCCTCGCGGCGATACTCGACCTTCGGATCGACCTGCGCGTAGCTTCGCATACTGACGCTCGAGCGGAGATGGTCCATCGCGAGGAGGTGATCTTTCCAGGCGGCGTCGAGCACGAAGAGGACGAGCCGGCGCTCCATGCCGCGAATTTCCGGACGGTAGAAATCTTCCACGGCCCCGGTCACGCGGCGCTCGAGCGTTTCGCGATTCATCTCGCCGAGTTGTTCGACGGTAAGTTCGCTTTCCAAATCCTTCTGCAGCCACGCGGCCAGCGACGCCAAATGCTCGCGCGAACCGGCCGCCTCGGCCGAAATGTTGGCGTCGTGCGTGTTGCCGAAAATGCGATCGACGCGCGATTTCGCATCTTCCAGCGCGGCGTCGGCCAGCGACTTAAACTTCTTGCTCGCGGCGATGAGCGTATCGCGAATGTCTTCGCGTTGCTTGCTCTTAAGATCTTCCAAGCTCATTTCGACGCGGAACCGTTCGCGCGCCCAACCGACCACGGCTTCGCGATCGATGTGTCGTTGGCCCGGCTCGCCCGTGCCGCGCGAAAAGTGCAGAAGCCCGGCAAGCACCGGATATTCGGCTTCCTTTTCGTCGTAGGCGGCGACGACCCGTGCCAGGATCAGCTTCTTGACCGCCGGCGCATCGAGCCCGCGCAGTTCTTCGGCGCTCACTTCGATGCCAAACTTCTGCCGCATCCAGGCCGAAACCGATTGGATCGGGAATTCGCGATCAAGGAACTTGCCCCCTTCGGTCAGATCGAGAGCTTCGATCGACTCGGTGACCTTGGCCATGATCATTTCGGCGACGCCGTCGCGGCCGACTTTCTTCAGGTCGCGGTCGCGCAGACTCAGGCCCCAGCGCGTGTCGACGAACTTCGCCAGCGCTTCCCAGTTCCACTCGGTCTCTTCTTCCCCTTCGGGCAGGTTTTCGTCGATCGCGTCGTGCAGTTGCGTTTCAACCTGCCGCTGCGCCTCGTCGCGGGCTAGGCGCTCGGCTTGTGCGCCGTCGAGTCCGCGGAAATCGCGCGGCTTGAACTCGATGCCCAGAATGTGACCGGCCCACTTGGCGTAGGTGCTCGTGCCGTAGTCGACGTCGAGCATTTCGTCGAGTCGAAGGTCGACGATTTTCTTGATCATGTCGAGGATGACGTACTTGCAATTCACTCCTTCGAGCAATTGCTGACGGAAGCCGTAAACGCGCTTCCGCTGTTCGTCCATCACTTCGTCGTATTCGAGGAGGTTCTTGCGGATGTCGAAGTTGCGTTCTTCGACCTTCTTCTGCGCGCCTTCAATCCGCCGCGAGACCATTCGGCTTTCGATCGCCTCGCCCTTTTGCATGCCGAGACGCGAGAGCATGTTCTTCACCCACTCGCCGGCGAAGATCCGCATGAGATCGTCTTCGAGCGAGAGGAAGAACCGCGAAGAGCCGGGATCGCCCTGACGACCGCAACGGCCGCGGAGTTGCAAGTCGATGCGGCGGGCTTCGTGCCGCTCGGTGCCGAGCACGTGCAAACCGCCGAGCTTACGCACGACCTCGCCTTCAGGCTTCATCTTTTCGCGCTGCTCGATCTCATGAACGAGCTTCGTCCATTCGTCTTGCGGCACGTCGAGGCGCGATTCGTACTTCGATTGCAAAATGCCCCAGGCCATCGTCTCGGGATTGCCGCCCAAGATAATGTCGGTACCGCGGCCGGCCATGTTCGTGGCGATGGTCACGGCGTTCAGACGGCCGGCTTGCGAAATGATTTCAGCTTCGCGCTGGTGGTGCTTGGCATTGAGCACTTCATGCTTCACGCCGCGTTTGCTGAGCATCGCGCCAAGGCGTTCGCTCTTTTCAATACTGACCGTGCCGACGAGGATCGGCCGGCCCTTGCGGCGAATGTTCTGGATCTTCGCCGGCTCGTACGCTTCCTTGTCTTTCGACTCGCGCATCTGAAACACGACCGCGCCGCTCGGTTCTTCACGCACGATCGTGCCGACGAGTTGCTTGCCGTCGGTCGTATCGAGCTGATCCCAGCGGTGGAGAGCTTCGATTTCGTCGCAAATCGCCTCGAATTTCTCCCCTTCGGTCATGTAGATGACGTCGGGATGATTGATCCGCTGAGCGGTTTTGTTCGTCGGAATCGCGATGACGTCGAGTTTGTAAATCTTCCAAAGTTCGGCGGCTTCGGTCATGGCCGTGCCGGTCATACCGCTGATTTTCTTGTACATCTTGAAGAAGTTTTGCAGCGTCACCGTGGCGTACGTCTGCGACTCCTTCTTGATCTTCACACCTTCCTTGGCTTCGACGGCTTGATGCAACCCGTCGCTCCATTGGCGACCTTGCATCAAGCGGCCCGTGAACTCATCGACAATGATCACTTCGCCGTCTTGCACGACGTAGTTCACGTCGCGTTTGTAGAGGTGATACGCCTTCAGCGAGTTGTCGATCAGGTGCGGCCAGTCCATGTTGCCGGCCGTGTAGAAGCTCTCGACGCCGGCGAGTCGCTCGGCTTCGCGAATGCCGTCTTCCGTGAGGTGGGCGGTGTGCTCCTTTTCCTTCACTTCGAAGTGGACGTCGCGCTTCAGTTGCTTCGCGATCTTGTCGGCCCGCGAGTAACGCTCAACGTCGTCGTGCGCGGGGCCGGAAATAATCAGCGGCGTCCGGGCTTCGTCGACGAGAATGTTGTCGACTTCGTCGATGATCGCGTAGTGCAGCTTGCGTTGGACTTGCTGATCCTGCGGCGGGAAGCGTTTGTCGCCGTGGGCGGCGGGCTTCATGTTGTCGCGCAGGTAGTCGAACCCGAACTCGTTGTTCGTGCCGTACGTGATGTCGCACATGTACGCCCGTTGGCGCTCGAGCGGATCCATGTCGTTGTAGATCGCGCCGACCGTGAGCCCGAGCCCCATGTAGACCGGGCCCATCCATTCCATATCGCGTCGGGCCAGGTAGCTGTTGACCGTGACGACGTGAACGCCTTTGCCTTCCAGCGCATTGAGGTAAGCCGGCAACGTGGCGACGAGCGTTTTGCCTTCGCCCGTGGCCATTTCGCCGATGGCCCCGCTATGCAGCACCATGCCGCCGATGAGCTGCACGTCGTAATGGCGCAGTCCGATAAAGCGCCGGCTGGCTTCGCGGCAGACGGCAAAGGCCTCGGCGAGGATGTCGTCGAGCGATTGACCGGAGGCCAGGCGTTCCTTGAAGCGCTCGGTCTGCTGGCGGAGTTCGTCGTCGGTCATCCCCTGGTACTTCGATTCCAGGTCGTTGATGGCCGCGACTTTCGGCTGTAACTTCTTGATATATCTGGCGTTCGACGATCCGAACAAAGCCGTGAGCGAACGCTCAATCGAACGGCCGAAACCGCCGAAAACGTTGCCTGCCAGATCGCCGACCGCGCTGAGAACCTGAGTCATGGGGAGCTTCAAACCAGGGGACTGCTAACCAGGAGACTGCAAACCAAAGTTGCCGTAGACGCTACCATCGAGGGCGCGAGATGCGGACGCCGGCACCGGACCTAAAGCCCGGCCGCGTCGACCCTTCCGTGCGCGCAAGATTTTCCGTGGCTTTAATTTATAGCGGTTCGCCGGAGGGGTCAATAACGGTTGGGCGTACGTCGCTCAGCGGTAAGCCTTGTCGCCGAACGACCTTAGCGTGATACTTGCCGCACCGCTTGGGGGCTGGCCCGTGTCGCCTCCGCACGGGAACGGATGAACCTCCGCCGGCAGATGTTTGCCGGCACGACGGACTTGCCACGAAGGATCGTATGCCGCTGGTGCCGCTGGAAAACCCGACCGACGTTCGCGGCAAGCTGATCTTTCTCGGCACTGGCACCAGCGTGGGCGTGCCGACGATCGGCTGCGGCTGCGAAGTCTGCCAAAGCCCGAACCCGAAGAATCAGCGAACCCGCTGCAGCCTGGTGCTGGGCCTGCCCGAAGGGACGTTGCTCATCGATTCGACCCCAGACGTGCGCATGCAACTCGTGCGGCACCGGATCGGCCTCGTGCATGCCGTGCTCTACACGCACGAGCACGCCGATCACCTCTTCGGTCTCGACGACCTGCGCGTGTTCCCCTACTACCTCGGCCAACGGCTGCCGCTGTACTGCGAGTCGTTCGTCGAAGAGCGAATCCGGAAGTCGTTCGACTACGCCTTTCATCCCGAGGCGGAGAAATCGCTGACTTCGATTCCGCAGCTCACGGTGCAAACGATCGGGCTGGAGCCGTTCACGTTGCTCGGGCAGCGAATCATCCCGATTCGCCTCTTCCACGGTCGCTTCAAAGTGCTCGGCTTTCGGATCGGCAACGTCGCGTACTGCACCGACGTCAACTCGATCCCCGAAGAAAGTTGGCCGCTTCTGGAAGGGCTCGACGTGCTGATTCTTGACGCCTTGCGACACAAGTTTCATCCCACACATTTCAACCTCGCGCAAGCGATCGAAACGGCGCAGCGCTGCCGTGCGAAGCGGACGTACTTCACGCATATCGCCCATGAAATTGAGCATGAGAGCGTGAATGCTTCACTTCCGGCAGGCATCCAACTGGCGTACGACGGGCTGGAGTTGGAGCTGAGCTAGAGTTCAACTAACGAACACGACGATGCCCCCTCGCTTGCGCTTCGGGGCTAGTATTTGAAAGCACGAGCTACTGCGAGTTATGAACCCGACCGATCTGATCAACCTTGTGACGAAGCACGGGCAGCAACATTTGCTGGCTCATTGGGGCAAGCTCACGCCCGACGAGCGGGAGCAACTCGAAGAGCAGATTCGCAGCGTCGACTTCGCGCAGCTAGAGAAGTTGCGAACCGGCGAAAGCAAGGGAGTCGACTGGGGTGCGCTGGCGGCGCGAGCCAAGAGTCCGCCGGCCGTGCGAATCGGCAAACCGTTCGAGTATTCGGCGGCGGCGGCAAAGGCGCGAGGTGAACAAGCCTTGCGGGCCGGCGAAGTGGGCGCGGTGCTCGTGGCCGGAGGGCAGGGGACTCGGCTCGGGTTCGATCAGCCCAAGGGTATGTTTCCGATCGGGCCGGTGTCGAAGAGCACGCTGTTTCAAATTCTGTTCGAGAAGTTGATCGCCGTCGGCCGCCGCTATGGCGTGCGCATCCCGCTGTTTCTGATGACCAGCCCGGCGACTCACGACGAGACGGTTGCGTATCTTTCCGCCAACGACCGCTTCGGCCTGCCCGCGGAAGACCTCGTGATCTTCTGTCAGGGCACCATGCCGGCCGTCGATAAACAAACCGGCAAACTCTTGTTGGCCGAGCCCGGCGCTTTGGCGTTGAGTCCCGACGGTCACGGCGGTTTACCGGCCGCACTCGCGCGGAGCCCGGCGGCGGCGATCATTCGCGATCGCCGGTTGAAGCACCTGTTTTACTTCCAGGTGGACAACCCGCTGGTAACGATGTGCGACCCCGAGTTTCTCGGCTATCACCTGCTGACCGGCAGCGAAGCATCAACGCAGGTCGTGGCCAAGCAAGACCCGGCCGAGCGCGTCGGCGTGCTAGCGGAAATCGACGGCCGCACGCAAATCATCGAATACAGCGACCTACCGGCCGACCATGCGGCCCGCCGCGAGGCCGACGGTTCGCTCGCCTTGTGGGCC
>JAFLCO010000089.1 GCA_017303535.1 Planctomycetota bacterium
AATTGATTCCGGCAACGTCGGCCTGGGCCGCTTCCACGCCCACGGTCCGCAGCGCGTTGCGCTCGGAGGGCGTGAGCACCGTGTTGAACCAGGCGACGTCGTCCATCTTGCCGTCGAAGAAGCGGGCGTTGTCGCCCGGATCGCGACCGACGTACATCATTTGGTTGACGGTGTTGACGAGCGTCGTCCAACCGGAAATGTTTTGATCTCGACCTGACGCATAAGTCACCTCGGCGCCGTTGCGATAGACACGCATCACTTTGGTCGCGAAATCCCAAGTGAGCTGAAGATTCGTCCAGACGCCCGCCGCGGAAGCGTCGCCGCCGGCGCTAAGGGCCACGTCGCCGCCGGCAGTCGTCGCACGACCGTAGAACTGCCCGCCGTTGTCCGGGCGATACTGCATTTCCATGCCCGCGTCGCCGGGGCCTTCGAAGAACTGGTTACGTTTGGAGACGTCGTCCATCTGCACCCAGAAGTTCAGCGTGCCGGCGTTGCCGACGTTGAACAGCAGGTCTTGGAACCAGGCGTAATCGTCGACGCCGTCGAACTCCAGCGCGCCGCCGAACTTACCGCTGCTCACGCGGAATTGAGGGCCCGGCGGTTCGACGAGCAGGCCCGTGTTGTTGTTGCCGGTGGAGTCGGCGGTGGTCGCGCCGCCGTTGACCGTGAAGTTGAAATGCAGGATCGATTGGGCGTTGCTCGCAGGACGCGGGCCGGAGTCGAAGGCTACGGGCACTTGGTCCCACTCCGCGCCGTCGATCGTGCCGTTGACGTTCGGCACGACGCCGGGGATCGCAACGGCCGCGCCGGCCGGCACCGCGTCGCCGCCGATCTGCACGTTGCTGACGCTGTAGGTTTTGTCGCGCGTCGAGCCGGTGTCGTCGATCGTCAGTCGATC
This sequence comes from Planctomycetota bacterium, assembly GCA_017303535.1. GTDB lineage: Bacteria > Planctomycetota > Planctomycetia > Pirellulales > PNKZ01 > PNKZ01. The sequence goes on from JAFLCO010000089.1 coordinate 899, forward strand.
TTCCGTCTGTCCGCCGCCGTCGATCGTGAGCGGAAAGCGAATCCAATCGACCGTGCCGCCGGCGACATTGCGGCCGTTGTCGTCGATCGCGATGTCGTCGTCGCCCGTCTCGCCGCGAATCGTCACGGCGGCGGAAAACGCCGCATCAAGTTCGTCGAGCGTCACCGTGTCGTCGCCGAGTCCGGCAAAGAGCGTGAGTGTCGCCGTCGGGTTGTTGAAGCGAGTCGTCGCGCCGTTGTTGCTCGTGATTTGCGAACGGCCGGCCAGCGACGTATCGTCGCTCAAGTCGATCGTATTGCCGAGCGATTGAAAGACGAAGTTGCGGTTGGCGGCGACGAGGTCGTCGGCGACGTTTTCGATTTCGTCGTATGTGAAGAGGCTCGCGTCGATCGCCGTGCTGCCGCTGACGGCGTTGAAGTACGTTTGCGTGACCGTAGTGACCGTCGCGCCGGTGAACCGCAAGGCGTCGCTGCCGCCGACGCCCGCGGCAAACGAAATCCCCGAGTTAGGGCTGGGCGAACCGTTGGTCAGATCGATCGTGAGTTGGTCGTCGACGGTGTCGCCGCCGACGATAAACAGAGTTTCGACGGCCTCGCGATCGACGCGCAGCACGAGTTGTCCGTTGACGGTGATTTCATCGCTTGCGCCGTTGCGGACGACGGAGAATTCGTCGTCGGCCAAGCCGTTGGAGTTCGCGGCTTCCGAGACGACGACGTCCATCCGCGGCGAGGCGCCGAGCGAATCGACGCCGGTAACCAGCACCGCCGCGCGACCGGTCGCCGCCAAAGTTCCGGCGCCGATGCCCGTGGAAGTGAACTGCGGCGCGGTGACGCCTGCTAAGTCGAAGACGACGCGATCACCCGGGTTTGTCGCAATGCCCGGCGAGCCGGCGTTCAGCGTATAGGCGGTGTCGGCACTTGGGGCGGCGGTGATGACGTCGGCGCCGCCGCCGGTGTTGACGGTCAGGCTCGTCAGCCCGGCGTGGTCGATCGAGAGGTATCCGGTCACGTCCACCGAGTCGGCATCGACGTCGACGACGTCGTCCGACGGGGTCGACGTCGTCAACGGTTGCCGCACGCCGAAGTACAGCAAGTCGGGGTCGTAGCCGGTCGCCGTAAACGGATTGCCGGACGGATCGAGCGGTGCAAACGTGCCGGGCCCGCCGCCGATGACGACTTTCTCCTCGCCCGTGTTGCTCACGACGCCGTCGGCCGCCGTGAGGTTGGCGATGCGGATCGCGTCGACCGATCCGGCGACGCCGAAATCCGTCACGAGATCAAACTGCGTGGCGTAGGCCAGCCCGCCGCCGTAGTTGGCCGAACTCGTCGCTTTCTTATAGACCCAATCGCTCCACACGCCCGTCTCGGCGTCGTGGACTTGCACCATGAAAGCGTCGGGCCCGCCGCCGTCGGCGCCGGATTCGAAGACGACGAAGTCGGTGCCTGCGCCGTTGGCCACGGTGCGACCGCCGGTCCAACTCAAGGCCAGGCCCGCGCGGGCCGCAGTGCCGTTGTTCGTGCCGTCGGGCAGGTTGACGAAGCGCGGAGTCGTCGGGCTCGAGCGTTCCCACAGAGCGCCTAAGGAAAGCGCCGCGTTGAAGCCGAGCGTCGAATCCGGGAAGGCCGTGATCGTCGTCGGCGGCGTCGGGCCGGAATTCAGCGGTCGCGTGGTGATGACGACGCCGTGCCCGCCGACGAGCGTGCCGACGCCTAGTTCGGAAAGTTCGTTCGGCGTCGACGATTCGTTGAACGAGACCGTGGCGAAGCTGAAGGTTTCCGCAGCCGTGGGCGTAGTCGCCGGGAACTCGGTATTGACGGTGAGTTGATCGTTGTCGCCCGTGCCGCCGCCGATAACGGAAATAGCCGGAGCGTTGCCGGAAAGAGCGAAGGAGCGATCGATGTTGACCGTGTCCCCTGCCCCGACCGTGGAGACGTCCATCGTCAGACTTTCGACGCCGGAGACGTGCACGGTCGTCGTGCCGTCGCTGATCGTCGTGCCAGTGAGCGTGAACGTCTGCCCGCCGGTCATGCCGTTGATCTTGAGCGAGTCTTGCGAGGTCGGCGCGCCGGCATCCACGCGCACCGTCGCAGGCCCGCCCGCTCCGACGTCGATCTCGACGCTGTCCGCGCCGCCGTACGTGTTGACCCGCAGTTCCGCGAAGTCGGAGTACGTAATACTCGGGCCTGCGCTGGTGCCGTGAACCGTCGTGATCGTCGTGCCGTTGACGGTGAGGACGTCGTCACTGTCGGAGCCGGCGGTCGCCAGCGGATGCAGCGCGCCGATGTAGAGCGGATCCGGATCAAACGTCGCATTGCCGTAGTAGGAAAACTTCGCCGTCGCGCCGGGGTCGGGCAGTACGTCGCTCGTGAGGCCGTTGTCGTTCGGGATGACGAAGCCGGAGGCGACGAAGACGCCGCTGCCGGTGACGCGCTCCGCGCCGGGGCCTTCCATGCGATCGGCCGCCGTCATGCTGACGACGCGAATCTCTTCGATCGACTGACCGGCTGTAAGCCCGAAGTCGGCGAGATCAAACGCGGTGGCGAACGTGCCGGCCGTGCCGACGCCGCCGTACGGGGCGAACGAATCGGCCGTTTCATAACGCCACTTCGACCATGTACCGCCGACGACCTTGACCTGCACCATGAACGCGTCGGGCTCGTTCAGGTCGCCCGATTCGTAGATGACGAAGTCGTCGCCGGCTTGTTCGCTGAGCGTGCCGCTCGACCAGCTGACGGAGAATCCCGTCCGATCGACGGTGCCGACGTTCGACGCGGGCATGTTAATGCCGCGGGTATCCGTCGTGAGGCCCGGATTCAACAGCCGGCCAATGGAGAGGGCAGAGTTGAACCCGACGGTGGAATTCGGGAAAAGGTTGGCGACGATCGTCGAGCCGAGCGGCGCGTTGACGTTGACGCCGTGCCCGCCGTCGAGCAAGCCGGCGAGGGCCACGGCTTGGTCGGGCGTCGCCGATTGAATGAAGTTGAAGCCGGCGAATGTGAAGGCCGGTGCGACGAGCGGCGCGTCGGTCTGATCGATCGTGAGCACGTCGTCGCCAATTTGGCCGTCGATCGTCAGGGCGAACGTCGCGGTGATCGGCGTAACGCGAATCGTGTCGGCGCCGTCGTTGCCGAAGATCGATAGCGAGGTGGTCGGCGCGGCGAACGTCGTGGCTTCAAACGTCGGCGCGGCGTCGGTGCTCCGCAGCCGCAATGTGCCCGGCGCGATTTGCTCGAGCACGGCGTTATCGGCGGCCGTGCTGAGCGTGAACGTCATGTCGGCGGCGGTGCCGGTGTTGATGATCGGCTCAAGCCCCTGGTACTCGATGGTGCTCGTCATCGCACCGAGCGTGAGCGACAGACCGCCGTCGTGGCCGTTGTCGTAACGGTAGTCGATGCGGTCGAACACGCCCCCTTGCAGCACGAGCGCATCGCCCGCGCCGCCGACGGGTTGCGCGAGGCCGTTGAACGTCAGACCGCCGGCGGGAAGCGGATTGCCGCCGGTAAAGTCGACGGTCAGCGTATCGGCGGCGGCGGAGCCGTTAATGGTGAGCGACGTCACGTCTTCCACGCCCGCAGCGTAAAGCGTCGTGCCGCCGGAGTCGGCGACCGTGATTCGCCCGCCGACCATGCTCAGCGTCGCCGCACCGCTGATGCCGACGGTCTTGGCGCCGGAGACGTCGCCGACGGCGATGTTCACCGTCGACGAGTCACGCTGCGTCGGATCGCTATTGAGGAAGGCCTCGACCGTCAGTTGCCACGAGGGCTTCGTTTCAAAGTCGAGTTGCGAGCCGTCGGCGACGCGGATTTCACCGGAGACCGGATTGATCAGAAACGCGTTCGATTCGTTCCCGACGATAATCGCGTAGGTCAGCGGGCCGGGAGTCGTTTGCGTCACTGTGGGCGTGCCGACGACGGTGCCGTTAAGACTGTTTTCCGCGACCGTCAACGTCTGGCCGTCGACGACGTCGACGCTCAAAACGCGGCGATCTTCGAGCCGGCGAATGTGCAGCGCGGGTGCTCGCGAGGGACCGTGCCTCCGTCGAATGGATCTCTGCGCCGCTCGCTGGGCCGTTCGATTCGGCGCAGGCCGTAGCATCCGTGATAACCAGGCGAAAAGCGAAGGGCGCATGGGAGGCCATCAGGGCGCGCCAGCGCCCTATTTGCCTCGGGGAAACTAGCCCTGTTTCCGCCGCGGCGGGGAGGAACGGTCAAAGAACGACCACTGCCACGTTGTGCCGTGCCGAACCACTGAAGTTCGGGGAAGTTTCATTGTTTCCAGCCTTTACGGGGGTGTCAATCTTTGCGTCGTTTGCCTAATGGGAAGCTGCCGCTTGGTCGCCGGTGAGGCATAAAGCTCGTGTGCAAAACCATCGAAAAGCGGCCCAAGCACGCGGTGCCACGCACAATCGACACAAACGCCGAGAACCTGCTTGCACCGTCGTCAGGTCGTGACGGTTGTAGCGCCGACATGCGTCGTAGCGCTTGTGCGCCGCGACGCACATTCCTTGGTTCTGTGGATTATGCCGCGACGATGCTCCTCCAGGTGGGGACGACTTTAACCGTCGCAACGCGTACTCGAGCCGCGATCATGAATCACGCCAATGTTCGCAGAACGCGGAAAGCCGCCGGGCTGATCATGGGATTGGCCGCGGCCATGTTCGTTCGCGCGGCGGCGGCCGACGATTTATTCCAAGGCGCAATGCTGGCGGAGACGACGCGCTTGGAAGCGCCCACCGCCGAGGCCAAGCCTGCCGCGGAGCCCAAGCCTGCCGTGAAGCAAGAAAACGTCACGGTTGAAACGGTCGACGCGGACGAGCTTCCCGAGTCGACCGAGGTGAAAAGCCTGCGCGACATTTCGCTCGATATCAACGTCGCCGGGGAACGCCCCAGCGACGTCGCCGCGCCGGGCGCCTCGGACGAAGCGCTTGTCGGCAACGACCTGCAACGCGGGTTCCCGGACACCGTGTATTTCTGGCAGGCCTCGAACATGGTTCACCGGCCGCTCTACTTTGAACAGAAGTACGTCGAACGCTACGGCGCCAACTTCGGCGCGCTGCAGCCGGTCGCCTCGGGCGTGCAGTTCTACGGCGACGTCGCGCTGCTGCCGGTGAAAATGCTGCGACACCCGCCGTGTGAGTGCCGCTACTCGCTCGGCTACGAACGGCCGGGAGACGTCGGCGTGCGCTGCCCTCGGCACTAGAGGTCAGTGTTCGCGTCGTTTGCCGATCCGAAACGTTTCGGCGAAGAAGCGTAGTCCGCGCTGCGCTAACGATTGCGAGTCCGCCGAGATGCGAGCCTGTCCGACGGCGCCGATCGGCAGTCGCTCGGCCGCGTCGTCGATCGACACGCGAATGAGTTGCATTCCCGGCTTCGGTTGCGGCGGCCCGTCCGCTTCGCTTTGCATTTCGATCAGGCCGACGGCGACGATTTCGTCCGGCGCATCCTCGGGCCGGAGCAGCGCCAGCTCGACGACCCGACCGTGCCAAGACTTCGAACCGGCGGCATCGAACTGAAGTTTGACTTCGGCCCCGTTGCGAACGAATTCCACGTCCCCTTGCTCGACGACGAGCAGCGCCTCGCGCCGCGCGACGGGACCGATCGTGCACAGCGGCGTGCCTGCCGCAAGAAACCGATCGCGCCGCGCCGGCGACAGCGGCGTGTCGCCGGGATTGGCTTGCCAGTCGTCTTGGCCGATGGCCAACTTCGCCAAGTTTTGCGGCAGCGGTAGGACGACGCCGCTGCACGGAGCGGTGATCGTGAGCCGACTGTGCTCCGCGTTAAGTTTCGCCAAACGCGCTTCCGCGGCGGCGATCGCGGCCTGCGTCGCGGGCAGGGCGGCGCCTGCCGACGGGTCTTCGATGCGTCGCCGTTCGAGCGATTCCGCCGACTTCCGTAGCTCAATCACTTCACGAGCCGCTTCGTCGAGCTTGCGGTCCATCTCCAGGTTTTCGAGCCGCGCGACGACATCGCCTGCGGCCACCTGATCGCCCAGAACTTTGCCGGCGACCAAGCGGCCGTCGGTCGCAACGAACACATTGCGTCCCCCGTCCGATCGCACGACTGCCGGAGCGGCGACTCGATACGGCAACGGCCAAAGCAGTGCCGCGGCGAGCAATGCGACGACGGCAAGGCCGCGCGCGGTGAATCGTCGCGAGTCAATCGAACCGTCGCGAAGACCGGACGTTGTGAAACGGCCGGCGCGTTTCACGGGGCCGACCGTCATGCCCAGCAGCGAAACGGCGAGGACCAGATCCGCGGCCGCCGACAAACCGAACCGAGCCAGAGCGCCGCGCAAGAACCACCAGATGACGAACGTCAACACGAGGCGATAGGCCAGCGAAGCAAAGGCGTAGCCGGCCCAAGCCCAGGCCCGTTTGGGGCGAGCCGAGAGATCGTCGTCGTCATGCCCGGTGAAAACTTTGGCGACGCAGCGACGCAATTCCGCGTCGGCCCGCTCGCCGAGATTGGTCGTGCCGAGCAGGTCCGTGAGGATGAAGTAACCGTCGTAACGCAGCAGCGGGTTGCCGTTGAAGAGCAGCGTGGCCACCGAGCAGACGACCGCCGTTTGGAGGCAGAGATCATGAAATCGGCCCGGCCCGCTCGCGTACCAGAGCAGCACCGCGGCTCCCGCAATAACAATTTCCGCGAGCATTCCGGCCGCGCCGACGAGAATGCGCCTCCAACGCTCCGGAATCATCCACACCGACGTGACGTCGCAATACAAGCAGGGCATACCGACGAGCAGCATCACGCCGATCTCGCGGCAATTGCCCCCCAACCTTCGACAGGCGACGGCATGCGCCAACTCATGAACACATTTCACGGCCAACGTGACGACGGCCACCGACCAGAGCGTGCGGGCCGAGAGCTGCGTCGTCGCGGCGAGAAGCTCCGCGCGAAGATCGGCGGCTCGCAGCATGACGACGTACAAGGCCGCCGTCAGCACAACGGCGACGAGCAACAGAAAACTTCGCGACCAGACAAAGTTGCAAAGAGGCGAAAGTCTGGCTAGCAGCGGTTCCGGATCGACGCCGGGAAGCCGCACGGCCAACGGATTGAGCAGCGTTTGCTTCAGACGCGTCGCGCGGGTGTGGCCGGCGCGAAGATAGAGACTCTCCCCCTGTCGGCTTCCCGGCGAAGTGAGCAGCCCTTGGCCGTACGCACGCCGCATGAAGTCGGCTAGTTGCCGCAGCTCAATCCGCCGCGGCGCAAACGCGCGGGCAAAGCGACGACAAATCTCTTCGCTCGACGCCCGACCGTCGAACTGCCGCAGCAGAAACATCTCCTCGGCCGGAAGCTCGTAGTAGCGCGAAGCGAGCGGATCTTCGACGAGCCAGGCCGACGAACTGCCGGGAGCCGGACAGAAACGAAGGTCCGAGCGTCGTCGGGCTTCCAGGCGACGAGAGAAAAGCGCGTCGGCCACTACTGCACCTCGGGCTTCTTCGCCGAAACCTTTTCCGCAGCGGGGGCGACGTTAATTTCCAGCGTGCCTTGGAGGCCGGGGCGCAGAAGTTGGGCGGAGTTTTCCATTTCGGCCCGAATGCGAACCTGGCCGTTGACCGGATCGATTTCGGGGCTGACGTAGACGAGTTTGCCGTCGCTGCTTTTCGCGGCGGTGTCGGCCGTTGCGGCGATGAACTTGGCCGGCATGCCGGGGCGCAACCGCGAAGCGTCGGCCGCACCGACGAATGCCTCGACGCGCAGCGAGTCCATGCGCACGAGCCGAACGACGGGCATTCCCGGCTCGACCCATTCGCCGACCCGACGCATGACCTCGACCACGACGCCATTAACCGGCGCGCGAATCCGGTGCAACTCCACCGTGCGCGCCGCTTCGTCGCGGGCTTTTTGTTTCACCACGGCGTTGAGCTTCGTGATCGTGCGCTCGTGGCGGCTCTGGCGATACTCCAACTCGCTGCGCTCGGCGACCAGACGCAACCGGTCGAGTTCCGTTTGCGAGATGCTTTTGGAATACTTGACCGCGGATTCTTCGGCCCGTTGCAGTTCGGCTTTGGCAGCGGCGGCGGCCTTTTCGGCGGCCAACATCTTGAACTCGTTCTCGGCTTCGGCGACCGCGATCTCGTACTCGGCTTGAGCCCTTTCCAAGACGATCGCGGCGCCGGCTTCGTCGACTTGTCCGATATCGTCGCCGGCGCGAACGGCATCTCCTTCGCGAATCGTCAGCTTCGCCAACGGCCCGGCACTGCGGGCGGGAAGCTGCGTCTGCTCGATCAACGTCACGACGGCGTTGGCCGCGCGCAGGGTGTCCTCCGCGGCAGCGCCGACGTTTGCCGCGAAGGCCCAAGCGAGGGCGATGAGCAGGCAATGACTAAGTCGCATCAAAACCACCATCGCGTGCGGAGGTAATGGAGGAAGTCACGCGTCCACTCGGTTCCTAAGGAACTCGGCCCGCAGTCGATGCGGCCGCTGACGATCGCGCCGGGCTTGCGCAAATCACTCGGAACGTCGTCGCGGTGGAATGTCGCGACCGCGGCGACTTGTGTGGCTCCGGCCGTCGATGTTTCGGCGGCCGTGGCGACGGTTTTCAATTTGCCGTGGTACGTGTGTTCCGGTCCGGCGGCAACGACGAACTCGACCGCCGCAGGCTCGGCGTTTCGCATAGTGCCGGCGACATCGGCATAGCCGCGCTGTGGTACATCGAGTTCCAGCAGCCAGTCGCTCGTTTCGTCGGCCAGACGCAGGAGTCGCTCCCCAGCCTTTACCGGTCGCCCGGCCAAGAGAGCTTCCGGATCCCAAGTGGTGAGTCGGCCGGCGATGGGGGCCCGCACTTCGAGTTCGACTTGCTGTTGTTTCAAAAGTTCGAGTTGCCGCTCGGCGGAGCGAATCGTTTCACCGAGCTGTTCTTCTTCTGCGGCCAACTCTTGGCGGCGCAATCGCTGGGCGGCATCCGTCGGCAGAACGCTGGTGCGAGTTGAACGGAGCGCGGCCAGCCGTCGCTGGGCCGTTTGCAATTCGCCGAGAACGCGAGCCTGCTCCAGATCGAGTTCCGGCTTGCGCAGTTGTAGCAAAAGGGTGCCCGCCGCGACGACGTCGCCGTGCCGCACGAGAATCTCGTCCACCACGGCATCCGTCGGAGCGTAGATCTCGCGACGCTCTTGCGGCACCATCACGCCCGAGGCTTCGCTCCAGCGCGTGGCAGGAATCAGAAAAGTAGCGGCGAATACGACGGCCAGTCCCGCGGCAATAATCGCACCCGTGCGGACCTTGCGAACGATGCTTCCGCGGCGGCGCTTCAGACCGAGCCACATGCGACCGAGCGGAATGCTTTCGACGTCGAGCGCCTTGCGCAACGCCCGCGCGGCATGTTTTTGCAACGTGTCGATCTGCTGGTCTGTTGCAGCCGCGGAGGTTTCCGCGAATTGCTCAAAAACCAAGGCGGCAAACGGCCGCTGGTCGCCGCGGGCCGCATCCGGTGCCGATCTGGCTTCGGCCGCGTCGTCTTCGTGCCGGAGCAACACGACGCGCACGCGTTTGCAGTCAGTCGTTTCGACGTAGGCGGCAAGGCTTTCGGTGACTTGCGGCGCGAGTGCGGCCAAGTCGTCGGGATAGGCGATCGAGCGGCCTTGCGCCGCGACGCTCGCCGCGAGCCGCTCCAACTTCCGCACGGAATCGGCGCGACGGTCGGCTTCGTCGACGCCGGTCGCCGCCACGAGCCGCGTGGAATCCCCTTCCACGATCAACACGCTCAGCCGGTCCGCGCCGCACCAGCCGGCCCCGTCGTTGGCGACGGCGTACGCGACCCGCCGCAGATCGATATGTTCGTAAGTCGCCGAGAGCAGCCCGTCGAGACGGTCGGCCTCTTGCGCACTTCGCCGCAAGTGGGCGCGTTCGAAGTTGCGGCGATGGTCGGCCGCCAAATCGGCCACGGTCGCGAGAAAATGCAACGCTCCGCGCCGCGCTTGCGCGTCGCCGTCGCCCCGCTGCTGGACGACGATCACTCCGACCGGCGACTCATCGACGACGATCGGTTGCACCAGGAGCAGCGCTGCGGTGGCGTTCGCCGGCAGCGTTTCGTCGCCGTCGTCGCCATGCGGCGGCAGTGCCAAGGCCTCGCAGTGGGCGAGCGACCATGCGGCGGCCGGTTGCAGCGCGATGAACGCGCGCCCGTCGGTCGACATGCGCCCGAGCGCATCGCGGTGCAGTCGCAGCACCGCGGCCCCGTCGTCAAGTTCCCACACCGATGCGCCCGCCGCCGACAACCCCTCGACGACGCGCGGCAGCAACTCGCGATAGAACCCCTCGCAAGACAAGCTCGCGCGGCTCAGCCCCACCAACTCGTCGATGAGTTGGTCGAGCGAGGTCCAGTCGGCGGTGCCGGCATCGCGAGGGGAGTTCATAAGCTCTCACTATATCCTCGCGTTGTTTATCCGCCCCTCATTTCGGTGAAGAGATGCGTCGTACCTCGCATTCGCCGGCACCGCCGGCCGGCAACCTGGGCGATTTCTTCCGGATGCGCCGGATTTCATATTCCCATCGATCGTGCGGGTCGATGACAGCGGTAGCGCCTTTAACGCGCAGAGTCTGACGATGCGCGAAAGCATTAGGGCATTTACCGCAATTCTCGTTTTGTTCTGAGTCAGGCGAGGTCGAAGGGAGTCGTCTTCGTGTCGCGTCGCTGCCGATTTGTCGTGACGTGGCTGGTCGTGGGTGCGCTCGTCGCTCCCTCGCCGGGCTGCGGCACGCGCGGCCGCTTCGCCGAAGAAGTTCGCTCGACCTACTCGGCCTACCGTTCCTCCGCGACGAACATCGAATACGCCGACGTCCGCACGCCGACCTCCGACGATCTGCTCACCACGCCCGCGCCGCGCTCGCTCGCCGCGGGCGATCCGGTCGCCTTCCGCGACATCAGCCTGCAAGAAGCGATGCAGCACGCCTTGGCCAACGCCAAAGTGCTTCGCGATCTCGGCGGCCAGATGCTTCGCGCGCCGCAGACTTACAGCACGGTCTACGGCGCGGCGATCCAAGAGACCGACCCAAGGTTCGGCGTCGAGGCGGCGCTGAGCGCGTTCGATGCCTCGTTCTCCAGTTCCGCCTTTTACGAAAAGAACGACCGCGCGCTGAACAACCAATTCTTCGGCGGCGGCACGCGACTCTTGCAACAAGACGCGCTCGTCTTACAGAACCAGCTCACCAAGCGGGCCGCCGGCGGGACTCAGCTCTCCGTTCGCAGCTTCACCGACTACGACGCCAACAACGCGCCGGGCAACGCCTTCCCCAGCGCGTGGAACCAAAACATCGAAACCGAATTCCGCCATCCGCTCTTGCAGGGCGGCGGAGTGGATTTCAATCGCATCGCCGGCCCCGGCGCGACGGCCGGCGTTTACAACGGCGTGCTCATCGCGCGGATCAATACCGACGTCAGCCTCGCCGAACTCGAAACCGGCGTTCGCGGGCTCCTGAGCGAAGTCGAAAACGCCTACTGGGACCTGTACTACGCTTATCGCGATCTCGACGCCAAAGTCGCGGCCCGCAACACGGCGCTGGAAACCTGGCGCAAAGTTCATTCGCTCTACGACACCGGCCGGCGCGGCGGCGAAGCCGAGAAAGAGGCTCAGTCGCGCGAGCAGTATTTCCGCTTCGAAGAAGAGGTGCAAAACGCGCTCGCCGGGCAACCGCTCGACGGCACTCGCATGAACAACGGCTCCAGCGGCGGCACGTTCCGCGGCAACGGCGGCGTGCAAGTTTGCGAACGTCGCCTCCGTTTGCTGATCGGTCTGCCGATCGGCGACGGCGAATTCCTGCGACCGGCGGACGAACCGTCGGTCGTCCCGGTGAAGTTCGACTGGCAACCGCTGATCGCCGAATCGTTAGCGCGCCGTGTGGAACTGCGGCGGCAGCGGTGGATCGTGAAACGCCGCGAGCTCGAACTCGCCGCGGCCCGTAATTTCCTGTTGCCGCAACTCGATACCGTCGGTCGCTATCGCTGGCGCGGGTTCGGCGATGATTGGATGGGCGGGCCCGACATGCGCTTCGGCGACGCCGTCGGTACGCTCTTCGGCGGCGACTTCCAGGAATGGCAACTCGGCGCCGAGTTCACCATGCCGCTCGGCTTTCGTCGCGGGCACGCCGCCGTTAAAAGCGCGCAGTGGCAACTCGCTCGCGAACGCTCGCTGCTGCACGAAATGGAACGCCAAGTCGTGCACGACCTAAGCACCGCCGTGGCCGAAGCCGAGCGCTCGCTGATCGTCGTGCAAACCGCGGCCAATCGGCGCGGCGCGGCCGGGCAACAGGTCAACGCCACGCAAGCCGCGTTCGATGCCGATCAGGCGACGCTCGACTACTTGCTCGAAGCTCAGCGCGGCGCGGCCGACGCCGACATCCGCTTCCATCGGGCCCGCGTCGAACATGCCCTGGCCTTGAAGAACGTGCAGTTCGAGGCCGGAACGCTCCTGCAATACAACGGCGTCGACATGGCCGAAGGCCCGTGGGCCGACAAGGCCTACCTCGACTCGGCGCAGAACGCCCGCTCGCTCCTCCGCTCCGGCCCAATCAACTACATCTTGTCGCCAGGCCGCAAACTCACCGGCCAAGAAATGGCCCTGCTCCCGCAACTGGTAGAAGAACCGGTCCCGCAGCCGATGCCGCAAGCGTTACCTCCGCAGCAACAGCCACCATCTGCTCCCGTCATCGACCAAGCGTCAGCCCAACAACCGCTGCCGCCCCATCCGCAATCTTCCCGCCCTGCGGCATCGGTCAACCCCGCGACGCCGCCGCAACCAATTATCCACCCGGCCGCCCCGACAACTCCGCCGGTCGACGAGCTGCATTAGAAGAGGTCTCTCGCTTAACTGATACCTCTTTTTTAGCCGCACGAAGCCGGCGTTGACGCTAACGCGGAGATTGCAGTACTCTCCCGTCGGGCATATTGTTCCAATAATCATGGAGTGTTGCGTAATGAGCTATTTGCGAGTCTTTTTCGTATTGGCTTCGTTGGCCTCGCCCTGCTGCTTATCGGCCGACGAGAAGTCCGACGAAATTAGCAATTACACGGCGACCGTTAAAGTTACTAACGCCACGGAATCCGCGACGGTTTTCGTCTCGACGTTCATGTTTGTCGAGGGTCAGAAAGCCGAGGTTCAGGGATGCTCCGAAGGCATGAAGGTAGAGGTCATTGTCGAACCGACGACCGGAAAGCCAAACCTCTACTCGGTGCAACTCAAGATGACGGACTGCCGAGATTCGGCACCCGGCGTAGAAGCTCTCGCTGCGGCATTACCGGTCTGTGTCGGCAAGACTTCTATGATCGGCTTTGGCGAAGTAATGGTCGAGGCGACGATCGCGCCGGTGTCTGCGGCCGACTGAGAAAGCTTAGGGTCAGGTTGCGCACGCCTTGCGTTTCACCGACGGCGCCGCGGAAGTCTCCGCCGGTCGACGCGGGTGGCACGGACAACTCGTTGAGGCCGTCCGGGAATTCAAACTCGAAAACGTCTGTGATTCGAGGGTTTCACCTCAGACGCGTTGCATCCGGAACAAGTACGTCGTGGCGGCAACCGAAAACGCCTGCATTTCGCCAATAAAACGCCCATTCAAATTACCGGACGGCCTCAACGAGCTGTCGGGGCCGCCCGCGCAGCACCCCCTCCCAGGCCGATCCTCCACCCGGCCGCCCAAACAACTCCGCCAGTGGACGAGCTTCACTAGGCAGTGATTTAGTCACGTAGAGTGGCAGCCGGAGCCGTTCGCTGCGGCGCTTGATTAGGAATCAAAGCGGTTTAGCGCGCCCCGCGCTTAGTGTTCACCGGCGTCGCGAGCACGATTTTGATCCGACGATGCTTCACCTTGTCCGGCACTTGGGCCTGATAGATCAGCTTCCCCGTATCGCGAAAATACTCCTTATCCACAAACATGACTTTGTGCGGCAATTCGAGTTGCCGCAGATGCATCATGTCATCATCGTCGTCATCGTCGGCTGTCGCGCTGCTGATGGTGGATAACGCCTCGGCACGCTGGGCCAGTTCAGTCCATTTGCCGTTGTCGAGGACAAACTCGTGCAAGCCGGTCTTGTGATCGCGCGCACGTACGACCGGTCGGTTCTTGTCATCGATGCCGACGTGCGGGTTGAGTCCTACCCACGGCGGGCGGCCGTCGTGCCGCGAGTAAACGACGTCCGCTTGATGCGGGCCCGCTTCGGCGCGCATGGGCAGTTCGATCGACGTTCCGTCGCCGCGGTGGAAGGTTTTGCCGCAGTCGTCGGAATAAGCGTAAAGCACGTCGCTGCCGGTGTGTCTCCCCTTGGCCGAGGGCGTGTCCTCGTTCAGCAGCCCGAAGGCGAGGTGCAGGCGGTTGTTCTTGTCCCAAGTCATGTGGGCATGCGGCTGCGTGTAGCCACCCCCCTCGCCATTGTCCTCCCATGCCGTCAGCGGCTTGCCGTCGGCCTTTTTCGCGCGTTTGCGCTTCGCAAAGTCTTCGCGGGGAATATCGGCGCCGAGCATAGTCCAGGTCTGCGTTTTCACATCCAGCACGCTGATGCCGATGCCCCACACGGGCTCGGCGCAGCGGATGGAATGGTAAAGCACTCCGTCGGGGCTCTTGTAAAAACGCGGATAGGTGACGCTGAAACCTTGCGGTCGCTTGTCGTCGCCCAGCGGCGACGTGAAGACGAATTCGGAGATATCTTCCGGCTTCTTCGACATCCAATGTTTGACGTGTGCAGACCCGTGCATGTCTCCCGAAACGTGGATGAAGCCCGCCGAATCCACTGCGACGGCGTAATATCGGTGAGGGTCGCTTCCCGTAACGTGACCGGGCATGAGCGGAGCGGTCTGCACCTTGCCGCCGTCGAGCGGGATCTTGGCGATCATGGTCTGGTAGCCCGGCAGCAGGAAGATTTTGTAGGCGTGGCCTTTGTAACCACAGACGAGGCTCTTGCGATTTTGGCCCGCGTCCATAGCGTCGAACTCCCACAGGACTTTGCTGGAGTACTGCTGCGGCGCCGCCGTGCGTCGCAACGCGTCCGACGGCCGCCCCTCTTTTTCGCTCCTCGCCCAAGTCGTCTGTTGATTCCCAAGGATGAGCGCGCCGGCGGGCAACGCAAGCGTCCGGCAGAAGGCTCGGCGGGTGAATGATGCGAGTTCGTGCTTCACTAGAGGAACCTTTAGTTGCTGCTGCACGCGCCGCGCCCGTCGGCGAGCGTGCGAGATGCCGCTCGACGCGGCCGAAGGTGAACGACTTTACATCGCGCCGAACAAAATGACTATCACAATGGCATCGCAAATCAACACTGCCGGCCTCTCACCTCCCGAGAAACTTCCGTAGCGATAAGTTCGCGGAATGTTGGCAGTCTCATATTAGCCTTGTTTGGGTCGGTCGTCCGCCCCGTGTTGGTCGCGGGATCGCGTTTTCCGCGTGGGGTGCCGCGAACAACTCGTTGTCCGTGCGCCGAAGGCACTTGAGGGAAATGCCGCGGGATTGAGTTCTAAACCAGACCCTCTCGTCGCTTCGCGACCCCGACCACGAGTCGTCGGGCCCACCCCGCCAATCCCTAACGCCATGAGAAGGCGTCGGCGCGCGCGTTAGGGCTTACCAGCAGGACGCCGCAGCTCTGCGATTTGTGTCAGTTGACTGCCATAAGTCAGCTTGTATTATGCAGCCGGTTTAAGCTGACTTCGGCTCTCGAAATGTCTTAGTTCCGTGATGTGTCATACGCACAGGGCACGCCCTTTCGGCGTTATGAAAGACGGCAATGTCTTTCGCCCTGGTGCCATTCGCAAGGGAGATTGCGGTGTCAGGATTCAAAAACCTAAAGGATGGGACGATCAAGATATCGAAGCTTTGTATCAAGTCAAAAACGGCGAAGTTTCCGGTCATGTTTTCGTTTACAGACCTCAATAGCCTCGTCAATCGCGGAAAGGTGAACCTGCAATTTGGCCCGAAGTTCACGGAGAAAGGCGATGTCTTCCTTCCTCAACCGATAGTGAGAATTGTCTCCAAGGGGATACCCAAAAAATTTGTCGACGGCGACAGCGGCTTCAAGTGTTACGAACCGATTGAGGAACTTCCCGACTCCGACCCGGTCGAAGTTGAAGTCGTCGAGGAAAAGGAGGAGAAGAGCCTCGACACGAGCGGCTGCGCCAAGGTTTTCCTGGCCACCATCCTGAAGACCGCCAAGACGGTGGCGGAAAAGGAGAAGGAGCGCGACGAGTATGAAAAGATGCCGAACGAATCTCGACCTTCCTCCGCGCCCGAAAGTGAAAGCGAGACAATTAAGAACGCTTCTAAAGATCTCACGGAGGGAGCGAACGATTTCGCCAACTGCCTGAAGAAAGGGATGTCCAATCAGCAAGCTTTCCGGAAGATCGTTGAAAACGAGGCCAAGTCGATGGTTGAAGACTTGGTCAAGGAAAAGCTGAAATCGACGACACGAGCAAAGCAGTGGTTTGAAAAGGTCAGTATGCTGCAGAAGCAAGCCAATAACGACCTCCAGTCGTTGCAGCAACTTCAAAAGCGAATACTCCTGGAAATTCACCAGGAAGTGAATCGCTTCAACAGCGAATATACGGAAGAGGTAATCCAGATCGAAGAAATCCGCCGCGAGGCGAGAGAGGTGTTTGAGGGCGCGTCAAAAGCTTACGCCGAGATGATTAAGAAGACGGATGGTCTGGCGAGAATGCTCCCGAGCGTCGTAAAAGCCATGGAAGCTTGGCGGCAATCGCCCAGTGAAAAGACCTTCAAAGAGGTTGAGTCGGCCCTTGATGCACAGTTGAAGGAAGTGGAGAAAGCGGTCCTAAAGGAAAAGAACAAGGAAGAGGCCGAGCAGAAAGCCGAAAAACTGCGCAATCAATTCTCGGCTTTCAAGATTTCCTGGTTGCTGTAACCCGGTTGCTCTAACGGTACCGCTGCGGGGTAAACCGACGATTTCTGTTCGGCAAACGGTGGTGTCGCTGCGCTCAACCACCGGCCCATCGCCGTGAACCCTCCGGGTTCGAAAGCTATCAGTCACTACCCCGTCGTCGCCGGCGCCGATTTAGTTGGTCAGCGCTTTCAGAATTTCTTCCGTCGATGCCCGACCGCCGTGACTCTTGCTCGTCTTTGCGAAGATAATCTTCCCTTCCTCGTTGACGACGTAGGTCGACGGGTACGCCGTCTCGTTCGGGGCGTCCCATCGCAATCCATACAAGTTCGTCAGCGCATAAGCCTGATCGACCACCAGATGAAAATGCTCCGGCCATGTCTTGCCGGTTGCAAACTCCTTCGCGCGCTGAGCCAAGTTCGGCGGCGATCCCGGGTAGACCAGAACGACCTGCGCCTTCCTTTCAGCGAACTTCGCCGCACTCGCCAGAAGTTGTCCTGTTTGGGCATTGCAAGCCGGGCATTGATAACCCGGGAAACCGCGGAGAACCACGAGGACGACCGGACCTTGCGAAGTGAGCTTGGAGAGCTGCACGGAATTGCCGTCTAAGGTGGGCAAGCGAAAGTCGGGCGCGGCCTGACCGACGGCCGGCATGTTTTGCGCCGCCGCGTCCAAGGCCGTCATCGCAGGCAAGACGGCGGCGAACAATAAAATCCGAAAGAACGACAGCATAAGATTTCTCCTCGAAGTCAGAGAGATGGGATCGGCAACGGGAGACCGAAACAGACCCGTTGCGGAATTCGTCAAGTGGCGGAGCTGGTAGCCCAGGCCCTGGGCTACCCACTGCCGTCGGTCGTTTGACGTCCCCCTGATCCGCCGCTCCGCGGGCGTTCGCCTCCGGCAGGAGGCGACAATCAACACAGTCTCCCGGCGGGAGAAGGATTGGTGGTTGCGTCTTGCTAAAAGTTCTGGCTGCCGTCTCCTGAGTCCCCGTCCGCCGGTCCCCCCAGTCTCCTTCGTCTGCATCCTCTGTATCCCCTTCTCATCCCCTTTATCTCCCTTTCTTCGCTGCCCGTGACTGTGATGCTTTGGCGGCTTGGAATCTTTGCGAGAGGCATATTTGCCGCAGAAAAACGGCGGGGGCTTGATTTTGGTCGCCGGCCAAAAACTTCCTTGAATGGATTCCTCGATTTGCTAACTTGCGGGGTGGCGCGGAGGCTTCGTAACACGGGAGAAAACCGGCATGGAAAATCGACGTAAGTGCTCAAGCAGGGCAACAAAATGGAAACAAGTTACGTCGATCGGGCTGCGCACAACTGCGCACTTCGCCGGCCCGGAAGTGCGCACGACAAACTTAGGAATTAAGGGTGCGCACATCGGGATCGGAAATGTGCGCAGTGGCCAAAAACGAGTCGACGTAAGTCACGAAAGCGCGCGAGTTTTGAAAAATAGTTACGTCAAATTCCGCTCGCCGAATTTCGCCGGGCTCGAAAGCCCGCCGATCGCAGGTTGCGGGACGCAAACACGAAAAAAGTTTTTCGGAATGCTCAGCCCTACATTCGGCCCGGCGGGCGGGCTACCATCTTGGCTTGCCCGGCGTCCGGGGTTTCGCATGTCGCACGTCCGCAGGAGTTTTCGCATGTCGAGTGTTGTCGCCCGTTATGGTCGCACGATCGCGGTGTTCGCCGCGCTGGCGTGTTTGCTAAGTCGCTCGGCCGGGGCCGAGGAGAGCGCCGTGGTTCAGACCAGCGACGCCGCGTGGCAAAAGCAGGCCGCGACCGATGCGTCGCAAGATCGCACGACGATCATCTACGACGGCATCACCCCGAACAAAATGGTTTGCGATACCACGCTGCGTGAGCTGCCCGACGGCTCGTGGGTCTTGTTCTTCTTGGCCGGCGGCGACACCGAGCCGTCGCCCAAGAACTACACGGCCGTGAGCCGCAGCACCGACCAGGGGAAGACGTGGTCGAAGGCCGTAGCGTTCGACACGACGTTCCCGCGCGAAGGGAAAACAATCGGCCAAGGCCCGACGGAGTTGATGATTCACAA
Organism: Planctomycetota bacterium; assembly: GCA_017303535.1. GTDB lineage: Bacteria > Planctomycetota > Planctomycetia > Pirellulales > PNKZ01 > PNKZ01. The sequence goes on from JAFLCO010000089.1 coordinate 19,760, forward strand.
AGGTCGGCTGACGCTCTTCTTCTCGACGCACTCCGAACATTGGCGGAGCGATTGGCGCAGTTGGTTTATGACCAGCGACGACTCGGGCAAGACGTGGTCGAAGCCGATCGCGGTGCCGGGCCGATT
>JAFLCO010000009.1 GCA_017303535.1 Planctomycetota bacterium
CGAAGCCTGTCGCGTCGCCGACGCCGCCGAAGCCGGTGGAGCCTTGACCGGTGAAGCCGGTGAGACCTGTGCCGCCGAAGAAACCGCCGCGGCGTTGCGCGCCGGTCACTCCGCCGTCGCCGATCGCCAAGTTGGTATAAAACCCTTGGCGGAACCGCTCGAACGCCCGCAGGTTCGAGAGCATGGCCCGTTCGACGATCGTCAGCGTTTCGAGGATGAACCGCCGGCCGCCGTTGCGCAACAGCGGCTGCACGAACGCGAAGTTGATCAGCGACGTGCTTTGGTTCGTGTCGGGCCCGGCGAATTGCCAGACGAGTGAATTGGCGAAGCCGACGAGCAGTTCCCCGCCGGCCGCGAACTGGCGGCGCATTTCCAGATCGGTCGTGACGGTGAGCGAATCGCGCGTAATGCCGCCGGAGCCGGGCGCGTTGCGACTGGCGTGCCCGTAGCGGATCGGATTGAACCCGCCGAAGAATTGCGTATCGAAGCGGAACCGCTCGGTGCTGACGTCGAGCGCCGAGAAATAAAGCTCTTCCAGTTGTTGTCGGTAGTCGGGATCGTGAATGACGGAGAGTTGCACGGCGTCGTCGAGCGTGACGCGCACGGCGCCGTCTTCGTCGATCGTCGTGTAGTTGGCCAGCTGCGCGCGCCACGTGGGGTTCTGCAACTGCCGCAGATCGCCGTCGGCGTGGTAGTTGCGAGCCCCTTTCATGCCGTCGACGTAGTGCATGAACACATGCGAGTACGGATCGTCGGGCGGCATCGGCGGATGGTCGGGATTCGTCGGGTCGAAGTACCGGCTGCGCGGATCGTACTCCAAGCGGAAGCCCGGCAAACCCCAGCGGCCAGGGTTGTTCTTCTGGTCGAGAATCTGCGTAACTTCTTTATCGGCCTGCATGCGATACTTGGCCCGCGTGCAACCGGCGGAGATTGCGATCGCCGCCGCGAGGCCTACGATGAACACTCGCGCAACGAGGCTTGTTCGACGCTGGGTGGCTGGGTCTGGAGCGTACTCGCGAAGGCCCAGTAGCGAAGTTTTAAGTAACTGGGGCACCGCTTCGCTATGCCCCAGCCACCGGAAGCACTGGCGTGCGAACCGCGCAACGACGTGCGGCGTGCGGCACTTCGGCGAAGAGCGCAGGGCGTGCGTTGCGGCGCTGGGGCGATTACGGTTCATCGCCCCTAGATTCGTCAGGAAAATTGCGCAAACTTTAACGGTTCGCGCGAGTTTGCGGCCGCCGGCGGTGCTTGCGCTGTGATGTTCGAGAATTCGCGTCAGGAGAGAAACGACAATGCCCGAAGCTCATAAGCCCCGGCACGGCTCGGAAGACTGGCAGCAAAGCTACGAGCAAGGAACCACGCCCTGGGACAGCGGGCTCGTCGACCCGGCGTTGCGGACCGTGATCGAGGCGCGCGAGATTGCGCCGTGCAAGACGCTCGAGGTCGGCTGCGGCACCGGCACCAACGCGACCTATCTCGCGCAGGCCGGTTTCGACGTGACGGCCACGGACTTCGCGGCGTTGGCGATTGAGAAGGCCCGGGCCAAAGCGACGGCGGCCGGCGTGCGGATCGACTTCCAAGTCGCGGACCTCGCGGAGTTGGATGTGCCTGCGGCGTCCGTTGAGTTTCTCTTCGACCGCGGCTGCTACCATTGCCTCCGCCGCGAAGGTCGCTTGTCCGAATATCAGAAGATGGTCAAGCAAGTCGTGAAGCCGGGGGGACGCATCCTGATCCTCTGCGGCAACGCCGACTCCCCGCACGAATACGGCCCGCCGAAAGTCTCGGCCACGGAAATCTGCAGCGACTTCAAGAAACTTTGCCGCATCGAACGCTTGGCCGCGTACCACTTCGAAGACGTCGGCGGCACGGAAGGCCCGCTGGCTTGGCAGGTGTTGATGACGCGACGCTAAGCCATGCATCTCCACCAGAATCCGAGCGATGATGAAATTTTGCGTTTCGTCGAGGAGTGGATCGATGATCTCGCCCGCGACGACTATGCCGCAGCGTTTCGTCGCACAGACCATGACCCTTACTATCGATGGACGCCTGAGCTCATGCGCTTGGTCGTGCAAGGCTACGGATTGCCGGAACCACATCGTAGCGGCGCAGTATTCGCCGTAACGGCACGAGCGTCAGCCCTCGGTGGTCCACCACAACGCGTCGTGGACCGTGACGTCGTTCGTCCACATTGTTTAGCAGAGATTTGGTATGACCTGCCACTCAATGGAACGTGGTCAGATCTCACGGCAACATTTCGAGTCGAGCTACGAGCGGAAGTTTCAGCGGTTATCTTGCAAGAGATTCACGTGTTTTAACTCGAGTGGAATGAAATGACTTGCTGTCGTGCACCTAAGTGCTTTCTGCAAGTACCTAGTCGCACCCTTGCGCTCCATTAGCTACCGCTTTCCCTTCTTCTTCGGCTTCTTAGCCGTTGCCTTCGCGGCGGCTTTCTTTGCGGGCTTGGCTTTCTTCGCCGTTGCCGGTTTTTCCGGTTCCGATTTTTGGGCGGCGGTTTTCTTGCCGCCGCCGAAGATGTTGCGCCAGCCGGCTTCGAAGGCTTTCGTGGAGCCTGTGTGGAGGATGGTCATTTTCGGTTATTAGGTTCAGGGTTCGGGGTTCAGGGTTCTGAGGTGGCGACGTCGTTGATGGCGCTGCCCCCTCACCCCCGGCCCCTCTCCCCCGTGTCTTCAAGAAACGCGGGGAGAGGGGGGTAAGATCGAGGAACTACATCAGTTAGTGTTGCAGCTTTTTGTAGCGGAAGCGTTGGGGTTCGTCTTCGTTGATGCCCAGCCGGCGCTTGCGTTGTTCTTCGTAGGTTTGGAAGTTGCCTTCGCACCAGTGCACGTAGCCGTCCCCTTCGAACGCCAGGATGTGAGTCGCCAAGCGATCCAAGAACCAGCGATCGTGGGAGATCACCACGACGCAGCCCGCGTAGTTGGCGATCCCTTCTTCGAGAGCCCGGAGCGTATCAACGTCGAGATCGTTCGACGGTTCGTCGAGCAGCAGGACGTTCGATCCGCGGCGCAGGAGCTTCGCCAAGTGGACGCGGTTGCGTTCACCGCCGGAGAGTTGGCCGACGAGCTTCTGTTGGTCGGTGCCGGAGAAGTTGAAGCGGGCCACGTAGGCTCGCGAGTTCACCTTCTTGCCCCCCATTTCCACATTGTCGTGGCCGCCGGAGATTTCTTCCCATACGGTTTTGTTGGGGTCGAGCGCGTCGCGGTTTTGGTCGACGTAGCCGAGTTCGACGGCGGCCCCCATCTTAAGTTCGCCCGCATCCGGCTTCTCCTGGCCGACGAGCATCCGGAATAGCGTCGTCTTGCCGGCGCCGTTGGGGCCGATCACGCCGACGATTCCGCCCGGCGGCAACCGGAAACTCAAGTTGTCGATCAGCACACGATCGTCGTACGACTTCGAGATCCCCTTGGCCTCGATGACCAAATCTCCCAGCGGCTTGCCGGGCGGGATCTGCAATTCGAATTCTTCTTCCTTGTCCTGAAATTGCTCGGCCGCCATCTTCTCGTAGGCGCTGATCCGCGCCTTGCTCTTCGCCTGGCGGGCCTTGGCCCCCATGCGAATCCATTCGAGTTCGCGAGCCAAGGTCTTGGCCCGGGCCGAAGCCGCCTTCTCTTCGAGTTCGAGCCGGCCTTTCTTCTGCTCGAGCCAACTTGTGTAGTTGCCTTCAAAAGGAATGCCGCGGCCGCGGTCGATTTCCAGAATCCACTTCGCGACGTTGTCTAAGAAGTACCGATCGTGCGTCACGGCGACGACCGTGCCGGTGTACTCGGCCAAGTGACGTTCGAGCCAGTTGACGCTCTCGGCGTCCAAGTGGTTCGTCGGTTCGTCGAGCAGCAGCAGGTCCGGCTTCCACAAGAGCATCTTGCATAGCGCCACGCGGCGCCGCTCGCCGCCGGAAAGTTTCGTCACTTCGGCGTCGCCCGGCGGCAGGTTCATCGCGTCCATCGCGATCTCGACCTGCCGATCGAGTTCCCAGGCGTTCAGGGCGTCGATCTTGTCTTGCACCTTGGCTTGCTCGTCGAGCAGCTTCTCCATGGCGTCCGGCTCAAGCGGCTCGCCGAGCTTGGCGTTGATCTCGTCGTAACGGTTGAGCACGTCGCGCGTCGCTTGCACGGCTTCTTGCACATTGCCCCACACGTCCTTTTCGGGATTGAGTTGCGGCTCTTGCGAGATGTAGCCGACGGTGAAGCCGGGCGTGAGCTTCGCTTCGCCGTCGAAATCGCGCTCGATGCCGGCCATGATTTTCATCAGCGTACTTTTGCCCGAGCCGTTGCGGCCGAGCACGCCGATCTTCGCGCCGGGATAAAACGAAAGCCAAATGTCTTTCAGCACCTCGCGCGTGCCGAACTTCTTCGTGAGGTGCTCGATTTGATAGATGTATTGCTTGCCCATGGGCTCTTTCGTCGCCGGCGGCGCTTACGGGAGAACTTTGCGAAGGATCGAATCGCAAATTTTACCGGTTCGCGGGCGATTTTCGTAGCCCCCGCGCTGATCATCGGGTGGCTGGGGCATAGCGTAGTGGTGCCCCAGTTTGCCGCGCCGTGTAACTGGGTCTTCGCGAGTACGCTCCAGACCCAGCCACCCAACAGTTCTTAGCCGGGCGCGATCTTACAAATACCGTTCCAGCCGATGCCGGCTGCCGGTGTCGAGAGCCCCGATGTCGGGCACGAGGTACCTGGTGCCGTGGGCGTCGATGATGACGAACTGGCCGCCCGCCAAACGGCGAATGTCGTCGTCGGATTTGACTTCGATCGTCACCGGGCCGCGATCGGTCAGCAGTTCCCACCGGACCGCGTTCGCCCCATGCTCCACGTTGTGAATAGCCCGGACGATCGGCTGAAACTCCTGCCGGCGGCGGTACTCGGCCAGCGCGAGTCGCGACGCTTCGCTCAGTTGCCCAGGGTCGACGATGCAGGCGACCTCGCGGCCGTGTTCGTCGCAGAGCGACAACCAGCGGTCGGGCTCACTTAGCGGGAAGCAACGGACCGCGTGCAGGTTGCGGTGTTCCGTACCATCGGCGGCAACGGCGACGAGCGAGCCATGCTCGTCGAGCGAGAGAGCGACGGTTTCCGGTGATTGCGCGGCGGTCATCTTCGATAGTTCCTAGCGGGCCGTCGGCTCGGGCATCGCGAAGGGCGTCGGCGCGGGGGAGGCGCGATGTTCGCTCGGCGGTACCCCTTCTTCGGCCGCGAGCTTGCGTTGGGCCTCATGCAGCCGAGCGTAGGCCCCGCCCGCGGCGAGCAACTCCGCTTCGGGGCCGAGTTCGACGAGACGTCCTCGTTCGAGCACCGCTAGCCGATCGGCTTTGCGGAGCGTGCTCAAGCGGTGGGCGATGGCGATGGTCGTCCGGCCGCGAATCAGGTTGTCGAGCGCTTCTTGAATCTCGCGCTCGGTCTCGGTGTCGACGCTCGACGTGGCTTCATCAAGAATCAGGATTCGCGGGTCGATCAAGAGCGCGCGAGCGATCGAGATCCGTTGCCGCTCGCCGCCGGAAAGCATCTGCCCGCGCTCGCCGACGAGCGAATCGTAACCCTCGGAGAGTTTCAGAATGAACTCGTGGGCCCGCGCGGCGCGGGCGGCGGCGACGATCTCCTCGCGCGTGGCCTCGGGCTTGCCGTAAGCGATGTTCTCCGCGACGGTGCCGAAGAAGAGAAACGGCTCCTGTAGGACGATGCCGATGTTGCGGCGATATTCCTGCACGGGGAAGCTGCGGATGTCGGTGCCGTCGACGAGGATCGCGCCCTCGCCGACGTCGTAGAACCGGCAGACCAAATTGACGAGCGTGCTTTTGCCGGCCCCGCTCCCGCCGACGAGGCCGATCATTTCGCCGGGGCGAATCGAGAGGCTGATGCCGGCCGTCACCTGCCGGCTGCCGTAGCGAAAGCCGACGTTGCGAAACTCGACCTCGCCGCGCACACGGCCGGGATGTACCGGATGCGCCGGCTCCGGGACGCTCGGCACCCGATCGAGAATTTCAAACACGCGCTGAGCCCCCGCCGCGGCACGTTGCGTGACGCTCACGATCCGGCTCATCGAATCGACCCGGGCATAGAATCGGCCGATGTACGTAAGAAACGCCGTGAGCACGCCGACGGTGATCGCATGCTCGGCCACGCGCCACGCTCCGCAGGCCCAAATCACCAGCAAGCCGGCCTCGGTGAGCAACACGACGACCGGCCCGAAGTACGACCACGTGCGATTCACGCGATCGTTCACGACGAGAATGTGATCGTTGGCCCGGCGGAAGCGATCGATCTCGCGTTGCTCTTGGGCGAAGGCCTTCACGACGCGGATGCCGGGAATCGTATCGGCCAAGACGCTGGTCATCCGGCTCCAGGCCCGCCGGCCGGAATCGAAACCGCGGCGGAGTTTGCCGCGGACGGAATTCACGAGCCAGGCGATAAACGGAAACGGCAGCAACGTGACGAGCGCCAACGTCGGGTCGATCGAGATGAGGATGCACGCGGTAAGCGTGATCATCAGCACGTCGTTGGCGAAGTCGAGCGCATGCAGCGAGAGGAACGTGCAGAGGTTGTCGGTGTCGCTACCGATCCGCGTCATCAAGTCGCCGGTGCGCTTGCCGCCGAAGAACTCCAGCGAGAGTTTCTGCAGATGCGAATAGGTGCGCGTCCGCAGGTCGGCGCTGATCCGCTCGCTGACCCAGGCCATGACGTACGTGCGTGCCCAACTGAGTAACATCGCGGCGACGGCGGCCAGCGCTAATCCGCCCAAGTACCATTTGACGAGTCCGAAGTCGGCGGGCCGCCCTTCTTGAATCGGCACGAGCACGCGGTCCATCAGCGGCATCGTGAGATACGGCGGCACCAAGCCGGCGAGCGTCGCGCACACGGTGAGCGTGAAACCGAGCGCGACTTGCCGGGCGTACGGCCGTGCGAAATGCCGCAGCCGCCAGAGGGTCGACGTCGAGGCGTTTTTCTCGCGCTCGGTGCAGGCCAAGCACACGGCGTTTTCCGACGCCAGCGGTGCGCCGCAACCGGGACAGACCGTTTCCGTGGTTTCATAGTCGGCGGCGTGGCCGGCGATCACGCGCTCGGCGGCCGTCGTCAGCGTACGGAATTCCGCAAGTCGGGCCGCGGTGAAGTACCACGACTCAGTTTGCATCGCAGCGTGTGCATCGCCGGGAAGCTCAACACAGACCCAGCGGAGGCTGCCGATCGGCGGATGGTCCGAGAGTTCCACTTTGGCCGTGGAATCGAGCGGTAGCGGCTTCCAGACGTCGCCCGGTTGGTCGCCCAGGGGGGAAACCCAGAGGTGCCGATCGGTCACGAGCAGCAGCCGCCGCTGGAACTGAAGGCTTTCCGCCAGATCGACTTCCGCCGCGGCCAGGACCGGCTCCGGACCGTCGGGCGGGGCCAATTCGCCACGCCAGGCAAACGGCAGCATAACGCTCCGCCCGTCGACTCCGGTGGGTTTCTGTTCGGCCATTATGAATTAGCAGCGACTTATGGGAGCCGGAACAACGGCGGTGACTGATGTTAACAATCGTCCCGTCCCGTCGCTCGCGAAAAACTCATGTTTCGCCCCGCTTGCGTCGGGGTCTACTTTCGTAGACGATTTTCTCCAGGTTGCAAATTCTCGCAACCCGCTCCCGTCGCACGGGTCCCATCGCCCGGATCCCATAGCAGAGCGCCGTTCGGCGCATGGCCGGCCACCTTGGTCTCTCTTCCATCGGTCGCAGAAGCTTTCGACGTAAACCGTCGTCGTGCGGTTTTGCGCCGGCATTGCCGCCGAAACTGTCGGCCGTCGGGAATTCCGCACCTCTCCGAATTTTTCATTCGCACGAATCGTCTAGTCGATGAGAACCTGCGAGACGTCTCTGCGTAGGATGCTTATGCCGCGAAACTAATATCGCCTTCTCGCGTGACCACGCGCGACGATTTTTGAACTTGGCCGTCGACCGGCCGTAAAGAATCGTCGCCATGTGCATCCACATCTGACAGTGCGTGGTCGAAATCGGCGCGACGCTTGTCGTCGCATGCGTAAGGATTCCCCCGCCGGTAGGGCGGAAAGAATACAGATAGAAAAAATGTAACTTTTTGCCTGTCCGCAGCAACTCTTAGTACACCTCTCTTCATCTCATCTTCAGCGTCGGATCTCGACAACTATGGAATTCCGTAAGGTTCTCGCACTGCGTGGGCCGAACATCTGGGCCAACTTTCCCGTGCTGGAAGCATGGGTTGATCTCGGGGCGCTGAAGGATTCGCCGTCGGACTCGATGCCCGGCTTCAACGAGCGGCTGATGAGTTGGCTGCCGACGATGATCGAACATCGCTGCAGCGTCGGCGAGCGCGGAGGTTTTTTTGAGCGGCTGCGGCGCGGCACTTATCTCGCGCACATTCTCGAGCACGTGACGCTCGAGTTACAAGCGTTGGCCGGTTGCGAAGTCGGCTTCGGTCGCGCTCGCGAATCGCTCGGCGAAGGCTATTACAAAGTCGCCATCGAGTACGAAGTTGAAGAACTCGTGCGGGCCGCCATTCATACGGGCCGCGAGTTGTGCATGGCCGCCGTCGAAGGACGCGACTTCGACGTGGCCGCCGAGGTCGCCAAGCTGCGCTCGATCTATCAGAAGAACTGCCTGGGCCCGAGCACCAAATCGATCGTGAAGGCGGCGATCGACCGCGGTATTCCGTGGCGGCGGCTGAACGAAGGTTCGCTCATTCAACTCGGCCACGGCGCGAAACAGCGCCGCATCATCGCGGCCCAGACCGATCGCACGGCGGCCGTCGCCGAAGAGATCGCGCAAGACAAGGAACTCACGCGTGAGTTTCTCGCCGCGGCGGGCGTGCCGGTTCCGCAAGGTCGCCCGGTGAGCGATGCCGACGACGCTTGGGAAGCCGCTGAAGACATTGGTCTGCCGGTCGTCGTGAAGCCGCAATTCGGCAACCAAGGGCGTGGCGTCGCCGTGAACCTGACTTCGCGCGAACAGGTGGTCGCCGCGTACGTGGCGGCTCGCGAAGAGAGCCGGCATATCGTCGTCGAAAAGTTCGCGCCGGGGGGCGACTATCGATTGCTCGTCGTCGGCGGCAAGTTGGCGGCTGCGTCGCACCGCATTCCCGCGCAAGTGCGCGGCGACGGTAAGTCGACCATCGCGCAACTTGTCGACGAAGTGAATAAAGATCCGCGCCGCGGCGACGACCACGTGCTGCCGCTGAGCAAGATCAAGCTCGACGCCGTGGCGATGAACGTGCTGACGGAACTCGGCTACACGCCCGACACGGTCCCCGCGGCCGGCGAAATTGTCATCATCCGCCGCAATGCCAACCTCAGCACCGGCGGCACGGCCGAAGACGTCACCGATTTCGTGCATCCCGAAGTCGCGGATCGCGCGATTGAAGCGGCCCGCGTCGTCGGGCTCGACATCGCCGGCATCGACGTCGTGGCCCGGGATATCGGTCGCCCGCTGGAAGAGCAGGGCGGGGTGATCGTCGAAGTGAACGCCGCGCCGGGCCTGCGGATGCACATCGAGCCGTCGGCCGGCAAGCCGCGGCAGGTGGGGCACTCGATCGTCGAAATGATGTTCCCGGAAGGGCAAAACGGCCGCATCCCGCTGGCCGCCGTCACGGGCACCAACGGCAAGACGACGACCACGCGATTGCTCGGCCACATCGTCTCGGGCGCCGGTTACAACCTTGGCATGACCTGCACCGACGGCATCTACATCGGCGGCCGGCGGATCGACACCGGCGATTGCAGCGGCCCGAAGAGCGCTCGCAACGTGCTTCAGAATCCGGCCGTGGAAGCGGCGGTGCTGGAAACGGCCCGCGGCGGCATTCTTCGCGAAGGACTCGGTTTCGATAAGTGCGACGTCGCGATTGTGACCAACATCGCCGACGGCGACCATCTGGGTTCGGCCGGCATCGACACGGCCGAGCAAGTCGCGAAGGTGAAGCGGACGATCGTCGACGTCGTGCAACCCGCCGGTTACGCGGTGCTGAAGGCCGACGATCCGCTCTGCGTCGCCATGGCCGAGAAGTGCCCGGGCGGCGTGATTTACTTCGCTCAGAAAGAAACCGATCCGGTCGTCGCCGAGCACTTGAAGCAAGGCCGGCGGGCCGCGTTTGTTCGCCACGGCGCGATCGTGCTGGCCGAAGGGATGAACGAAACCGTGGTCCTCAGCTTGGCCGAAGTGCCGCTGACGCACGCGGGCCGCATCGGCTTTCAAGTGGAAAACGCGCTGGCCGCCACCGCCGGAGCTTGGGCGCTCGGCATGCCGATCGAGGCCGTACGTCGTGGGCTGCAAACCTTCGCGGCCGATCTCAAGCACTCGCCGGGCCGGTTCAACTTGCTGGAGATCGGCGGGGCGACCGTCATCGTCGACTACGGCCACAACCCGTCGGCCCTAGTCGCATTGATCGAGGCTCTCGAGCAGTTCCCGCACGAACGGCGGATCGCGGTTTACTCGACCGCCGGCGATCGCCGCGATTGCGACATGATTCGCCAAGGCGAGTTGCTCGGTCAGGCCTTCGACGCGGTGATCGTGTATGAAGACCATTACCTGCGCGGACGTCAGCCGGGCGAGATCATGGGCCTGTTCCGCAAGGGACTCGAAAACGCTCCGCGGGCCGAGGAAGTGCACGAAGTGCAAGGGGCCCTGGCTTCGCTGAAGCTGGCCCTGCAAACGGCCCGCCCCGGCGACTTGCTCCTGTTGCAGGCTGACTGCATCGACGAGACGGTCGATTACATCCGGCAAACACTGGCCAAGAGCAACGACGGCCGCGAAGTGAAGGCCCAGGAACTCATCGGCGGGACCGGCATGGAACTCTCGCTGCTGGAGATGATTCAGGCGCTGCCGACGGGGGCGCTGACGATCAAGTAACGATCGCCGGACGTTACGACGTTCCCAAGACCTCGGCGAGTTGTTTGCCGAGGTCTTTTTTTGTCGTGTCGATTTCGACGACGGCCATGTCCGACGACAGTTCGCAAGCCGTCGCGGCTTGCTGATCGACGATTTCCGGCCGGGCTTCCGACGGATCGCGACCTTCGGCCAAACGCGCGGCGATGCGGGCCTTGGCCGTATCGATAGGGCAGCGGCATTCGACGACGAGCAACTCGGCGTCGGCCGCCGTCGCCGCGTCACGAGCTTGTTGCAAGGCATCGGCTTCGAGAAACGCGCCGTCGGCCACGATGCTCATCCCGCGCGACAACGCTTGCCGCGCGCGGCGGAGCAACTCTTTGTAGACTTGCCGCTTCTGGGCAGGCTGGTAGTTGCCGCCGCCGAACGATTGCGACCCGTCCGACGCTCCGAAGAGTTCGCGGCGGATCGCGTCAGTCCGGAGTTGCTCGATGCCGAGCAGTTCGGCCAAGGCGGCGGCGACCGTCGACTTGCCGGTGCCCGAAAGGCCGCGCATGACGTAAAGCGTCGGCTTGTGGAACCGCGGCAACGTCGCTTCGGCCAAGTCGAGATCGCGGCGCAGTTCGGCGAGAGCTCCGGCGTTTTCATCGGCCGAGAGTTGCTTCAGCCGCAGCGCCGCGACCTTGGCCCGCACGCAGGCTCGGTAGCTTTCGTAAAAGGCGCGTAAGGCGTCGGGCACCTGATCGCCGGAAGCGGCGACGTACGCGTCGAACACGGCCTGCCCGACGTCGCGCCGGCCGAGCTTGGCACATTCCATTTCGAGGAAGGTCAGCTCGTCGGCGACGTCGATGCGGCGAAACTCGGCGCTGAACTCCACGCAGTCGTAAACGACCGGCGGCGATTCCAAGCAGATATGCTCCGGCCGGAGATCGCCGTGCCCGTCGATCACGCGACCGGCTTTGACGCGAGCGTCGAACAGGACCCGAGTGCGAACGAGTAGTTGCAGTTGGGCGGCGTGGATCTTCGCAATGCGGCCCCGTTCGGCGGCCGGAGCGGAGTCGAGCAAGTCGGCCAGATTGCCACGGACGTGATTGAGTACGGCGGCGCGATATTCGTCGACAGAGCGCTCAACCGGCATACGGCCTGCGTAATATATGCCAAGATGCTTCGCGAGTTCAGCGACGTGGTCGTCCGTTAGCGTGTCTGCTTCGATCATACGGTCGAGCATTCGCTCCGCCGGAAGCCGATGCATAACGACCAGCCATTCCACGGCGTCGGAATAGTAGTCGTAAGCGGATTCAAACGATGGGGCGTCCGGTTCGAAAGAGCCCAGAAGTATAAGCGATCCGTCCGGCAATCGATCGATCGGTACGACACCCCTGCAAGTTCCGAAGTCCATTCGCCGGTTGAGCCGCACTTCGTCGCGGCAGGCTTCGCGGCGGCGGTCGAGCGTCGAGAAGTCGAGGAACTCGAACTTCACTGGCTTCTTGAGCTTGTAGACGTAGTCGCCGGCGAAGAAGACTCTCGAGATGTGGGTTTCGACGAGTTCGACCCGACGCGGTTTCCCCGGCGGGAAATGGTCGGCCGGATACGACTCCGGCCGCAGGAGAAACTGCGTGACTTCTTCGAGCCCGGCATCGTCGGCATGTTCGCTCATGCGGGCATTCTAAGGCCTTGATGCTGCCGTGTAACGTCGGGTGGCTGGGTCTGGAGCGTACTCGCGAAGACCCAGTACCAAGCCGCGACGAACTGGGGCACCGCTGCCCAGCATCTCATTGACTCGGGCCCCAGCCACCCTTACCGCGCGCAAAAAAGAGCGGGAGCCGAATGGTTCGACTCCCGCTCTCTAAACTTCTTCAACTAGCGCCAGGCGCCCAGGGCCTGACGCCTGCCGGCTTACTTCGCGCCGACCAGGTCGGCCTTCTTCTTCGCGGCAACGACTTCTTCTTGGATGCTCGCAGGCACCCGGCGGTACTTGCTGAACTCCATCGAGAAGGTCCCTTGGCCTTGCGTCATGCTGCGGAGGTCCGTCGAGTAGCCGAACAGTTCGGCCAGCGGCACTTCGGCTTCGATCACCGCCGTCGTGTCGCTCATTTCCGTACCGATGATCAAGCCGCGGCGGCTGGTGAGTTCACCGGCGACCGTACCTTGGAAACTCGTCGGCACTTCCACTTCCAGCTTCATCACCGGCTCGAGCAACACCGGCTTCATCTTCATGAAGTATTCCCGGAAGCACTCTTGAGCCGTGAGTTGGAACGCCATGTCGCTTGAGTCGACGTCGTGGTACGAACCGTCTTTCAGCACGACCTGCAGCCCGACGAGCGGGAAGCCGGCGACCGGGCCCTTGTTCATACAGGCCTTGAAGCCCTTCTCGACCGACGGGATGTATTCGCGCGGAATGCGCCCCTGAACGACTTCATCGACGAAGATGAAGGTTTCCGTGGCGTCTTCCGGCAACACTTCCAGCGTGCCTTTGATGTGACCGTACTGACCCGAACCGCCGGTTTGCTTCTTGCGCTTGTGATCGAAGTCGACGTTTTGCGTCGGGGCTTCGCGGTAGCTCACCTTCGGCGCACCGACGACCACTTCCACCTTGTACTCGCGGCGAATGCGTTCAACGTAAATATCCAAGTGCAATTCGCCCATGCCCGCGATCAGCGTCTCGGCGGTTTCTTCATCGCTGGAGACGCGGAACGTAGGATCTTCCTTCATGAAGCGCTGCAGAGCCTTGGTCAGCTTGTCGCCGCCGTCGCGCTGTGCGGGCGCGACCGACATCTTGATGACCGGTTCCGGAACGAACATGCTTTCGAGCGAGCAGTACTTCTGATCGGCGGCAAAGGTATCACCGCTCGCGCAGTCGACGCCCATCACCGCGACGATATCGCCGGCGCCGGCCGAATCGATTTCTTCGCGCTTGTCGGCGTGCATCCGCACGATGCGGCTGAAGCGTTCCTTCTTCGTCGTACGTTGATTCACGTACGTTTCGCCCTTGGTCATCGTGCCTTGGTAGATACGCATGAACGTGAGCTGACCGTACGGATCTTCCACGATCTTGAACGCCATCGCCACGAGCGGCTTCGTCGGGTCCGGGGCGAGCGGGAACGCTTCCGCCGGGTTGTCCCACTTCTTGGCCTTCACTTCGCGGTCGAGCGGCGAAGGCAGGAAGCGCACGATCGCGTCGAGCAACGGCTGCACGCCCTTGTTCTTGAACGCCGAGCCGAGGAAGACCGGCGTCAATTCTTGGGCCTGCGTGGCCGTGCGGATCGTGTTGTAAATCAACTCGTGCGGCACTTCTTCTTCGCCCAGCATCAACTCCATCATCTCGTCGCTGAACATCGCCAGCGCTTCGAGCGTGTGTTGACGGGCTTCGGCGACTTCCGCCTTCATCGCGGCCGGCACTTCTTCTTCGCGGACGTTTTCGCCCTTGTTGCCGTCGAAATACAGAGCCTTCAGGCGGATCAGGTCGACCACGCCTTCAAACTTGTCTTCCTTGCCGATCGGCAATTGCATCAGCACGGCGTTGCAATCGAGCTTGTCCTTCAATTGCTGCACGACGCGGGCATGATTGGCGCCGGTGCGGTCCATCTTGTTGATGAACGCCAAGCGCGGCACGCGATAACGCTTCATTTGGCGATCGACCGTCATCGACTGGCTTTGCACGCCGCCGACGGAGCAGAGCACCAGCACGGCGCCGTCGAGCACGCGGAGCGAGCGCTCGACTTCGACCGTGAAGTCCACGTGGCCCGGGGTGTCGATCAGGTTGACCTTGTGCGGGGCGAGGCCGAGGTGTTCGTTTTCCCATTCGACCGTGGTGGCGGCGCTGGTGATGGTGATTCCGCGCTCGCGCTCGAGGTCCATGTAGTCCATGGTCGCGCCGTCGCCGTCGCCCTTCACTTCGTTGATCTTGTGAATGCGGCCGGCATAGAACAGGATCCGCTCGCTCAAGGTGGTTTTACCCGAGTCGATGTGGGCGGAAATGCCGATGTTGCGATAGTTGGCGAGGTCCATGATTTACTCTCGTCTGGAAACGAAAACTTCCTTCGGGAAACGGATTAGATGAGTAGCGATATCGGTCGGTGACGCCCGGCGAGCGAATTTGCATCGGCCGCCTTTACAAGCGACGCCCGACGGAAACTCGCGTAAGTACTACGCAGGAAATTGGTTGATAGTTCGCTCGCCGACAATTTGCCGACGCGCTTCACGTTGACCGTTTTCCTGCAACTGCCCCTCGGCCGACGACGCGTTCACGGCCACCGGCCGAATCACTGCGACGTCGGGCCCTCTCCGAACGAAAGACCCCCGCTGCGATACCACACGGAGATGCGCCGGTTCAGGCGGCAATCCGCAGCGGTTTTTTTTGAGGGCCGGCCGTCCGTGGCGTTCCGCGATGCTCGTTCTCTCAACTCCGCCGCCATCCTTGTCTTGCGCCGATTTCCATCGGCGCGTCGACGCTAGGCGACAGTCAATCGCGGGCTCTCCCCAGGGCGATGCGAGGTGGAAGAGCCGAATCACATTATGTTAAACAATTCCGCCGGCGGGCAAAGGTCAAATCAACACGGCCCGGCCGGCGGTTTTCACACCGCTAAAGTTGTCCGGTCGACCGGGCTCATTCGGCAACGCCTCGACGGAGCCGGCTATACAGGCCGTAAATCGTTACTGCACAACATGTTGCACGCCGATAAGGGCGGGCTCTAAGAAGCGTTCGACAGTTTCGACCTCGAACCGTTTGGCCGATCCCCCGTAGAATGAACCAGTGCAAGCTTTGGCCACGTTGCGGCAACTCTCTTATGGTTCCGACGGCCGCACAAACTGTCTCGCATTGATCTGTCGCGCATTGCCCCACATGAACTTCGCTCGTCACAAACCGCTGACGCTGTGGACCACGCTCATCGTGGTCGCGGTCGTCGCCGTTGCGCCGACGCTGGCTTGGGCGAGCCCGTGTGCTTGCCGGAGCGCCGCGATGTCGTCGGTCGCCGTCGAGCAAGAAGCGGCGGCCTTGCCCTCGGCCCCGGTTTCGCATTCGTGTTGCCACAAGCTTGAGGCGACAGCGCCGACGGCCGAGGTTCACGTCCCGCAAACGACGACGGACCGGGAGCTTTGCACGGTCACCGGCCGGTCGCATGTCGGCGGCAGTTGCTGCTGCGTCGACAAAGCGCCGCAACCGGCCACAACGGTCGCCGTCGCGAACTTCGACGCCGCGCCGAGGCTGCTTGAGTTTGCTTTGCCGGCCGTTGCGGTTTCTTCGGCTTCGCAAGTCGAGGCCTTACTCTCCACGCTCCGCCTCGGCTCGCCGGCCGAGTTGGCGTACGCTTCGCAGCCGAGCTTCTCGATTCTTTACGGCGTATGGCGGAATTAATTCGATTCGATCGCTTGCCGGGTTTTCAGCCCGGGTTGGTTTGATCGAGTTTTGAGTTTTTCCGTTTTCATTTGCTTAAGGAATCGTGTCATGAAGCGTTTGAGTTTTATTGCGTTGTTGTTTGCCGCTCCCGCGTTGGCTTTCGCCGGAGCTTTGGCCGGTCAGGCGTCGACGCCCGCGGTCGCGAAGAGCGCCTGCGGCTGCACGGAGTGCAAGTGCCCGAACTGTAACGGCGAGTTCTGCACCTGCGATAAGTGCGAATGCGTCGGCTGCGGTTGTGCCAAGTCCGAAGCGAAGCCGGCGGCGAAGAGCTGCTGCAGTGTGCAAGCCTAAGGTTTGCTCGCGAATCACGACGTTTGTCGGCGCGGCCCGTCTTACGACGGGCCGCGTTTTTTGTTGCGCCCGATTCATCGGCGTCAAGGTACCTTTTGGCCGGCGCAGATTCCCACGCACGAATCAAGGGCGTTTTTGGCCGGCCGCCATTTTGTGGTCGGCCCGTGCGACACCACAAAATACGGGCCGGCCAAAAGTTCCCTGGAATCGCCTTGTTCGATCCGGGAAACTACGTGATGCGAGATTGCGCGCGAAAGGCGTCGACCTTAGCCCCCGGCACTTCTTGCCGGGGGCAAACGACGTGGAATCGCCGCGGATCGCAACCACGACGTACTAGCCCCGAAGCGCGAGCGGGGGGACATGCCCCTTTCCCAATATCCCCCGCCGAAACAACAATTCCAATCGCATTGCCCCGGGTTTGAAGAACCGGGGGCTAAGGTCGATGACTATGAATCACCAACGACTCCAACAGCGAGCCGGGAGCGTGAGCGACCGGAGTCTTTCACGCCTCCTTGAGTTGCGGCTTTTGGTCGGAGGGGCCGCCTCCGCATCCGCCGCAGCACGGCCCTCGCCTCCGGCAGGAGGCGACGAGCAACGCATTCTCCCACGAGGGGACAGGGGACGGTTGGACCACCGTCTGACAATCGACGTAAGTCGCGCAAGCGAATCGGGACTTACGTCGATTTTCCGTTGTGCGCATTACGGACAAAGTGCGCACTATTTCGAGCACTTAGTGCGCGTCGGAGCGCTTACCAACAAGGGGTGCGCACTCACTTCGAGTATCTGTGCGCAGTGCGCAGCGTACTGTCGAAATTGCCGTCGACGTAAGTCTCGCAAGTGTTCGGGCACTTACGTCGATTTGCAAAGTTCATCGCGCCACGGAGGGCGTTCTGCGCTAGCAACGATTTATACTCGGCAAAAAGCTGCTGCGCAAAGGCGAGCGGCCGGCGTGAGCCGGCCGTTGACGCCGCGCCGGCTACTCCGCCGAGAACATATACACGCAGGTCTGCCGATACGTTTCGCCCGGCTTGAGGATGATCGTCGGGAAGGTCGGCTGGTTCACCGAGTCCGGAAAATGCTGCGTTTCCAGGCAGAAGCCGCCGCGGTAAACGTACGGTTTGCCTCCCTTGCCCGCCTGCCCCGTGAGGAAGTTGCCCGTGTAAAACTGCAGGCCCGGCTGCGTGCTGAACACCGTCAGCACCCGGCCGCTTTTCGGTTCACGCACTTTGGCGACGGCAGCCGGCAGCTGCTTCCCCTGCATCACGACGAAGTTGTGGTCGTAGCCTTTCGTCGGCGTGTTCGTAAGCTGTTCGATTCGCTCGCCGATTCTCTTCGCCGTAGTGAAATCGAGCACCGTACCCGTGACCGCTTCGATCTTGCCGGTCGGAATCAGGTTGGCGTCGACCGGCGTGTAGCGATCGGCGTAGAGCGTGACTTCGTGATCGAGCACGGTGCCCGAGCCCGCGCCGGCCAAGTTGAAGTACGAGTGGTTCGTGAGGTTGACCGGCGTCGGCTTGTCGGTCGTCGCTTCCCATTCGATCCACAACGCGCCGTCGTCGCCGAGGATGTACGTCGTCGCGAGCTTGAGATTACCCGGGTAGCCTTCTTCCCCCTCGGGACTCAAGTACGTGAAGCGCACGGCCGTGCCGCGCGGCGTGACGAGCTTCTCGCCTTGCCAGACGACTTTGTCCAAGCTCCGTTTGCCGCCGCCGTGGAGATGGTTCGGCGCGCTGTTGTCGGCAAGTTGATACTGCCGCCCGTCGAGCGTGAAGCGGGCATTGGCGATACGATTGCAAACGCGGCCCGTCGTGCAGCCGAAGTATTGATTGGCTTCCGACTCGTAGCCGGCGATGTTGTCGAACCCGAGCACGACGTCGGCCAAGTTCTGAGCCCGATCGGGGGCGAGCACTTCGGTGATCGTCGCGCCGCGATTCATCAGGCGGACGGTGATCTTGCCGCCGGTCAGGGTGTAGCGCTCGACCGGGAGCCCGTCGTACGTGTTTCCGAACGGCGTGGGCCCGGAAACTTCGGCGGCCGAGGCGTGCGACATGACGGACGTTCCTTCAGCAACAAGGCCCCCGACGGCGATGACGGCGGCGTAAACGGCGAGGCGAAACGACATGATGCACTGCTCCGACGAAGCTCGACAATCCGCGACGCGCGGCGGCGACCGCCGGCGGAATCTTATTACAATACGCAGCGAGCCGCAGGGCCGCCCGGGGAATTCCGGACAGAAATTTGGCCGGCAAAACGTGCTCAGCGTAGCAGTTTTGCCGACGGTTTTGAAGCAACCCGAAGGTTTCACCATGCCCCCCGACGCCGCGACCGCCGCCGCCTGCCGACGCGACCTGCCGCTGACCGCCACGGCCGAAGTCCTGCCCGAGTGGCTCGACGAAATGGGTCACATGAACGTGATGTGGTACACGCATCTGTTCAGCAAGGGAGTGCACGGCTTTTTCGCGATGTTCGGCTTCACGCCGGAATATATGGTCGGCAACCTGGCCGGCACCTTCGCGCTGGAACTGCACGTGCGGTACTTATCGGAGTTGCGAGTGGGCGAGCGCGTCGCGATTTACTCGCGAGCGCTCGGCCGCACGGCGAAGCGACTGCACTATATGCAATTCCTGGTGAACGACGGCAAGCAGGTGCTCAGCGCGACCGGCGAACTGGTGAGCGCTCACGTCGATATGAACGTTCGCCGACAAGCACCGCTGCCGGAGCCGATCATCGCGGAGTTCGACAAGCTGCTGGCGACGCATCAAGCACTGGATTGGCCGGCCCCGACCTGCGGCGTGATGAGAGCCTAGCAACGAACTCGTCAGCGACGGAGTTTCTAGGCCGTCGGCAGGAGTTCTTTGATCGGCGCGCCGAACGGCAAGAGCGGCATCGGTCGGCCGTTGTGGTCGGGGTAGGCCAACTCCGAGTCGATGCCCAAGTGATGGAGCACCGTGGCCCAGAGATCGTTCGGCGTGAGCGGGCGCTCGGTCGGGTACTCGCCTTTCGAGTTCGTCGCGCCGATCACTTGGCCGGTTCGCATCCCACCGCCGCTGACGATCATCGACATCGCATTGGGCCAGTGGTCGCGCCCCGGCTGCATGACGCCGCTCGACGTGCCGACGCTGTAGCTCACACGCGGCGTCCGCCCGAATTCGCCCGTCACCACGAGCAGCACGCGCTTATCGAGCCCGCGGGCATAGAGATCTTCGATCAGCGCCGTCACGGCCTGATCGTAGAGCGGGAAGCGAACCTGGGCGTCTTTGAAGAGGTGGCAATTGACCGCGTGAGAATCCCAGTTGTAGCTCACGTAGTTCGGCAAGCCGCCGGGAAGTTGCGGGTTCTCCATGACCATCGTCACGAAGGTTACGCCCGCCTCCACGAGCCGGCGGGCCATCAGAGTCCGGTGACCATAAGCATGCCGGCCGTATCGCTCGCGCACGGCTTCAGGCTCGAGCGAAAGATCGAACGCCTTGCGGGCCTTTTCGCTCGTCACGAGTTCCAAGGCCCGGCGGTTGAACTCGTCGAGCGATTCGAGCTTCGCGCCGGCTTTGTCGAGCTTGCGGCGCCAGTTGTCGAGCTTGTCGAGCAGGGCCACGCGATCATCGAGTCGATCGGCCAGGGCCTCGCTCGGCGAGAGGTTGTCGATCTTGAAATCGGCTGTGCTCGGGTCGCCCGGAACCATGAACGGGTGCGATGAGTTCCCCAGGTACGCGCTGCCAAACGAGAACGTATCGATTCCGTGCCGACCGCGATCGGTACCGCAGATGTAGTTCGGCACGCCGCGCCGCCGTTCGCGGATGGTTTGCGCGATGAGCGAAGGCACCGCGGGATAATCATTGACGAAGCCGGTCGGCTCCTTCGGGTCGCGGCCGGTCATAAACCGTTTGTGCCCGCCGCCGTGATCGGCGAACTGGTGGGCGACCGAGCGAATGACGTTGAACTTGTCAGCCGTCTTGGCGTGCAGCGGCAGCAGTTCGCCGACATCGAGGCCCGGCACCGTGGTGGCGATCGGCGAGAACTCGCCGCGGTTCTCCAGCGGCGCGTTCGGCTTGAGGTCGTACATCTCCATGTGCGGCGGCCCGCCGGGGAGCCACACGAAGATCACGGCGTTGTCGTCTTTGCGACCCACGCCGCTTTGCATAGCCGCTTGAGCCTGCATCCGTCCGATGTCGCCGAGGCCGAACCCGCCGACGCCCCAACTGCCGATCGCCAGCGAGCCAAGCTTCAGAGCCGTGCGGCGTGTGATGGGACCACGGCAGTGCGATTGTCCGGCATGCATGGCGGCATGTTCCTAAATGAACGAAACGTTGCGACTACGCGGCGACTATCCCAACTCCGGCAGCGGCTGATGCCCGTCGACCAAGTACTGCGGCCGGCCCGCCAGATCGCGCAGCGTCGCCGCGGTGATGTCAATTCCCAAATGCTTGTAGAGCGAGGCGAGCACTTCACCGAAATGAACCGGCCGATCGACGGCGACGCCGCCCAGACGGTCGGTCGCTCCGATGACTTGGCCGCGATTCCAACCGCCGCCCGCCAGCAGCGCTCCGCCGACTTGCGGCCAGTGATCGCGTCCGGCGTCTTTGTTGATGGTCGGCGTTCGGCCGAATTCGCCCCAAGCGACAACGGCCACATCGTCGTCGAGCCCGCGATTGTGCAGGTCTTCGATCAGGGCCGACAAGCCCTGGTCGAATTGCGGCAGATGCGTGTTCTTCAGGCCGTTGAAGTTGTCGCTATGGAAATCCCAGCGGCCGAAATTGAGCGTGACCACGCGGCAGCCGGCTTCGACCAGCCGCCGGGCCATCAAGAAGTGTTCGAGGTTGCGCGGGGCGCCGTCGCCGAAGTTTTTGTCGTCCCCTTTTCCGTACCGCTCGCGAACCTTCGGGTCTTCCTTACTCACGTCCAGCGCATCGACAATCTTGCTCGACGTGAGCAAACCGAAGGCCTGCTGTTGAAAGGCGTCGAGGCCGTTCATCATGCCCGAGGCGTCGACGTCGCGACGGATCCGGTCGAGCGAGCCCAGCAAAGAACGGCGATCGTTCAGGCGGTCGTGCGAGATGCCGTCGAGCACCATGTCGGCGCGGCCTTCGCCCGACGGACGGAATGCCGACATCGCGGGGCCCAAAAATCCGGGATGGCCGGGCGAGCCGTACGGCGGGTGCCGCGCGACCGGCGTGAGGCCCACGAAGGCAGGCACCGCGGGATCCGTCGGGCCGAGCACGCGCGACGTGACGCTGCCGAGCGACGGCCAGCCGCCGGGCGGTTGGTTCTGAAAGCTCCGCCCGGTGTAGCAGATGAACGAATCGTGATTGCCGTTGGGCGAGCCGACGACGGAGCGGAGCGGCACGCACTTGTCCATGTTCCGCGCCAAGAGCGGCAAGTGCTCGCAGATCTGAATGCCCGGCACCGAGGTATCGATCGGCTTGAACTCGCCGCGGATCTCGGAGGGCGCGTCCATCTTCAAGTCGTACATGTCTTGGTGCGACGGCGCGCCGCACATGTAGATCATGATGACCGACTTCTGCTTCTTCGACTTCGTGCTCGACTTTCCTGCGCCAGCCGCGGCCGCTTCCATCGCGAGCAGCGAGCTCAACGACAAGCCGCCGACGCCGAGGGCGCCGATCTTCAAAAAGTCGCGGCGCGCGAGACCGTCGCAGAGGCGCTTCTTCTCGCCATGGATGGTGAGCATAGGGGAACCGTCGGCAGGTTGCGGGAGGCGGGGAGCAGTCAGCAGGCGGGGTGTTGGGCAGGCGGGACTTTCAGACGGCTTACGCGACTTCCGAAAGCGGCTTCGATTCTAACCGGCCCGGCTGCGCCGAACCAGCCGATTCCGGCTCGGCGGTAAGTGCGACGAGCACGGCATTTGGGCCGTCGCACCGCCTCTCGTTCCTCTCTATAATCGGCACGTTTTGGCCCGCCCGTCACGTGCGCCAGGCTCGATGCGACGCCCTTGTTGCAGGTTTCATCCTATGAAGCTCCAAAAGCTTTTCGCAATCGTTACCGTCGTTAGCTTGGTCACCTCCGCAGGTTCGCTCGCTCTCGCACAGGCGAAGGGCGAAAAGGAACGGCCCGCGCTCCGCTCGCCGGTCGTTCACGACGACGGCCGTGTGACGGTTTCGCTCATTGCGCCGAAGGCCGAAGCCGTTTCGATCGCCAGTGGAGAGCTGCAAACGTTGCTCGGCGCCGACGCTCTGAAGCTGGCTAAGAACGACGACGGCGTGTGGACCGCGACGATCGGCCCGCTGGAGCCCGGCATCTACGACTATGGCCTGAACGTCGACGGGCTGCGAATCACCGATCCGCTCAGCACGCACGTGATGGGGAACCGTACCGGAAGTCGCGGCTATCTCGACGTGCCGGGCCGCGACGGCAAGCCGCGCATCGACGAGTGGCAGGACGTGCCGCACGGCGCGGTCACTCGGCATTGGTATCCGTCGAAAGCCGCCGGCCGCCGTCGGAGCGTGCACGTTTACACGCCGCCGGGCTACGCGCAATCGCCCGAGAGTTACCCGGTCGTGTACCTGCTGCACGGCTCAGGCGACGACGATCGCCACTGGTCGGCGCTGGGGCAAGCGAACGTGATCGCCGACAATCTGCTGGCCGCGGGCCGTGCGGTTCCGGCGGTCGTCGTCATGCCGGAAGGTCATCCGGCCGGCGGACCATCGAGTGCTCCCCGCGAATCCGAAGAGCGAAAGAACTACTCCCGCAACAACCGCAAACTGTTCGCGGATGATTTGCTTGGCGACGTGATTCCTCTCGTCGAGGCCAACTATCGCGTGAAGCGCGATCGCGAGTCGCGTGCCATCGTCGGCCTATCGATGGGCGGGCAGCAGGCGCTGGACGTCGGCCTCAACAACCTCGACAAGTTCGCTTACGTCGGCTCGTTCAGCGGTGCGGCGAGCGACCTTGATGCGGCGCATGCGAAACTTTCGGCCGATCCGGAATCGTTCAATCGCGGGCTCAAGGTCTTTTGGATCGGCGTCGGCAAAGACGACTTTCTGCTCAACGCCAATCGGGAGTTCACCACGAAGCTCAAGGAACTTGGCGTAAAGCACGACTATGAAGAAACCGCCGGCGCGCACACGTGGAGCGTGTGGCGACGCTACTGGGCCGACTTCCTGCCGAAGTTGTTTCGGTAGTTCGTTCTTGCTTGTTTGAACTGTAGGGAACGCCCTCCGTGGCGTTCCGCAACCCCTCGAAATGCACGGAACGCCACAGAGGGCGTTCCCTACAGAAAGACCTGCCGCATGGCATCGATCGACAGTTCGGCGCTGGAGCAAATCAGCCCGGCGGAAGCGCGCTTTGAGCAACTGCGCAAACGGGCCGGGTTCTTCTTGGCGCCGATGGTGTTCTTGAGCTTGTGGTTCGCTGAATTGCCCGGCCTCACCACGACGGGCAAAGACGGCACGCTCGTCCACAATGAACCGGCTCACCGCCTCGCGGCGATCATGGCCACGACGGCCGTGCTCTGGGTTTGCGAATCCGTGCCGCTGACGATCTCGGCCCTCGCCGCGGCGAGCGCGTGCGTCATCTGCGGCGTCGCGGCGCCGAAGGACGTCTTCGCGCCGTTCGCCGATTACATCATGTTCCTCTTCATCGGCTCGTTCATCCTCGCGCGGGCCGTGTTTATTCATGGCCTGAACCGGCGGTTCGCGTACGGCATTCTCGGCCTGCCGTGGATCGGCGCGCGGCCGAGTCGCATTCTGTTCGGCTTCGGCGCGGTGACGGCCGTACTCTCGGCCTGGATTTCCAACACGGCGACGACCGCCATGATGTTCGCCATCGGCATGAGCATCCTGGCCGTGTTCTTTCGCGAGCAAGGAAGCGACAAACCTCTCGACCGGCGCTACGCCACGGGCCTCATGCTCATGACGAGCTTCGCGGCCAGCATCGGCGGACTGGCGACGCCGATCGGCACGCCGCCAAACATGATCGGCATCGGACTCATTGAAGGTCAACTCGGCGTGAAGTTCACGTTCTTTGAGTGGATGATCATCGGCGTGCCGATCGTGACGATCATGTTCTTCTTCATGTTCGGGTACCTCAATTATTTCTGCCCGGCCGGCGTTCCGGAAATTCGCGGTGGCGCGGAAATGCTTCGCGAGCGGCGTCAATCGCTCGGGCCTTGGACGACCAGCCAAAAATCGACGCTCTTCGCGTTCGGGCTCACGGTTTTCCTGTGGGTGTTTCCCGGCGCGATTTACTTGATCGTCGGGCAGGATCATCCTTTGTATCAGTCGGTGAAGGATCCGCTGAACGAAGGCGTCGTGGCCCTGATCGGCGCAATTCTGCTGTTCCTTTTGCCAGGCGACCGCGATGGGCGGGCCATCAACTGGGACGAGGCCTCGCAAATCGATTGGGGGATCGTGCTCTTGTACGGCGGCGGTTTCGCGCTTGGCTCACTCGCGAAAAGCACGGGGCTCGCGGCGGCGATCGGTCAGGGGCTTGAGTCGCTTTTGCCGCTCGATACCGCGTTCTCGATGCTCGCCTTCGGCACGGTCATGGCGGTCATCGTTTCCGAGGCGACGAGCAATACGGCCAGTGCGCAAATCATCGTGCCGATCGTCATCGCCACGGCGCAGGCGGCCGAACTTGATCCGCTCATTCCCGCACTCGGCGCGACTTTCGGCGCGAGCCTCGGCTTCATGCTGCCGGTGAGTACGCCGTGCAACGCAATCGTCTACGGTTCGGGCTATATCCCGATCACCCGAATGATCCGCTACGGCATCCTGCTCGACCTAGCAGGCATCGTCACGGTCGTGAGCCTGCTGCACTTCATCGTGCCGCACTTGCTGCAACGCTAAGAAAACCTTTTGGCGAGCGGCCGGTGTCAGCCGGCCGGTGACGTCGCCCCCTATCAGCCACCTCACCCAAACTGCGACGCTCGCGTCTTTTGAATCGGCACGTCAATCACGCGCGGCCGGTCGCCGGCGAGCGACGATTTCAGCACTTCGGCCAGCTCGTCCGGTTCGGTCACGCGTACGGCCTCGACGCCGAATCCTTCGGCCAGCTTCAAAATATCGAGCGACGGCCGATCGAGGTCCATGCCGATGAAGCGTCCGTCGCGAGCCGCCGGCAGGCCGAGCATCCGGGCGCCGTCTTTGAGAATCTGGTAGTGCCCGTTGTTGCAAACGATGAACGTCACCGGCACGTTGTAACGGGCCGCCGTCCACAGACCTTGGATGCCGTACATAGCGGCCCCTTCGCCGAGGAGCGCCAGCATGGGTCGCTCGGGCCACGCCAGCTTCACGCCGATCGCGCAGCCGAGCCCCCACCCCAAGGCCCAACCGCGATGAGCGAAGTAACCGTCGGTGGTCGGCAAGGCCCCGAGCCGCTCGAGTAAGTGCTCCGTCGTGGTCACCGCTTCTTCGACCACGGCGACGTTCGGCGGCAACACGCGAGCCACGGTTTCCATCAACGTGCCCGGCGCCATCGGGCGAAACTGTCGGTCGGCTGCGATCTTCTTTCGCAGGGCCTCGCGAATCTCGGCGTGATCGGCTCCGCGCCGTCTCCCGCGACTTGCCGCCGCGGAAGTTTGCTCGACACTCATCGCTTCGCCGAGCAGCAAACCCAATTCTTCGAGTCCGCTGCGCACGTCGCCGATGAGGCCGACTTCGGCCGGATAATTCTTGCCGATCTGCCAAGGGTTCTCGTCGAGATGCACCAGTCGACAACTGCTCGGCACGGCTTGCGGCGGATCGTGATGGATGTACATCCGCAAGAGATCAAGGCCCACGGCCAAGAGCACGTCGAACTCTTCGAGTTGCTTGTGGACGTCCGGCGCCCAGAGCGGAAGCTGTTGACCATTGAGCGGATGCGCGGCCGGAAACGGAGCCCGACCGTGCGACGTCGCGCTCTCGCTGAAGACGGGCGCTCCAAGCCGTTCCGCAACGGCGACGAGCGAGTCAACCGCGCCGGCTTCAACGACTCGGCTTCCTGCGATGATCGCCGGGTTCCGCGCGCCGCCCAAGAGCAAAGCGGCCGCGCGCAGCGCATCAATGGGGGGCCGTACGTGCCGATCCGGCACGCGCGCCGATGTGAGATCGAGTTCGGCTTCGGCCATCTGAACGTCGATCGGCAGCGAAAGGAACACCGGCCCCGTCGGCGGCGTAAGCGCAGCCTGCACGGCGCGGCGAATCGCAACCGGCACGTCCTCCACGCGTTCGACTTGGGCCGACCATTTCGTCCACGGGCGCGTCACGGCGACCATGTCGCTCGCCAAGATCGGCTCTTCGAACAGGATCCGCCGATCGCTTTGACCGGCCGTCACCAGAAGCGGCGTCCCTTCGCGCGCGGCGTTGAAGAGCATGCCCATCGCGTTGCCGAGGCCGCACGAGGCGTGCAAGTTGACGACGCCCAAACCGCCGGAAGCCATCGCATAGCCGTCGGCCATCGCCATGACCGGCACCTCTTGCAGGCCGAGCACGTATTCGATCCGCGGCTCCGCGGCGACGGCGTCGACCAGCGGCAACTCCGTGGTGCCCGGATTGCCAAACAACCGCGAGACGCCGGCGTCGGCCAGAAGTTGCAGAATGGCGCGAGCGCCGGATGTGCGAGGCATGGGAACGTTCTCTACCGTTGAATCGGAACGAGTCGTCCGCTATTTCACACTAGCCCCGAAGCGCAAGCGAGGGGGCACGCCCTGATGATGTCCTATCGCTTGCGCTTCGGGGCTAGTATGAGTATCTGTGCCGCAACGTGTGCTCCGCGCGCAAAAAAAGCGGCGATTCGAACCTATCGAATCGCCGCTCGAAGCAGGCATCAAATTTTATCGGGCGAAGTTTATTCGCGCGGGCGAACGGCGCCGGTCAGGCCGCTGTAGTCGTGGCGGTCTTCCGGGTGCCAGAGCGGCAGGCCCATGGCGATGCGCCGAGCAAGCACTTCGAGCTTTTCGTTGGAACCGGCCGGAGCATCCGTAGCGATGAACTCGTCGGTGATCCGGGGGGAGTAATCTTCGTCGTGTCCGAACTGGAGAATCGCGTCAAAAACATTACCCATCGCTGCTAACTTACCCTCCGCAAAAATCCGCCCCGCATCCGCCGCCGTCACCAGTCGAAAGCCGCCGCAAACCTGCCGGCGGCCTCCCGGGAGGCCGACAAACGCGATACTTGAAACATGGACCGGACCGAAGCATACCCATGCTTCGATAACCAGACGGCCCAAACCTTGCGACCGATCGCCTAGGGGTACGCAGCTCAGGCTCCGGCGGTTCTCCGAAACTTCGGAAGACCGCTGATCGAGGTCACCCCCGATCGGCCGAACTCTCGTACTGGGCGGGCAGACAACTAGTCGCTTAAAGCGATTGATTATTCTCGAAGACTAAGCGATGTCAAATTTTTTCACGGAAGATTTGATAGAATAGAGTCTGACACCGCTCACTCTCGGGGGATTCTTCGCCGACGCTAACGCGAAACCATACAATCACTTAGCGTCGAAAACCGCCGCTATTCGTTCGGTAACTCGATTTGCAGAATTACCGAACTTTCACTCATCGCTTGAGGTCGACATGTGGTTGCACCGTGAGTTTCGTTTGCCGGCCTTTCGCCGTGGCTTTCACCTCGTGACTCGGCATGTCGTCGAAGCCTTGCCGGAGCTGAAATCGGTAAAGGTTGGGCTGCTGCACGTCTTCATCCGCCACACCTCGGCCTCGATCTCGATCAATTAGAACGCCGACCCGGACGTGCCGGCCGACTTGGAACGGGCCGTCAACGACATCGCTCCTGAGAGCTTCCCGTACGTCCATACGATTGAAGGGCCCGATGACATGCCGGCCCACGTGAAATCGGTGCTGATCGGCAGTTCGGTCAGCATCCCGGTGGCCGACGGCCGCCTGTGCCTGGGCACCTGGCAGGGTGTCTACCTCGGCGAACATCGCAACCATGCCGAGGGGCGCAGCCTAGTGCTGACGCTGCAAGGGGAACGTAGTGGGGAGTGATGAGTGGGGAGTGGGGAACTTCAGAAGGCGTCGCTCCGTCGTTCCCCACTCCCCATTCCCCACTGTTCTATCGTTGCCGGCATCCCTCCTTACAACCGGCAGAGTTTCCCCAAAGTTGTCGACCGGTACGGTCGATAAACACCTCCGCACCGGGCTTTGCCTGACGATTTGTCGGACGGCGGGGCTCGGGCGGCGTCGGTCGCGCGCTTGCTGAGCGTCGTGGTCTGCGCCGAATTGCCCCCTGTTTTTCGATAGCTCGTATCCCACGGCTGCGCGGCTCCCCCGCCGAGCGTAGTCATCACAAGTTCGTTTGCGCCAAGTTTGCGTAAGTCCGCGCCTGCGGTGCGCCGCGATCGCCTGATCGCCGTCGCTTCGTCACGCCGTCGGGTTGCGCTTCGAGTGCGCGGTCGCGCTGCGAGCCGCTTCGTAGGTGTTTATGACGTTCCGTTTCCTCAAACCATCGCGCTATGCGACGTTCCTGCTTTGCGGGACGTATGCCGGCTGTGCCGTAGCGCCGACGGAAACGGATTGGCTTGGTCGGCCTGCAGGGCCGGCCGGCGTCACCGCGAAGAAACCCAACCTAACCGCATCTCCGCCGCGCGAAACGTCGTCCGCCGAAGCGGCTCGGCATCTCGCGACGGCTCGGGAAATGGAAGCCCACGGCAATGCCGCGGCGGCCGTCGAGCAATATGAACAGGCTCTGCGTTTCGACGCTGAAGCGCACGGCGTGCAAGCACGGCTGGCGGTGCTTTACGAACAACTCGGGATGCTCGATAGGGCCGGCGCCGCCTATGAAGCGGCCCTTGCCGAAAACAACGGCGACGCGGAACTCTGGAACGATTACGCCGGCTATCAACTCCACACCGGCCGACCCGACGATGCCGAGCAATCGGCCCGACGTGCGCTGGCTCTCGACGGCGAACATCGCCGGGCTCGCGCCGGCCTGGCGCTCGCGCTGGCCGAACAAGAGAAATACGACGAGAGCCTGACGGAGTTTTCCAAGGCGGTCCCGCCGGCGACGGCCCATCACAACCTGGCCGTCGTGCTCGCGCGGCAGGGAAAAGCCGACGAAGCTCGGCATCATTTGGCCGAAGCGCAGCGGTTGGATCCGACGCTACGACCTCCGCCCGAAGCGCTCAAGCAACTTTCGGAAGAATACGTTCGAGCGTCGCAAGTCGACGCGACGCCGAAGCGGTCACGCCGCACGAGAGCCGAGCCCGCAGGCGACTGAACGGACTGAGAACAATTCGATCAACGCGAGCCGGGGGGCACGCGGCGGGGCGGTGTCGGGGGACACCGCCCCGTTTTTTTCTTTCCGTACGCCGAAATGGCGTCGGATGGCTGGGTCTGGAGCCGAAGGCAAAGGCCCGGTTTGCGAAAGAGAGAAACCTGGGGCACCGCTACGCTACGCCCCAGCCACCCACAAGAAGATTTAGCCGGCCAAGCGTGTGATTTGCGAGGCGTCCAGCGCCGGAATTTCCGATTCGCGATAGCGATATTGCATCACGTACGCGTCTTCGGTCGTGTCGTCGTAGAAATCACGCAACACGGAAACGGCCCGGAAGCCTTGCGCGCGGAAGAAAAGTTGCGCGGCGAGATTCGTTTCGCGGACTTCCAGCAGGATGCGGCTGCGGCGTTGCGGCGAAAGCTTGCCGATGAGCTTGCCGACCATCCGCGAGCCGACGCCTTGCCGGCGACCGGTCGCCGAAACGGCGAAGTTCAAAATGTGCAGCCGGTTTTTGTGCAATTCGTAGATCATGTAGCCGACGATGCGATCGTCGAGTTCGGCGACCATGCCGATGCAGTTGCGTTGCCGCAAACAGCGGACGAATTCTTCTTCCGACCAGGGAAACTCGAACGATTCGGATTCGATCGCCAAGACGTCGGACATGTCGCGGCGGATCATCCACCGAACGTGGAAACCGACGTTTTGATAAAACGCGCTCATGCGGGGCTCCTTCCCTGGCCGCGACGCCGCGCTTTGTTGTGGCACGGCGACACGCATTCGTCGGCTCGCAAGCCTTGCGATGCCGGCACGTTGAGGACTTATCGTCACCGATCAATCCGTTCAACGAGCGGGGCGAAAGGTAACCGAGGTCCGCAGGCGCGCCAAGATCGATCGCCCATGCCGGCATGGCCGGCCGCATGGTGCGCGACCATTCGGCCTTGACGAAGCGCAACGTTACGTCTTGCGGAGCGCGCTGAGCTTCGGACTCACGTTCAACATCCGCTCGCGGACATGACGCAAGCTTGGATGAAGTCGGCAGGCGACCACGATCGCCAAAATGATCCAGCCGACGAATGTCGGACGCAGCAGCAGTAGCCAAGCCGTGCCGACGACGACGGCGGCAAGTTGCGGCCAGCGGAGAAAACCGTCGATGCGAACCAGCGCCAGGCAGACGACCGCGAAGAGAGCACATAGCAGGGGCAAGTAGATGTTGCGCCGGCGAGGGTCGCCGCCGCGCGGCGTTTCGCGCAACGCAATCTCGCGCACGTCTTCCCCGGCGATCGCATAGGCGACGTCGCAGGCCTCGCCAGGTCCGCTGTTCCAAAGATATTCCAGATCGGCGGCCGTTCGGTCTGCAGCGGTCGCGGTCGGCGGCGTACCGACCGCTTCCGTCACGGGCGCCCCGCTTAAAGTTTCCAGCACCGCCCGAGCTTCCTCGGCTTGCGGATCGGCTTCCGCATCAATGCGCAGCGCTCGGATAACGTCTTGCCGGCGACTCTGCAGCGGGCGCGACCATTCTTCGGCGGCTCGCGAACCGTCGCCCGCGAGTTCGGCGAGCGCGGCGTCGAGCGCGGCCAAGCGGCGACGATTCCCCTGCAAACGCGACACGACGCCGATCGTCGGCAAGTGCCGTGCGCCGCTGAGTTCGGAATACACGGCGATCACGGAGCGCTCGCAACGTAAACCTTCCCACGCCGGCAACTGAGCGACGCTCGCGCGACTCAAAGCTTCGTCCGGGAGCCGTTCGTAGAGCACGTCGATGAAGTGCGGCATCTGGTCCGAGGCGAAAGGCACGGTCGCCGCGCCTGCGGCCACTTGTGGATTGACGACCGCGCCGGCTGCTGCGGCCGCGAGCACGCGCGCGCCGTCCGGGAGTTTCAACACCGCCGAAGCCGTGCCGGCGGGTTCGATGAGGAACGAGCTCAGCCCGACGGTCGAGCCGTCGAGGCCCGGCAGAAGCCGATGTTCGGTGAAGCGAACGAGCGGCCGGCCGGAACCACGCGCCGAGCGCATGATGACCTGCGGCTCGGCGCCGACGACGCGATAGGCGTCCCATTCTTGTACGGCCGGTCCCCGCGCGGCGACGCGACCGTTGCGGACCGGCGCGAGCTGCGACGTTTCCCAACGCACGGGCGACAAGCCCAAGTGCCGCGGCAAGCGCAAGAAGTGCGTCGCCGGTTGCAGTCCGAGCAGGCGGGCCGTCGGCAGCGGTTCGTCGCGGCGGACTTCCGTGAGCCCTGCCTGGAGCAGAAACTCGAACTTACCGGAAAGCGCCTGCCGCGGACGGAGAATCAATCGACGGGGCGTCGTGGCCGTCGCCGGAACGACTTCGTACGGCATCGACGGATTGAGTGCCAGCGGCGTTGCGATTTGCGGCGGCAGTTCGAGCGTCAGTTCGTCGAGCAGGCCGGCCTGCACGTCGACGGCGACTTGCAACTCGTACTGCCAAGCTTTGTCTTCGGGAATATACGTGGCCGTGAGTTGCGCGGACGCCTGGCGCGGGTTCGTCGATACCTGCAGCAGAGCGGCGGGTTTCGCCCCGGTCACTTGCAGAGTTTGGACGAGCCGCGCGGCGGTCGGGCCGACGTCTTTCGTCTCGTCTTCCGCAGGCTTAAGGTCGACGAGTTGGTCGGCGGCGACCAAAACGTCCGGAGCCCTCGCGATGCGGACGAGGCGTTGGTCGAGCTTGCCGCCAAGCGTGGTGACCAGCGGCAAGGCGACGCTGCGAGGAACGGGCGGCGGCACGGCGCCGGACGGCGTTGCGGTCGTCGCGGCGGGCGGTTTCTGATCGACGATCGGCTGCGGCAACGGCACCGTACCCCGCAACGTAAGGCGATGGGTTTCTCCGATCGGCGCGCGGAGGAAAACTAAGAGCTTTCCTTGCTCGTCGCGCGACCAGCGGCCGACCCGACCGCCGGAATCGTCGCCGAGTTCGGCCACGTCGACCGAATCGATCGTCATGCCGGGCGGAGTTTGCAGTTCGTGGTGATAGACCAAGCCGGCCGAGACGCTGATTTCCGACTCGACGGACACCTGCAGCCGACGCAAGCCGCAGGTGATCGTTTGCGTTTCGCGCACGGCGACCGTCGGGCTCTTTGGACGGACCGAAAGGGTCCACGAGTTCAGACCGCCGGCAAACTCGAAGGCGGCCTGCGGGAGCAGCGTGCTCGCGCCCCACACCTTGAGGAACTCCGGAATGGCCACGGCTTTGAGGCCTGCGGCGGTCACGAGCTGCGAATCGAGCAGCGGATCGACGCTGTAGGCGAACAGTCGCCGGCCGGGCGTTTCGTCGGCCAGTCGTAGTTCCGGCAGACGCATATTGCCGGTGCCGGAGCCGCCGGTGAAGAGGAAGCTCACTTCGACGGTTTCTTCCTTCACGAGGGGTCGCGAGAAGAGCAATCTCACGCGTTGTCCGACGACGGCCTGATCGCTGGTGATCGGCGTCTGCTCAACGTCGGCCACGACGGAATCTTGGCTGCGTTTCGGCAACCATTGCAAACGCGGATCGGCGGCGAGCAGAAGTTCTTTTAAGCCGCCGGCGGGCGGACGGACGGCGAGCCGCAGATCGAGCACGATGGAGCCGGGCCGGACGCGGAGCCAAGTGAGTTGATCGATCGACGACGACTGGGAGGCGGATTGTTGCGTCGCCCAGGAGAAGGTCACTTTGTCCGACATCGCGAGCCGAGCCGACGTTTCGCGACGATCTTCCGAACGACGCAGCGGCTCCACGGCACCGGCGAAACTGAGATCGGCGATTTCCGGCGGCGCGACGACGCGCAATTCGGCATCGGCCACGCGCGGCGCGGTCAGAGAGAACGTCGAAGTCGCGGCGGCCGGCGGCGGCGGACGGAGCGTCACTTCCAAACGGACCGGACCGGCGTCGAGCGCTTCGAACGACACGGCCTGCCCGCCGGGAGCCACGGCAAGCTCCACGGCTCGGCCGTCGAGAAAGGCCGGAATCATGGCCGGAGTATTGCCGTCGGCGGCCGCACCGGTTCCCAGCGGCAACGTGATCGTTGCCGGAGCGCGCAAGACGAGAAGTTCGAACGTCGCGCCGATCTCGGTGACCAGATAGCGCGATTGCTCGAGGTCGCGGGCAACTTGCGCGACGTAGCGCGCATTACGTACCAAGTACGGCGGCCGCAGGAGGGCTTCGCCGGCGGCACGGGCGTTCAGGTCTTCCAGGAGACGCTGCGGCACTTGATAGCGATCGCCGGTCGGCTTACCGGCGGCGTCGACCGGAATGAAAACCATCGCCGCCGGCGTTTGGGCCGCCTCGGCACGATCCGCGGCCTGTGCTTGAGCGGCGGCGTGCGAAGGCATCGCAAGGCAGAAAGCGACGACGGTCGCCGTCGCCGCGGTCGTTTGCGACGATGCGCCACGCGACGACGCCGACTTGCCGCTGCGGTCCGGTGCGGCGACCCCCAAGGTGCGGCTGCGCGGTCGATAGCGGGGAGGCAGGACGACGCAAACGACGACGCCCGCCGCCACGCCCAACAGCAACGAAGCCGAGGCCATGCCGATCCAGTCGGGCAGCAGTGCCGCGGACGCCGCGAACAAGGCGGCGACCGGCGGCAAAAGCAAACGCCGACTCACGTACAACTTCCGCGCGATGATGAAGCCGGCCGCGACGAACGCCAGCGCCAAGAGCGGCGGTATCTCGCGCCGCACGATCCACAGCCCCCAAGCGTCGCCGGCGAGCGCCAGCGTATAGTCCTGCCCGAGCGGCTCTTCCGCATGAGGCGAAGAGGTCGCCGGCAATCGGCTCCAAGCGCCTCCCGCCTCGCTGCGCCAGTCCGCCAAACTTAACAAGCGCTCGCCCGAAGCTTGCCCGTCGGCCAACGCTCCGGGAGAGAAAACCCGCAGCGCATCTTGATCGCCCGTTTGCACGATGGCGCGCGCGGTGACGACGATTCCTTGCGGACCGACGGCCAGCACGACGCCGGCCGCATTGAGCAGTTGCTCACCGAGCGAGCGGTCGCCTTCCGCCGTGGCCGGTGGCGCGGCGACGTGCGCATCGGCCGTGATGCCGGCGATGGCGAGCGGCACGACGTCGAAACGAAGCACGGCGGATCCCGCCGGTGATTGACGCTGCACGGCGTCGAAGAGCTGGGCCCAACTCGGCGCCGTTGCTTCGTCGATCTCCGCGACCGCGGCCAGCGACCGGTACGCCGCGCCGATCCGCGTATGAACGGCGCTGGTTTCCGCAACGTCGCGGGCTTGCGTCGGCAGCCGAAAGCGGGCTTCTTCCGTGGCGATTAACGAGGCCTGCGGCGACAACGGGTTTGCCGTCGGCGCGGCCGGAACGAGCGGACCGAACAATCGTCGCAAGCCGAAGACGTCGGTGTCGCGACGCGGCGATCGTAAGCCGGCGTCGGCCGGAACGTCGAACGTCGCGGGGAGCGCCACGTTGCGTACGGCCAACAGCAGCGGCACATCGACGCGTACGACGGGCAGTTCCAACATGCGAAGCCGGCCTGAAGCGTCGTCGGACGTGACGAAATCGACTTCGACTCGCAGCAGTTGAGCTTCCTCGTCGAGCGTTAGGTTCGCCTCGCGACCGGCATACTCCGCGCGAGACACGCCGTTGACGCGCAGGGCCGTGATCGTCGCCGGCTCATCGACGACGATGCAGCAGCGCCCCTGGCCGAACGATTGCATGTAGAGCGTGGCCCGATGTTCGAACCTTCGGGCGGCGTCGTACTTCGAGTCGTAGCGCAAGAGCCACACGATTGCGGGCGAGGCTTGGCCGGCAACCAGCGGACTCAACTCCAAGGCCGCGACGTCCGGAGCTGCCGCGCCGGGCTGGTAGCGAAACTCGCCGCGCACTTCCGAAGCGGCGCCCGCGTCGTTAGCCGCGGATGGGACGGGCGTGAGCGAACGATTCGTGATCCGCAGCGGAAAGGCGGCCGGTGCCGAAACCTGTAACGTCCCCGCCTGCTCGGCCGCGTCGACCAGCGAGGCCAACGACACAGCCGTGCGATCGCCTAAGGTCGACGTGCGCTTAGCGTCGAGCGTTACAAGGCCCACGACCGGGCGACGGAACGTGACTTCCCAAACTTCATCCGCCGGTGCAGTCGCGCCGGGCGCGGCGGGCAGGCGAACCGCGGAAATCTGTCCGCTGCGCTTCAGGCCGAGGGTCCAATCGATCGGGCCCGGCTTGGCCGGAGAGAATCGGACGCGAACCTGCTCCACCGGCGCGCCGGCCGTCCCGGTGAACTGAAACTGGTACGATTCCTCGAGGCTCGGCGGCGGCGGTGTTTTCGTATCGGCGCCGGTCGCCGGCGTGCGGTCGACGCGGGCCGTCGCACGGATGGTCGCCTCGAGCTGCACTTGGCGGCGGCGGACGTCGAGTTCCCAATAGTCGGCCGATGAGAGCAAGACCTCGGGCTCCGCGGCGCCGAGTAATTGCCGGCGCACGGGATCAAGACGTTCGATCGCCGCCGCAACCGGCTCTCCCGTTTCATGCGGAAAGAGCCGCAGGCCGTCTTCCGCCGTAAAGGCCTGCATAGGCCGAGGGTCGACCGCGCCGCGAAAGTCGACGAAGCGCAACTCGTCGCGCGTCAATCGGTCGCCGATGTTGTGATGTTTCAAACGTCCGGTAATCGACAGCCCCAGCGGGCGTTCGGCCGCCAACGGCTGCGCCAAGCGAACGGTCAGCAAGCGTCGCCCGCCGGCCGCATCCGAGATCGACCAATCGGCCAACGCCGTCGTCGGGCTGCTCGTCAGTCCGTCGATAATCCACTTCTCGGGCACGTCGGCTTCAAGCGTAAACCGGCTGCCGACTTCGATGCGGAACTCGCCGCGAAACTCGGCCGACGCTTCTTCGTCGCGAATCCGCCAAACCGTCATCGTCGCGGCGTCGATCGGCCGATTACGCCGAGCCAGCGTGAGGTCGACGCTCGAATTCGGCGCGAAGCACTGCACTTCGAGCGCCTCGCCGGGCCGATTGCCCGCCAACGGCACGGGGTTCGTAAACAAGCAGTCGCGCGGATCGAGCCGAACGATTTCCAGTGGCGCGGGCACGGCGAGCGTGAGCGTCGCTTGATTCCAGAACAGATCGACGACGCGCAGCGTCGGCAAGCGATGGCGTCGATCTACGACCAGCGGCGCCACGGCCTTAATGAACAGCGTGCGGCTCGTACCGACCAGCGGCCGTTCGAACTCCAGTACATAGCGACGCACGCCGGGCGCGGGTGCCGCAGTTGCCGCCGCAGCAGGCTTCGCGGCGGCACCGCCGGGCTTGCCGTTCTGCGGCGCCTTGCCGGCCGGCGTCGTATTTGCAGGTTTCACATTCGCAGGCTTCGCAGTGCCGTTGCTCGGCGCCGCCGCGCGCGGCACATCGCCGGCAAACCAAGTGATTCGCCGATCCGGTAACCGCGCGTCGACGAGGGTCAGCCCTTGGTCGAGATCGAGGGTCACGGTCTCCAGCGGCGCATGTACGGCGTCGATCCGCAGTTGCGCGGTGAGTTCGACGCCGCGCTCCGTGAAATCGTACGACGAGTCGATCCGCACGCCGTTGCGGCGAACGTCCTGCACGGCGTCGCGCCGCGCAAATCGCACCCGCCAACGACCGCCGGCCGCCCGCAGAGTCCAGGTGTAGCGACCCCCGGTTGTTTTCGCACCGCGTTCCACGACGTAATCGCCGCGTTGCACGTCGTACGCCTCGGGAAGTTCCAAGGTCAATTGAGCGACGGGCACAAGCGGAAAGTCGAGATACAGGGCCGCGGCTTCGGCCGATTCGCGGTCGACCTTCTGCTTCCAAGCAAACCGCAGCGTGTCGTCGCGGTCGACCATGAGCATCATGCCGCCGCCGGCCATACCCCACTTCGCCGGTTCGCCATTTTGCTTCCACACGGCGTCGTATGCGGCCAGCGCAAACGGCGACAAACGCACCAGCCGCGCTTCGCCGCCGCGACGCTGAAAGTCGATCTCGCCGGTCCCGACAAGTTGCGTCTCGTCGAAGCGGGCCGTGTAGCGACAGGCGCGCACCTCCGAATCGTCGGGCAGCCCGGCGTCGGCCGCGGCGGCTTCAGCCCGCTTGACGAGGCTTTCAAACTCTTGGCCCGGCACCGGCAAATAGAGTTCGTTTTGAAACGGCCAGGCCTGAAATTGCTCGACGGGCGCGAACACGCGGCGGTAGCGCAGCGGATGATCGACCGGCGGCTCAAGCGGAGCTTGTGCGCGGAGCGACGCCGCCGTGACAACGACGGCGACGAACGCGACGCAGAGCTTCAGCGACAGGCGCGGCGTCATGGTACGTTGCTCGCGGCGGCGGCCGAGCCGGGGCGATCGGTCGTAGCCGTCGAAGCCGGCGACGGCACATATGCGGCGGTGATGCGCGTGCGCGTCGATTGCACGCCGCCGACCGAAGAAGAATCGAGCACTTGCCGCACGGTCCGCCCGCGCCGACGGCTGACGTTGCGGTCGAGCACCAAGGCGGTAAACGAGAGGGCCAGCCCGAACAGCGCGGCTTGCAAGGCCAGCGGAGCCGCATCGGGATAAAGCACGCCGAGCGTCAGTGCCGCACAGGCGACGACAAGCACGAGCGCGGGCCGACGCAATGGCGCCAAGTACAACAGCGCCAAGCAATACAGCAAGATCCCGCCGGCCGCGGCGAGCACGACCGTCGTCCGCTGCGCCGTTTTCAACTCGAGCGAAGGTGCAGCGCCGAAGCCGCTATAGAGATACTGATTCGCGCGATCGGGGATCGGCGTATCGTGCCGCGCTCCGCTCCACGTTTCCAAATCGGCTTGCTGCAATAGGGGTCGGCGAACCAGGAACAAATCGCGCCAACTCCAAGCAAACTCCGGAATGTAATCGGCCGACGCCGTGAGGACGTAAGCGTCCGTAGGCAGCACGACCTGGCGATAAACGTAGCGAAGTTCGCGAAGGTGCGCGAGTGTCGGCGTCGGCAGTGCAAGTTCGCCGCGCACGTCGCCGCGCGCCGTGCGATAGCGCAAGTCGAGGACATATTCACGCTCGCCCGTCGACGGCGGGAGCCGCACTTGCTGCGATCCGTCGGCGGCCGGTTCGGCGATCTCCCACGCTTGACCGTCCAACTCCGCCGAGAGTCCCGCGGAACCCGGCGGTAATCGCAGTTCCAGAGCCGCCGCGGCGGTCGAAAGCCGGAAGACGGCCCGCTCCTGCCGCACCGGTCCGACGTCGATCGATTGAATCCACAGCCGCTCGACGACGACGTCTTTCGGCGGCACCGGTTCATCCCAGCGCACCCCCACGGTCAACTCGGCGGGCGCGGTACGCGCCGAGTAAATGGCCTGCGCGTCGC
This sequence comes from Planctomycetota bacterium, assembly GCA_017303535.1. GTDB lineage: Bacteria > Planctomycetota > Planctomycetia > Pirellulales > PNKZ01 > PNKZ01. The sequence continues at coordinate 38,964 of JAFLCO010000009.1, forward strand.
CGCCGGCGGTCACGTCCGTGCTGCTCTTAGCGAACACCGGATCGACATGCTGCACCGTAATGCCCGTCGCCGGCGAGATGCTCAACCGGTTCTCGACGAGCTCCCCTTCGGCCGGCGCGAGCAGCGGCAGCTTCAGCGCCACGCTCGCTTGCGGCGGCAATTGCTCTTCGGGCAATTCATAACGCGCTTCAAGCTCAAACGCGCCGACCTGCGCGGCCGGTAGGTTCACGCGAATTCGCGACGGCTTTCCTCCGCCGCCGACGTCTTCCTCCACGACCACCCACGGCACCGGCTTGCCCGCGAGTTCCAACGACAGGTTCCCTTTGTCCGTCAACCTGGCGGGCACGTCGAAGCTCAGCGCATCGATCGGCTCGCGGGCCACGGTGTATTCGAACTTCTGCACGGCCGAGCCGCCGTCGCGGGCCGGGCTCAACTGCGTGCGGCACTTTACTTGGATGCTGCGCTGAAGCGTGCGGACGTCGGCCGTGAACTTCGCACCGGCCGCATCGACGCCGTACGACCACGTGGTGCGGCCTTGCGTGCCGCCGAGCATGTCGGTTCGTTTACGGCGCACAAGGCCCGTGTGCAACGAATCGCGAGGCGAGAGTTCGACGTTATCCGCGGCATGAACGGTCAGCGTCGCCGGCCCCACGACATTGGCCCGCGGCTTCGGCACCGTAAACGCAGCTTCCTTGGCATCAGCCGCGAGGTCGCGATGAGCGCGGATCGTGATCTCAAACTCGCCGGCCGAAGGTTGCCCGAGCGGAATCGTCAGCGGCGCGGTCTGGCCGAGCACGACGGCACCGGTGTTCACGATCTGCGCCGGTCCCACCTCATCAACTTGCCAGTCCTGCAGGTCGACGGCGAACGCAAAAACTTTCGCCCCGCCGACCCGATAGCGGAGCCGAGCCTGCAAGAAGAGCCGCTGCGGCGTCACGTCGACCAAGTATTCCGGATCGACGGAAACGCGCGTCTCACGCGGCGTCACGCGGGCCTGCAACGTAAACGGCCGGCCGTAATACTCGAATACCGACGCGACGTTGCGCCCCTGCAAGAAGCTGGGCGACGCATCGACTTGGCGGATGCGATTCAGGTCGAGCCATTGAATCTGCCAGTCGTCTTCGAGCACGACGCCGAGGTAGCCCCATTGCCGTACGGCGTCGAGCACTTCAAAGCCGCCGAAATCGAACGTCGTCTGACCCTTATTTTGCTCGAGCGAGCGCAGCGCTTTGAGCTTCACGGTCAGTGTCTTCGCCGGGCCGCTCGTGCGCCGCACCTCGTAGACCGTGTTCTTGTCGTTCTTATCTTTCGGCGGCCGCTTCGTGAGTTCCAGATCGACGAGTTCCTCTTCGACCAACACCGACGACGGCGGCAGTTGCACTTCAAACCGATCGAACTCGCCGCCGAAGCTGTTGACCGTCAACTCCGTTTCGTAGGCGACGCTCCGCCCGTCGACCGTCGCCAGCAAGTCGGCCTGTGCTTCGAGCAGAACCTGCAACTTACGCGAGGCCGTTTCCGCCGCGCCCCAAGTCAGTTGAAATACGCCGCCGACGCCCCGGGCCTTGATCGTGCTCTGCTTCTGATTCTTTTCGACGGCCTCCAAAATCGTGCCGGGGGACGTTTGCGCAACGACGTCGGCCTCGGGCACGGTCACGGCCAGCGACGATGACCAAGCCTTTGGAACGCTGAGCCGTAAGCGACGCCGCCCGGCGACCGTTTCCAGCGGCGTGATCGTCTTCAGCGTCAACTCGTGCGGCTTGTCCCCTTCACCCTGAATCCACGCGATGTACTCGCGGCGATCGGTGTCGTACTGCATCGCGAAGCTGCCGGACCCGCGATAGTCGGCGTATTTCTCCAGCACGCTCCCTTGCAGATCGAGCGGCACGCGCACCCAGCCGGCCGCATCGATATGAACGACGAACTTCACTTCGAGGCGGGCGTAGTTGTCGTCGGCCGTGCCCGTGGCCGCGACCGACTCAAAGCGGAAGTCGGGCCGCTTGGCGGTGCCGTTGGCCGTGCTTGGCTTCAGCAGCATCTCTTCGAACTTTTCCAAGCTGAAGCCGACCACCGGTTGCAGCCGGCCGCTTTTGTCGCGGAGATAAAACACCTCGGGCTTCGCTTCCAACCGACCTGCCGGAGGATCATCTTCCACGACGGGTGCCGGAGCCTGCTGCGGCGGCGCTGCTTTCGATGCCGAACCGTTGGCGTTCGGACCCTTTGCGGAAGCTCCGTTGGTCGGCGTGCCGTTGCCCGGCGTGGTCTGAGCGTGCACGATCGCCGCCGACCATAACCAAGCCAAAAGCGCGGGCATCAGGAAGAGAAACCGAGCAAGCGTCACGCGCGTGAATGCCTTGAGAAAGGGAGTCGACCGTGAACACGGCCCGGGGCTCGGTCGTCGCAGGAAGTGTTGCCGCCGGCGCGCGAAACCTGACAAGCACGCGACGGCGGCGGCATGTGCAACGCCGCCCGACGCGCGATCGCGCAGGCTCGATACGCCCCGGTATCGCAAGACCGCAGGGTCTACTTAGTTTAGCTAACCTGCGCGGCGTCGCAAATTCTTACTGCAATTAGGCTTCAGCGCAATCGCTACGATCGCTACGCCCGGTTCATTTGCAGCAGCGCCGCGACTTCGGCGTGCAATTCGGGCGTGGCGGCGGCGATAAACTTCGGATCGCCGAGGTGGGTCGGAGCCCCCTGCAAGTTGGTCAGCTTTCCGCCGGCTTCTTCGACAAGCAGGAACCCGGCGGCCACGTCCCAAGGCTTTGTATCACGAGCCCAATAGGCATCGAGCCGGCCCGCCGCGACGTAACTCAAGTTCAAAGCCGAGGAGCCCATGCGCCGCACGGCCTGAGCCTGTTCGATGATGTTGAGCAAGTCGAGCATGTAGACGTCGTCGCGCTTCACCTGCGGCGGAAAGCTCATCGCGACCAGCGCCTTGCCGATGGTTCGCACGCCGCTCACCTGCAATTTGCGGCCGTTGACAAACGCCCCCTGGCCGCGGGCCGCGTAGAAGCATTCGTCCGACGAAGGATCGAAAATGCAGCCGACGACCGGCCGACCGTCGCGCTCCAAGGCCACGCTGGTACAGAATTGGGCGAGGCCATGCACGTAGTTGGTCGTGCCATCGAGCGGGTCGACGATCCACCGGTAGCCGGAGGTTCCGGCGATCGACGCCCCGTTCTCTTCGCCGAGAAACCCGTGGTCGGGGAACGCGTCGAGCAGCGTCTTTCGCACGACCTCTTGGCTGGCAAAATCGGCCTCGGTTACGAGATCAGCCGGGCCTTTTTCTTGTACCGCGAACTTCCCGGCCCATTGCCGCAGCACGGCCCCGCCGGCTCGAGCCGCCGTTTGACAGACTTCAAGAAAACGGGCGGGAGAGTCGGTCATGAGCGGCGGCTTTCAAAGGGTTTCAACAAGTGCGACGATTCGGATTATAGAAAACCGGAGCCCCGCAGCGGCAGCGGGTGATGATTCGGAATCCGCAGCCTCCTCGTAGCGTCTTAGAGGGGTATCAACCAAATACTAGCCCCGAAGCGCAAGCGAGGGGGCATGTCAAAATCGCGACTTGTGTGAAATCGGCGTGTCGCACCCCGCGAAAAAATCCTTTACTCGGCCCGTGCCGGCGTTAGGATATCGAGTGTTCGGGCGGTTTGCGTAAGCCGCCGGCCCGAACAAGTTTGTACGGAACTTATTATCTGTCTGGTTCGTTTGGCCTCTTCTCTGTTCCGGCCCCGCCGGCTCGCCTCGCAGTGAGCCGGCGGGGTTTTTTTATTGGTAGATTGCTAAGCTCGCTTAGAAGTGAGACGTAGGGTGCCTAGGTCTGGAGCGTACTCGCGAAGGCCCAGTACGAACGCCCACGATCTGGGGCACCGCTTCGCTATGCCCCAGCCACCCGCAACGACATTTTTCAATCGCTCAAGTCGACCATGCCTGCCGCGAACTCTTGGACCGTTGATCAACATCTCGCTCGTCTCACTTCTCCGACGCTCGCCGCCGAAGTCGATCTCCGTCGACCGGATGCCGGCTTACATAGTTTGGCGTTCGCCGGAACTTCGCTCGATGCGCAAGCGCGGATGCTGGCGGTCGGCGCGAATGAAGCCGGCGGTTGGGAACTGAGCGGCCCCGAGTCGTACGCGCGCGGAGCGGATCTCGTCGCCACCTATCCGCAAACGGCCGCACGGCCCTATCGATTGCAAGTCTACTGGCGCGTGGTCGATCTCTCGACGATCGCCTCGCTGCGCGGCGCGGCCTGCGTCGAACTGCAACTCTCGATCAACACGAGCCTGCTCGACACGGCCCCGGCCGTCGAAACGACGGACGACTTCGGCCCGGGCGAGATCGCACGAATTCTCCCCTCGCCCCTTGCGGGAGAGGGGCCGGGGGTGAGGGGATCTGAGTTTTCGGAAGGCCTCATGGAAAACTGCGCGACGATCCTTCGGCCACAGAACGCGACCTGCAGCTACGTGCGCCTGGTCCACCCGGTCGACTGCGGCCGCACCGCGCCGGACGCTGCCGCTTCCACAAAGCTCCCGCTCCAACTAACGCTCTTCGGCCGCTACCTGGAAAAGGGCGTCATCATGCGAGCCCGCGTCCGCGGCGCCATCGTCCCCCGCAAGCACGATGAAACGTCGGCCGCCGAAATCTTCCAAGACTTCCTCCACAGCCCGCTGCCGCTGACGACGTGAAAACAAAAGTCCTCCCCTCGCCCCTTGCGGGAGAGGGGCCGGGGGTGAGGGGGCTGAAAGGCCTTGGGCGTCACCATAAAGCCTTGCGCGTCACCGTTGCAAAAACGCGTCGCAAGCGCGCCCGAAACCCCAACGGGGTTTCATAACAAAGCCCGGGGTCGCGGTACCCCGCGCACCCCGGGTACGCCGAACGGAATCGTTTCGAAACCCTGAAAGGGTTTCACATCGGCCGACACCGCAATTTGTAAAACCCCTTCAGGGTTTCGGAGAAGTCTGGGACGGTCGTAACCCAGGAATACCGCGCCACTGGGCTTTGCTGTGAAACGCCTTCGGCGTTTTCAGAAATCATTTCAATCGCGCGGGCACTCGGCAAACCTCAAAAACTCCGCCTCCAACTGCGCCAGCCGCTCTTCCAGCACCATCTTCGCCGCGGTCGGGCCTTGCGAACGTTCCGGCGGTTCGTAGCCGAAGAGGTAGAACTTGATTTTCGGTTCCGTGCCCGACGGGCGTACCGCGGCCCGATTGCCGCCGGCGAGTTGGAACACGAGCAAATCGGCCGGCGGTCGATCGGTCGCCGTCGTGTAATCCTGAACTTGTTCCACGGCGAGGCCGCCGAGCGTCTGCGGGGGTGCGGCACGCAGACGGGCCATGATCGCTTGCATCCGCTCGAAGCCGTCGGCCCCCGGCATCGCCAGCGGGATCGTCCGCTCCAGGTGCCGGCCGACGCGGCGGTAGAGCGTCTCAATCCGTTCGTGCAGCGTTCGACCTTCGGCACGGCAACGGGCCGCTAATTCAGCGAGCAGTAGCGCCGCCACGGCCCCGTCTTTGTCGCGAATGTAATCGCCGGCCAAGTATCCGTGCGCCTCTTCGAAGCCGAACAGAAACTGCTTCGGACCCCAAGCATCGATCCGTTCGCCGATCCATTTGAAGCCGGTGTAGAGGTCGGTCGCCGCCCGCACGCCGTAGCTTTCGGCGATTCGGCCGAGCATGTCGCTGGAGACGATCGTCGTGACGACGAAGTCCTGCGGCGTGAGCGTTCCGGCTTCGCGGCGGCATTGCAACACGTAGTCCGCCAACAAGACGCCGATCTGGTTGCCGTTCAACGTTTGAAATGGTCCGTCGGCCGTGACGCGGGCCGCGCAGCCGATCCGGTCGGCGTCGGGATCACTGGCGAGAATCAGATCGCAGTCGCTCCGCACGGCCGCAGCGATCGGCCCGTCGAACACCGCCGGATTCTCGGGGTTTGCCACCTGCCCGGGCACATTCGGAAAGTCGCCGCTCGGCTTGGAGTGCGGCCCGTATAGTTCGATGTCGCCAAAGCCCGCCGCCATGAGCACCGGCAAGACCGACGTCGCTCCGACACCGTGCAGCGGCGAGTACAAAATATTTAGCTCGCGCGGCCCGGCATGGCCCTGCGCGAGCACGGCCGCCTGATACCTCGCGTCCATCTCGGCGTGAACGTATCGCACTTGGCCCGACGCGAGCGCTACGGCAAACGGCATCCGCCGCAGCGCGCCGACCTGCTCGATCCGCCGCACCACGTCGCCGTCGTGCGGGGCGTTGAGTTGCCCGCCGGTCGACCAGAAAACCTTGATCGCGTTGTCGCTCGGCGGGTTATGGCTGGCCGAGATCATGATCCCGCAGGCACACTCTTTGTCGCGAACGGTAAAGGCGAGCTCCGGCGTAGCCCGATGCCCGTCAAAGAACAGCACTTCAAAACCGGCCGCGGCCATGATCTCGGCGCAAAGTTCGGCCAACTGGCGCGAACGGTGCCGCGTGTCGTAAGCCACGGCACAGCGCAGCACCGCGACCTCCCCCCGCCCGTGCAACTCGACCAAGTACTCGGCCAGCGCCTGTGCACTTTCGCCGATGGTCCGCTCATTGATCGCCGCGCTGCCGAAGGGATGCATCCGCCCCCGCCGCCCCGCCGTGCCGAAGGGGATGACCGTCCAGAAG
>JAFLCO010000090.1 GCA_017303535.1 Planctomycetota bacterium
CTCAAGACGAAGATCAGCGCGGCCAAAAAGGCCCTCGAAGGCGAGAAGAAAACGGCCGCCGCGAAGGCCGCGCCCGGTGTAAACATTCCGCGGCAAGGAGCCGGCACCTGCATTCTGCTGGGCGGACCGAATGCCGGGAAAAGCCGACTCTTGGCCGCCGTCACACGAGCCACACCCGAGGTCGCTCCCTATCCTTACACGACCCGCACGCCGCTTCCCGGCATGATGCCGTGGGAAGATTGCGTCGTGCAACTCATCGACACGCCGCCGATCACCGACGACTTGTTCGAGCCCTACATGCAGGGGCTGATTCGCGGAGCCGACGTGGCTTTGCTGATGGTCGACCTCGGCTCGGACGACGGCATCGAACAGTGCCAAAGCGTGCTCAATCGGTTAAACGCCACGAAGACCCGGCTCGCGAAGACGTCGTACCTCGATGAAGAGGACGTCGGCCTGTCGTTCACGCAAACATTGCTGGTTCCCAACAAGATCGACCTACCCGAGGCGGCCGATCGCCTGGCGATGCTGCACGAGTTCATCACTTTGGATTTACCGGAGTACGTGATCTCGGCGGAAACCGGCGACGGCGTCGAGGCTTTGCGAACGGCCGTCTATCAGGCGCTCGACGTCGTGCGCGTGTACGCCAAGAACCCCAAGGCGAAAGCTCCCGATTTGGAGCGGCCGTTCACGGTCCGCCGCGGCCAGACGGTGCTCGATGTCGCCGAGCAGATTCATAAAGACCTAGCGGCCACGTTCAAATTCGCGAAGGTCTGGGGGCACGGCGTTCACGACGGGACGCCGGTGAAAGGTGACCACGTCGTCCACGACAAAGACATCGTCGAGATCCACGCATAGTCGTCGATCCGATACAAAAGCCTGTCGCGGCCGTGAGCTTGGCTCGGCGAGTGTGCAAGCGTCCGTCAAGCAATCGTTCACCGTGTTCGACGCGCAACCATCTTTTCAGTCGCGCGCCGGTTAGAACATCGAAAACCCGCGTCGGCGGTCTTCCGACGATTCTTTAACGACGTAGGCGGAAGTTTGACGAACACCGTGCCGCACGCGATCGCCGGCCCCTTCAGCGACATCGGCTAATCATCATTCCCATCACCCATCGGTATGCAGTTTGCGAATGGAGCCGGGTCATGGCGGAATCGCCTTCGACGCCCCGCGCATGTGCGCGGGACTCGCCCGGTGTTCGAAGGCCAACTCATACTGTTTGGAGATGGACGATGAGTCTTAAGAGCTTTCAAGTTTTGACGGCGGTTCTTGCACTGGCGTTTGGAACAAGCGTCGCGTCGGCGCAATTAGGCGGCGTCGGTGGCGCCGTCGGCGGTGTTACCGGTGGCGCGGCCGGCGGTGCCGGTGCGGTCGGCCCGGTCGTAGGCCCCGTCACGGGCGCAACTGGTGCCGCAGGTGCGGCAGGTGGTGCGACTGGTGCCGTCAATCAAGGTCTTCAAGGTGCCGCCAACGCTGCCGGTAACGCAGCCGGACAAGCGGCCACTCGTCCCGGCAGCGCCGCCGCAAATGCCGCGGGACAAGCCGCCGGTCAGGCTTCCGGCCAAATCCGCCAAGGCGCGAATGCCGCCGCAGGCGCCGCCGGTCAACCCGGGGCGACTGTTCGCCAAGGCACGGGTGCCGCGGCCAACGCCGCCGGAAACGCCGCCGGGCAAGTCGGTCGCGACGGCATTAACGCCGCCGGCAACGCGGCCGGAAATCTCTCGACTCAAGCCGGTCAGAACGCTGCGAACATCGGCGCGAACGTCGGTGCCAATGTCGATGCTTCCGTCAATCGCCCGTCGCTCGGCGTGAATGTTCGCGAACTCGCCGACGGTGTTTCGATCACCGGTATCACGCAAGGGGGCGTCGGCCAAATCGGCGGCATCCGTATCGGCGATACGATCCGCTCGCTTAACGGCACTCAAATCACCTCGCACCAGCAGCTGATCAGCCAGATCCAATCGGCGGCTCAACTCGGTCGTCCGGTCAACCTGCAGGTCCTCCGCAACGGCCAATTGCAAAACCTGCAATTGAGCTTCCCGCAGGTCTCGCAAGCCGGTCAACAAGTCACCTCAGGCTTCCGCGGCATCAACGCCGGAAATCTGTCGGGCACCTTCGATCGGTTCCAAGCCGATTTCCGCGGCATTGAAACTCCGTCGATCCCGGTGAACCTCCGCAACGACTTCAACCGCTTGAATCAGCAAGTCGCCCAACTGGGCAACAGCGTTCGCGGCGTCGGCCAGAACGTTGATGCGAACGCCGTTCGGACTCAGGTCGAATCGCTTCGCAACGAGTTCAATCGGCTCGCCGGTCAGATCCAAGACCAAGACGTCCGCGATCAACTCGAAGACCTTCGCGACCAGTTGAACGACTTCGAACTGGATGACGCCGCCGGCAACATCCGCTCGGGTTCGGTTGCCCCGGATGCTCAAGGCGCCGTCAACTCGACGCTGAACAACAGCACCAGCGGCAGCGTCGAAGCGACCCGCAACTCGGCGTCCGGCACGGTGAACAGCGCAACCGGTTCGGCCAATTCGGCCACGGGTGGCGTGACCGCCCCGGCCACGAATCCGTAAGTTTCGATCGGTTCAGACGCACGATTCGTCGTGCGGTTCGGAGCCCCGGGCCCTTCATAAGGACCCGGGGCTTTTTGTTTTGGCCGCGATAATGAAGGTTGGCCGCCGCCGAAAATCTGCACGTGAATTGGCTGCAACCGTCGAAATCTCGACAACTTAGGCAAGTTTTGAGCCTCTCTGCGCGGCGACGGGATTTCGCCCGGCGTGGATTGCGAAAATGACGGGCTTTTCGCTAGAATGGCCGTTTCGTTTCCTCCGGGAAACCGAATAAGGGAGAGCCTGCGCCTCCAGAGAGACTCTGCGCCGACGCCGCCTCGCCACCCGAGGCCGGTGCCGGCATTCGTTTTTGTATTGGCTTCGACCGCATCGATTTAGTCATGTTCGATTCGCTGCAGCAAAACCTCAGCGCCGCTTTTAAGTCCTTGACCGGTAAGGCCAAGTTGACCGACGGCAATATGCGCGACGGCTTGAAGCTGGTCGAACAATCGCTGCTCGAGGCCGACGTCAGCCTGCCGGTCGTCCGCGACTTCATCGGCCGCGTCTCCGAACAAGCCCTGGGCGAAAAGGTGCTCAGCGCCCTCCGCCCGACGGAGCAACTCGTCGGCATCGTCCACCAGGAACTCATCAATCTGATGGGCCCGGTCGACCACTCGCTGCACCTCCGCGGCGACGTCAGCGTGCTGATGATGTGCGGCCTGCAAGGCTCCGGCAAAACCACGACCTGCGGTAAGCTCGCCAAGCTGCTGATGTCGCGCGGTAAGAAGCCGCTCTTGGTCGCCGCCGACTTGCAGCGCCCCGCCGCGATCGAACAACTTAAAATTCTCGGCACCCAACTTGGCGTGCCGGTTTACACCGAGCCGGGCCAGCCCGACCCCGTTGCCGTATGCCAAAACGGCGTCAAGCAGGCCAAGCAGGTTGGTGCGGAGGTCGTCATTCTCGACACCGCCGGCCGGTTGCACATCGACGACGAGTTGATGGACCAGCTCAAGCGAATCGATCGCCGCGTCGAGCCGCAGCAGGTGTATCTCGTCGTCGACGGCATGACGGGCCAAGACGCCGTCAACAGCGCCAAAGCGTTCAACGAAGCGCTCGAACTCGACGGCGTGATCATGACCAAGCTCGACGGCGATGCTCGCGGCGGTGCCGCGCTCTCCGTCAAAGCCGTCACCGGCGTGCCGCTGAAGTTCATGGGCACGGGCGAACACCTCGACGCGCTCGAAGAGTTTCATCCCGACCGTATGGCGGGCCGCATCCTCGGCATGGGCGATATGCTTTCGCTCGTCGAGATGGCCCAGCAAAAGGTCGATCAAGACGAGATGGCCGCTCAAGAAGAGCGGCTCCGCGCCGGAAAATTCACGCTCGAAGATTTCCGCCGGATGCTCGTGCAAACGCGGCGCATGGGCCCCATCGGCAAACTGATGGGCCTCATCCCGGGCATGGGCCAGCTAAAGGAAATGATGGGCGACGCCGATCACGAGGGCGAGATGCGCCGCATCGGCGGCATCATCGACTCAATGACGGCCGACGAGCGCCGCAACCCGACGCGAATCATTGATCCGTCGCGCCGGCGCCGCATTGCGGCCGGTGCGGGCGTTGATCCGTCGGAAGTTTCCGGGCTGATCAAGCAGTTCGACGGCATGGCCCAGATGATGACCAAGATGGCGACGATGGGCATGCGCGACCGTATGAAAGCCCTCGGCGATCTGCAACGCGGCGGCCTGATGAATCCCGGTGCGACGCTCGCCCGCGAAAAACAGGGGACGGGCAAACGGCTCACCGCCGAAGAACGCAAGAAGCTGCAGAAGCAGCGTGAGAAAGATTTACGGAAGCGCAAGCGAGACCAGAAGAAGAGTTGAGCCGCGCGACCGCTGATTACGACTATTGGTTACGTTTTGTTCGAGAGGAGATTGTTGTGGCAGTTCGTATTCGCATGAAGCAGATGGGACGGAAGCATCGTCCGTTCTACCGGATTTGCGCCGTCGATTCGCGCAGCCCGCGCGACGGTAAGGTCATTGAAGAACTCGGCACCTACGATCCGAAGGTGCCGGACGTCGACGCCCGCGTAGTGCTCGACAACGAGCGCGTCGCCTACTGGCTCGGCACCGGCGCGAAGCCGAGCGAGCACGTCGCCGTGTTCATCAAGAAGTACGGCCCCAAGGGCATCCGCCTGAAGGAGCAAGAGGAAGCACGCGCTCGGCTGTCGATGCCGAAGATCGTGCCGCCGGCTCCGGAAGCCGTGTTCGTGTACGAAGCGAAGCAACCGGAAGCTCCGGCCGCTGAAGCCCCGGTTGCCGAAGCCGCCGCCCCTGCGGAGGCCTCGGCCGAACCGGCGGCGGAAGCTGCCGCCGAAGCTCCGGCCGCGGAATAGTTTGAGAGCATCGTCGGACCGGCGATTCGTTCGCTCGTCCGACGATCGATCGGCCCTGCCGAGGTGTCGCCGTGCGTTTCGACGTCCTGACCCTGTTTCCCGAAATCTTCTCGGGCTACGTCGGTCAGAGCTTGTTGAAGCTGGCGATCGAGCGCGGCTTGGTCGAAGTGAAAACGCATGACATTCGCGACTGGGCCGAAGGCAAGCATCGGCATGTCGATGATCGCCCCTTCGGCGGCGGTCCCGGCATGGTGCTGATGGCCAAGCCGGTCGTGGATTGCGTCGAAGCGGTGCAAGCCGCTGCCGACGCACCGGGACATCTCGTGATGCTCAGCCCGCAAGGGCGAACGTTGCGGCAACCCGTGGTCGAAGAATTGGCGTCGCACAAGCGGCTGGTCCTCTTGTGCGGCAGGTATGAAGGGTTTGACGAACGGATCAAGCAGGTACTGCAGCCCGACGAGATCTCCGTCGGCGACTTCATCCTCAACGGAGGGGAAGTCGCGGCGATGACGATCATCGACGCCTGCATTCGCTTGGTGCCGGGCGTGTTGGGAGACGAGCAGAGCAGCGTCGACGATTCATTCTCGACGGGCAATCGCAACCTCGAATTCCCCCAATACACTCGTCCCCGCGAGTTTCGCGGTTTGACCGTTCCCGACATATTGCTAAGCGGCGACCACCAAAAGGTCGCGGCTTGGCGGGCCGAACAAAGTTTAGAGCGAACGCGCGAGCGACGAGCCGACCTCCTCTCCGGCGAGTCGCCTGCGGACGATCGCAAGACATAACGAGACCGAAATACCCGAACGACGAAAGTCAGCATAACGTTCGACCGAAGCAGGGCTGCAAGCGAGAGTTCGCCGGGCGGCCGCCGGTCGGAGAAAGGACAGTACGATGAGCAAGCAAATCCTGTCGATGGTCGAGAAGAGCAGCCTTAAGGAAGAGAAGGACGTGCCGCAGTTCGAAGTCGGCGATACGGTCGACGTCCACACGCGGATTCTGGAAGGCGACAAGGAACGCATCCAGATCTTCAACGGCCTCGTGATCGCTCGCGCCGGCGCCGGCAGCCGGGCCAATTTCACGGTCCGCCGCATCGTGCAAGGCGAAGGCGTCGAACGTAAGTTTCCGCTGCACTCGCCGAAGATCGCCAAGGTGGAAGTGAAGCGCTCGGGCGTTACTCGCCGAGCGAAGCTCTACTACCTCCGCGACCGGGTCGGTAAGGCCACGCGCCTTCGCGAACGCGACTAGTTTCTTGCGTCGCTAAACGACTCGGAAGCATTTTGCCTAAAGCCCAGGGATCTTCGGTCCCTGGGATCCGATCCAGGAGCGGACCAACATGTTCCGACTCCGTGACGCTTGGGTGAAACTGAAGTCGCACTTCGGCAGGCGCGATTCTGTGATCGCACCGCTCGGCGTTCGCGGCGAGCAACTGGCCGCGGCGCACCTCGAGTCGCTCGGAATGCGCATTGTCGATCGCGGGGTTCGCTACCCTTGCGGCGAACTCGATCTGATCACGGTCGACGGCGACGTCGTGGTGTTCGTCGAGGTGAAGACCCGCAAGTCAGGGCGCCGCGGTGCCCCAAGCCAAGCGGTCGACCGCAAGAAGCAAGGCCGCATGACGCGGGCGGCTCTGCAATATCTCAAGACCCGGCGACTTCTGCAGAGCCGCACTCGGTTCGACGTCGTCTCGATCGTCTGGCCTGACGACGCCGGTGAGCCCGCTGTTTCGCATCTGAGGGCCGCCTTCGACGCCCGCGATTCCGGCGGGATGTATTCGTAATCGGCGTCAAGTTCCGCACGCTCGGCACAATCGGTATCCGCCGCGATTGCATGAACTAGAGTTGCGAGTCATCGCAATCTCCGTTCAATAGCCCTAGGTGCATACCCGGGGCAAAATCTACGCCGCCTAAAATGCCCGAAGTCGATCTCCTCCGAGAATGGTCCGCCGTCGCGAGCTTGCGCGATGATTGGCGGCGGCTCCATGCCGTAACGCCCGGCGCCACGTTTTTCCATTCGTTCGACTGGCTCGAAACCTATCGGAAGTTCTACGGTGAAGGCCAAGCGTTGCGCATATACGTGGTTCGCGAAGCCGGCGAAGTCACCGGCATCGTGCCGCTGGTGGTTCTCGAAGAGCCGTCGAAGCTCGGGCCTCTGAGGATTCTGACGTATCCGTTGGCCTACTGGGGTTCGTACTACGGCCCCATCGGCCCGCAACCGCGCGACGCGTTGGCCGCCGCGATCGAGATGTTGTCGCACGAGCAGCGCAATTGGGACTTGTTCGACCTACGTTTTTCACCCGCCGCGACTCTCGACCACGCCGACACGCTCGAAGTGATGACGGCCGCCGGGTTCGAGCCGGCTCTGAAGCTCGTCGATCACACGTCGTTCATCGACTTGCCCGGCACCTTCGACGACTACCTAGCCACTCGACCGGCCAAGTGGCGAACGAACTACCGTCGCTGGCTGCGGCGCCTGCACGAACGCGGAACCGTGCGGTACGAGCGGTATAGCCCGATGGGAGCGATCGCTGCAGGCGCGTCACCGACGGACGCCGATCCCCGTTGGGATTTGTATGACGCCTGCGAATCGATCGCCCGCAAGAGTTGGCAAGGTTCTTCGACGACCGGCACCACGCTGACGCACGAATCCATTCGCCCGTTCCTCCGCGCGATGCACGAGACCGCCTGCCGGGCCGGAGCGGCCGACGTCCACTTGCTGTACCTCGACGACCAACCGCTGGCTTTTCTCTACGCCTACCGTTGCCGCGACACGATGTACGGCCTGCGCATCGGCTTCGACGCCACGCTGTCGAAAGACGGCGTCGGAAACATCATGTACATGCACGCCTTGGAAGACTCGATCCGCCGCGGGATTCGCACGTTCGATCTGGGGCCCGGCTCGCTGAAGGCCAAAGAGTCGATCTGCTCGCGCGTCGAACCGATCTACCGCTTGCCGTACGCCAACGCCTATTCCTGGCGCGGTTTCGCCTGGCGAATGAAGCAAACGTTGTCGAAAACCGAAGCCGCGCTGGCCGAGTACAACGCCGATTTTCCTGCGAATCCGACTACCGACTCGACCAAATCACCCGCAGCCGGCGATCAACGGGCTCCGCTCAGTTCATCAACTTGATCACGAGCGCCACGCCCGCGATCGCCAAGAGCAGCGCTACGAGCAACTGCCGGCCGAGTACGTTTTGCGAAGTAGCGGCCGGCGGTGCGAACGGGCCAGGCTTGCCGCAATGCGGGCACTGTTTGGCCTCGGTCGCCACTTTGCCGCCGCATTCGCAGGTGATGATCATTGCCGCCGCCGCGCTGGTGTGCGGCATTCCGGGTTAAGCAAACGGCCAATTCTTGCCGAGCGCATCCTTCTGCAAAGCGGCCAATTCCTTCATGCCGCCGCGTGCAAGCTTCAACATCGCGGCGAGGTCGTTTTCGTCGAACACGGCGTTCTCGCCCGTACCTTGCACTTCGACGAACTTACCGGCCCCGGTCATCACGATGTTCATATCAACGTGGGCTTCGACGTCTTCCGGGTAATCCAAATCCAGCACCGGCGAACCGGCAACGATCCCGACGCTCACCGCCGCGACACTGTCGCGAATGATCCGTCGGGCATCTTCGGCCGAGGCGAAACTTCGCACGGCGTCAACCAGTGCGACGAACGCACCCGTGATGCTCGCGGTCCGCGTGCCGCCGTCGGCTTCAAGAACGTCGCAATCCAGGGTAATGGTCTTCTCGCCCAACGCCGTCATATCGACCACGGCCCTCACGCTGCGACCGATCAGTCGCTGAATCTCGGTCGTGCGGCCGTCGACCTTGCCGCCGCGTTCGCGCTGCTTACGAGGCGAAGTGCTGCCGGGAAGCATGTTGTATTCGCCGGTCACCCAGCCTTTGCCTTGCCCCTTCATCCACGGCGGCACCGACATCTCGACACTTGCCGTACAAAGCACCGTCGTGCGACCGGCCATGATTAGCACGCTGCCGGGTGCGCTGCGGGTGTACTTGCGCTTGATTTTCCATTCGCGAAGTTGCGTCGGTTTGCGTCCGTCGTGGCGCGGCATTTCTTGGTGCTTTCTCTTGGTGTTGCCCCGGATATTCATCCGGGGCTATTGAACAGACAAACGTTGCGGCGCGACCGATGAACAACTACTCAACTGCTACGCTTGCGAGGCAAGGAGCCACGCGAGCACGCCCTTTTGCGCGTGCATGCGGTTACCGGCCTGTTGCACGACCACGCTTTGCGGCGAGTCCATGACTTCGTCGGTCACTTCTTCGCCGCGATTCGCCGGCAAGCAGTGCATGAAGATCGCGTCGCGCGGGGCGGTCTTCATCAAGGCACAGTTCACCTGATACGCGGCGAATGCCTTCTTCCGCTCTTCGCGTTCGGCCTCTTGGCCCATGCTGGTCCAAACGTCGGTATAGATCGCCTGCGCACCGCGGACCGCGACCTTCGGATCTTCCGTCAGTTGCAGATCGATGGCGGGCGTCACTTTCTTGAATCGCGCGACGTCGTCGGCCGTGAACTGATACCCCTTCGGCGCGGCGCAGGCGAACGTCAGCCCGAGCTTGCCGCAACCTTCGGCCAAACTGCGAGCCACGTTGTTGGCGTCGCCGACGTACGCGATCTTCAGGCCCTTGAGCGAGCTGAACCGTTCGCGAACCGTGTACAAATCGGCCAGCGCCTGGCACGGGTGCGAGTAATCCGTCAGCCCGTTGATCACCGGGCAACTGGAATGTTCCGCCAAGCTGAGCACTTTCTCGTGCGTCTTGGCCCGCACGACGATGACGTCGACGAACTCGCTCAGCACCCGGCCAAAATCGGCGATCGATTCGCGCGAGCCCCACCCGACGTCTTCACCCAAGAACAAGCTGCCGCCGCCGAGATGCGTCATACCCGCCTCGAAGCTGACGCGCGTCCGCAGCGACGGCTTTTCGAACAGCAGGGCCATCACACGGCCCGGCAACAGCGGCTCGCGGACGCCCTGCTCAAACTTGGCCTTAAGGTCCTGCGTGATCGCAAAAATCCGCTCGATTTCGGCCGTCGAAAGATCGTCGAGGGTGAAGAGATGTCGCATCGGAAACTCATTCGTTCGGTGTTCAGTGCTGCGTCGAATCGCTCGACGCATGATTTACGGCACGCGGAATCGCGGCGATTACTTGGCTTGTTCCTTGATCGCTTCGCAGAGAATGTCGCACGCTTCCTCGGCTTGCTGCAGCGAAAGATTCATCGCGGGGAGCAAGCGAATGACGGTACCGTGCGTGCAGTTAATCAGCAGCTTCCGCTCCAAGCACGCCTTTACGATCGGCGCTCCTTCGATCGAAAGTTCAATGCCGATCATCACGCCGAGCACGCGCACGTCGGTCACGAGATCGCACTCGTTCTTCAGCGCCGTGAAACGTCGCTTGAAGACTTCGCCGAGTTGCTTCGCGGCGCTGAGCAAATTCTCTTGCTCCATCATCTCCAAAGCCGCGATGCCCGCGCGGGCCGCGATCGGGTTGCCGCCGTACGTCGCGGCATGCATGCCCGGGCGCAGACTCGGAGCGATCTCTTTCTTGGTCAGCATGGCGCCGCCGGCGATACCGCCGCAGACGGCCTTCGCCAAGGTCATCACGTCGGGCACGACGTTGAAGTGTTGATAAGCGAACCACTCGCCGGTCCGGCCGCAGCCGCTCTGCACTTCGTCGAAGATGAGCAGCAGCTTGTGCTTGTCGCACAGGTCGCGCAGGCCTTTCAGGAAACCGGGCGGCGGGATGTTGATGCCCCCTTCGCCTTGCACCGGCTCGATCATGATGGCGATCGTTTCCGCGTCGATCAGCTTCTCGACCGCGGCCAAATCGCCGAACGGAGCGTAGAGGAAGCCCGGCAACATCGGGCCGAGGCCGTCGTGATATTTCGGCTGTGCGGTCGCGGTGACCGAGCCCATCGTCCGGCCGTGGAAACCGTTTTCAAACGTAATGATCTTGTAGCGTCCCTTGCCGTGCAGCCGCGCGAGCTTGATGGCCGCTTCGTTGGCCTCGGCTCCCGAGTTACAGAAGAACGCCTGCCCGCCGAAACTCCGCTCGCTCAGCGCCTTGGCCCAGAGTCCCTGGGCTTCCGTGTACCAGGTGTTCGGCACGTGAATCAGCGTGGCGACCTGCTCTTGCACGGCGCGCACGATCGGCTCCGGGCAATGCCCCAGCAGGTTGCAGCCCCAGCCGGGGAAGAGATCGAGATACTTGTTCCCTTCCGCGTCCCAAACGTACGAACCTTCGCCGCGGACCAAGCAGACCGGGTAGCGACCGTAGTTCGGCACCACGTATTGCTTGAACAGTTCGACGACTTCGGCGGAACTCGAAACGGCGGTAGACACGGCGCGGTTCCTAGCTAGGTGGCAGTGGGCAGAAGGCAGTGGGCAGGGAGAGAGATACGAAACGCGAATGTAACGAACGCGATTTAGCCGCGGAGCTCGGCTCCGCGCGCCGACTAACCTCGGTAAATTTCCGTTCCCACGCCGCGGCTCGTGTAGATTTCCAAGAGCAGCGAGTGGCGTTCGCGGCCGTCGATGATGTGCACCTTGCGAATACCCTTCTCGATCGGCTCGATGCAGGCTTGCAACTTCGGAATCATTCCGGCGTCGACCACGCCGTCGTCGATCATCTTCTTCGCTTCGCTGACGGTCAGCGAGCGGATGACTGTATCCGGGTCGTTCTTGTCGCGGCGGACGCCGTTGATGTCGCTTAAGAACACCAGCTTTTCGGCTCCCAAGGCCACGGCTACGGCCGTCGCCGCGGTGTCGGCATTCACGTTGTACTTTTGGCCGAACTCGTCGATGCACATCGACGGAATGATCGGCAGGATGCGTCCGACAAGGAAGTTTTCGATCGTCGAACGGTCGATGCTTGCCACATCGCCCACGAAGCCGAGGTCCAACGGCTTGCCGTCGGGCCCGGGCAGATTGAGCTTCCCTCCGAACAATACGTTCATGTTGCGGCGAAAGTTCAGCGGCACGGCGCGGCCGCCGAGTTCTTCCATCCGCTTGGCAAGCATCTCGTTGGTTTCGTAGGCCAAGGCCCGTTCGACGATGTCGAGCGTCGCTTCGTCGGTGTAGCGGCGACCTTGCACCCAGCGCGGCGTGAGGCCGGCCTTTTCCATTTCGCGGCTGATGTTCGCGCCGCCGCCGTGCACGACCACCGGCCGCATGCCGACGGTCTCCATGAACAGAATGTCGAGCAGCAGGTGCCGCAGCGCGTTCTCATCTTCCATCACGCTGCCGCCGAGCTTGATCACCGTCACGCGGTCGCGGAACTTGCGAATCCACTCGCAGGCTTCGATCAGAACGTCGGCTTTTTGAACGGCGGATTTCAACGGCGGCGCCTTCATCGTTTCGCTTTGCTCTTCACAAAAACAGGGCTCACCACAGACACGGGGCTCACCACAAACTAACGGGCTGGAAAGGACAAACTCAAAAACCGGCCGAGCCAATAACGACAAAAACCCTGCTCGCAGGTTCGCCGGAGTTCGACCAGGATCGCAGGCGACGGGCACACGCTCTTGAGACGAGCGAATGCCGATTGCCGGACGACCCTGACCACGCCGGCCGCGGCAGGGGAAACGGATCATTTTACGATAGCCGGGGGGGGTGTCAACGCCGATCAACCGCCTGCCGGCGGCGTGTTTCGCGAAGGCGAGCGGACGCCGTAAGGCCCCTGTTACGTCTGTGCCGGCATCTCGTGTCCAAAGTGCTTCCATTGTGAGGCGAGAAGGTTTGTTGCTCGCTCGACGCAACGGCCGGCTTACGCCGACCGCTCGCCTCGTCGCAGCCGGCAATTGCGGAACAGAAGCCGCCTTCTGTAGGGAACGCCCTCCGTGGCGTTCCAGAAGCTCTAATTGCAACAGATTTGCAATTACTCCAAAACGGCAAGTGCGTACATCGGAGCCCGAGATGTACGCACCCTTAGTTCTAAGTGATTCCGTGCGTACATTTTCGACCTCGATGTACGCACCCCCGCCAAAATGTACGCACTTACCGTAGCGCGGTTGTAATTGCAAAACGATTGTGAATAAGGCCGGTGGCCGAGCAGAAATCGGGATCTGACAATCGGCAGGCCACCAACCCCTCTCCCGCTGGGAGACTGTGTTGCTTGTCGCCTCCTGCCGGAGGCGAGCGCCCGAAGGGCGGATGAGGGTGACGTCGAATGAAGGTTGGCAACGGAGATTCATGGTCATAAATTTGAGAAGCAGCAAAACGGCATATCCCCTTGCTTGCGCTGCGGGGCTGGTATGTGGTGGTTACGTCGCACGGCGGTTCCGAGTCGTTTGCCCCCCGGCCTGAAGAACCGGGGGCTAAAGTCGGCGATATTTGCGCGCAGCGGCGCATTGCGTAGTTTCCCGCGCCCGACCCACGAACAACAGGAAACTTTTGGCCGGCCTACATCTTGTGGTCGCCGTCAAACGGCCCACAAAATAGCCGCCGGCCAAAAACGCCCTTGATTCGCTTCGGCAAATCGGCATGGCCAAAAAATTCGCCCTGATGACGGCAACTCGGCGCTACATTTCGCGTCGTCGACGCCCTGCCGGCGCAAGTTGGTTGTACGTCTTGAT
The DNA here is from genome assembly GCA_017303535.1 of Planctomycetota bacterium. Taxonomy (GTDB): domain Bacteria; phylum Planctomycetota; class Planctomycetia; order Pirellulales; family PNKZ01; genus PNKZ01. Next base: position 13,519 of record JAFLCO010000090.1, read on the forward strand.
CGCCGTCACTTCTTGAGGTCGCGCGCGTATGCCTCATACTCTGAGTAGCTGGAGAAAACGGGCAAGCCGACTTCCCTCATAAAGTCGGCGAGTCGCGCGTAGTCCAACGATTGCTTTCTACCGTCAAACGCCTCCGGCACTTCCTCAAACACCTTGCATTCAAAGCAGATGAGCATTTGTGCCGCCGATTTACCCGCGTCGTCAAAGAATACAATCGCGTGGCGAGGATTGAAGCCGCAGCCGTACGCTTCGGTTTGTTCTTTCGGGCTTCGCAATATCTCCAACAGGCGTCGCTGCTGTTCGTGATCCAATCGCAAACCCGGCGAGTTTATGACCGAGGCATGGGGTGTCCCGTCGTTATTGAAAAGCGGAGGCAAAGGGTTCGAAGGATCGATAATGAAGTTGTACGCATAGAGCCGAACTTCATGAAACGGTACGCCGGGCCAATTTACGGTCGTCGACTTCGAGCACGACGTCGATAAAAGTAGCAGCAGCGTCGATGCAACGACGAGAGAAACGCGGGCGGGCGTCGACATGGGTGGGCACTCCCAATAAGAAAGGCGGCGCGATGAAATGAGTCATCGCGCCGCCTAATAATTCTCTAGCGTCTAGCTTCCAGCCTCTAGCGTCTCAATGGCTACTTCAGTTCAATAATCCGCACGTTGCGCCAACGGACCTGCATCGGTTCTTCTTTCTTCGTCGAGTGAACCTGCAAGGAGATGAAGCCGCTCGGGGTCATCGAATCTTTCAGATCGGCGGCGGGCACGCCGTTGATCCAGGTCTTGATCGAATCGCCTTTGCACTCGACGCGGTACTTGTTCCACTCGTTTTGCTTGAACGCCTGGCGAGCTTCCTTGTTGTCTTTCAAGTCGTTGAGCCAGCCGCGGCGACCTTCGTCGTAGATGCCGCCGCTCCAGGCCCGATCGCTCGGGTCGATTTCCACTTGGTAGCCGTGCACGCGGCCGGCGGCGATTTTGATCTGCTTGCCGTTGTGTTCGATGGTCTTGTCTTCTTCGAAGCACTGGCTGCGGATTTGAATGCCCGAGTTCATGCCGGGGTGAACTTTGAACTCGACCTCGAGAATGAAATCGCCGTAATCGCGATCGGTGCAAAGGAAGCTGTTGGGCGTGCCGAGCACGCTGGTGCCGACAATCTCGCCGTCTTTCACTTCGTACTTGGCCTTGCCGCCGCGCTGCACCCAACCGTCGAGCGACTTGCCGTCGAAGAGAGGGCGGAATTCTTCTTTGTCGGCGGCCGTGGCGAGGCCGGCGAAATTAACAAGAGCGACGAGAGCGAGCAGGCGCAGCGAGAGGCGAAGCACGGCAGGACTCCAAGTGGGAGGATGTTGGTAGGGCGGTGATTTGCGGAAAGCGAAAGGCCGGTTAGAGGGTCTGCCCCCTCACCCCCGGCCCCTCTCCCACAAGGGGCGAGGGGAGAAACGGCGGCAAAACCGTTAGAATGCACTGGCGCACTGGGCGTGTCTAGCACCACATTCTGCGGGAATCCGCGAAACTAGGCATCTGGCTAGGACCGATCTACAATTTCGTGTCCCCGCATTCTTTGCCCAACGCCGAACCATGACCCAATCGCTCGCACCTGCCGAAGCCGTCGTCGTGCGCAGCCCGCTGCGCCGCGGCGTCTATGCCGTGCTGGGCGTGATCTTCGTCGGCATCGGGGCGGTCGGCGTCGTCGTGCCGGGCCTGCCGACCGCGATTTGGCTGATGGCGGCGTCGTTTTTCTTTGCCCGCAGTAGCCCGAAGTTGGAAGCCCGACTGATCCGCAATCGGTTTTTCGGGCCTTATCTGAAGTACGTCGATCGCCCGGCCCACATGCCGCGGAGTGCGAAAGTCTCGGCGACCGTGCTTATGTGCGGTTCGGTGGTTATCAGCATGACGCTCTTGGCTTTGAGCGGCTCGCTCGGCTGGGGATTAGGGCTGGGATTGCCGATCGCAGCGGCCGTGGGGACTTGGTTTGTGTGGAACTTCGGCAAACGAAGTTCGCTGCCCACGCTGAATGCGCTGGCGATCGCCGAAGTGTGTGCAGACGACGGTGCCGGCGTCGAACCGGCGGCTCAAGCGGCGTAGCTGCTTTTCCGTTGCTTGAACGCGCCTCGCGAGCGAGGCGGCTAAACGGCGAGAGAGCGGAAATTGTCGATAATTCCCGGCGATTTTCTTGCGATTACGCAGTCGGGAAAAGTCTTTACCGGCGGCGCGCCGATATGCTACGATAGCACCCATCAGCCCGCCCTTATTAGAACGTTGTCGATCCGACTGAATTCACCCTCGTCGAGTCGTACGTTCTCCTGCCTTGCTCGCTATTTCTGACCGGTTCGTCTACTCGAGGATCCCACCTCATGCTTCGAGTGCTTGGTTCGACACGGACGTTTTGTAGCGGCCTTTCGCGGCGCGATCTGTTGCGCGTCGGCGGACTTGGTCTGGCCGGGGCTTCGTTGCCGCAGCTGATGCAGTGGCAAGACCAAAGCGCCGCGGCGTCCGACGGTACGCCTCGGCCGCGCAGTTTCGGCAAGGCGAAGGGGATCATCCTCATTCACTTGTACGGTTCGCCAAGCCAGCTGGAAACCGTCGACCCGAAGCCCGATGCGCCGGTCGAAATCCGTGGCGAGTTCGGCTGCATTCCTTCAAGCCTGCCCGGCTGCAACGTCTGCGAACTCTTCCCGAACATGGCCAAGGTCATGGACCGCACCACGGTGCTGCGTTCCATGACGCACCCGTACCCGTTGCACGGCGTGGCCTATGCGACGACGGGCGTGCCGGTGATCGACGTGGCGATGGAACTCAGCCCGCGTGATCCGAAGCACTGGCCGTATTTCGGCTCGGTGGTCGACTACATCGAAACGCAGCGCCAGAAAGCGGCCGGCGCCGGCATTCGGCCGATTCCGCAGAACGTCGCTTTGCCGTTTCCGATGAGTTCGCGGCGCGTCGGCGAAGTCCCCCGGGCCGGGCCTTATGCGGCATTTTTGGGTTCGGAATACAATCCGGTGTGGACGGATTACGTCGGCCAAGCGACGAAAAGTCACATCAAAACGCTCCGCGACATGGAGTTCACCGACAACGATCCGTACATCGGCTGCTCGCCGGATACGCACTTCGTCGTGCCGTCGGCGACCGCGCTCCAAGACGACGTCACGCTCGATCGGCTCGACACGCGCCGTTCGCTGGTGCAGCAGCTCGAGCAGGCGCGGCGCGATCTGCGAAACACCGACGCCGGCGAATCGCTCGACCGCTATCGGTCGATGACCTACGCGATGTTGCAAAGCGATCAACTCCGCGACGCGCTCGACGTGCGCAAAGAGCCGCGCGAGACGCTCGATCTGTACGGCGAAACGATCTTCGGGCGGTCGCTCGTGGCGGCCCGGCGGTTGATCGAGGCCGGGACGAAGGTCGTCAGCGTTTTCTGGGACGAGTACGGGCTGGCCGGCACGGCTTGGGACACGCACCACGACCATTTTGCGCGAATGAAGAATGAACTCGCCCCCGGCCTCGACATGGGCTGGTACGGCTTGATCACCGACTTGGAACGCCGCGGCCTTCTCGACGACGTGCTGGTCGTCTGCACGAGCGAGCACGGACGGACGCCGTCGATCAACAAAGCCAAAGGCGGCGGCCGCGACCATTGGGCCCGCGTCTATAGCACGATGATGGCCGGAGCCGGCATCAAGCGTGGTGCGGTGCTCGGGGCCAGCGACAAACACGGCGGCGACGTCGCCCGCGACCCGATGAGCCCTAAGGACATGCTGGCGACGATGTACCACCTGCTGGGCATCGATCATCATACGATGGTCCACGACGCCCTGGGCCGCCCGCTGCCGCTGGTGGAAGGAAAGATCCTCCACGACGCGCTCTCTTAGTTCGCGACATCTCGGTCGTGCGAATCTGGGGGATTGGGACTTCGCAAAGTCGAAGTCCGCCCCATTTAGCCCCGGAGCTTGCCTCCGGGATTTTTTTGCGCTCGTTCCGCTGCGGGAAACGTGCTGATTTGCAGCGTTTCTCATCGTTTCCCGCCCGAAAATCGCGGAGACAAGCTCCGCGGCTAAATTTCTTGAAACACCGCGTGTAACGTTTCTCCGGTCCTCGCGCTAGGGCTGGGCGTAGGAGGTCACCCCCTACGACCCACCACCCGAAAACGTCTGCTAAGGACCCCCGCCATGACCCTCCGCCGCATCATCTCGACCGCCTTGGTTTTCTCGCTCGGATTCGTTCCCGCCTCGGCCGAAGCCGGCAAGTTCACCGACCTCGGCAAGGCCGTGGTTTCGAAGGCCGTCAACAAGGGCGTGAGCGTGGCTTGGGACGCCGACACGGTGATGCGTCAGAAGATGCAAGACCCGAACAGCCTGACGGGCAAGGTCCTCCGCAAGACGGCGGGCGTCGGCCACGAAGTCGCCGGCCAAATCCGCCAACAAATCAACACCCCGCAGCAAACGCCGATCACCAAGATCCTGGGTGCCGGCAAAGCGGTGGCCAACAAGGTTCTCGATGGCGATCAAGCCGGTGCCGCGAACATCGTGCAAGTCGGCGGCGTGCAAGGCGGCGGAGCGCAACAGCTCAACAATCTCGTGAAGGTTATCGGCAACAAAGGCGTGAACCCGAACGTGCCGATCATCGTCAACGCCGGCCAAGCGAACAACCAAAACGACATCGGCAAGGAAATCTTGAAGTCGGTGATCAAGGGTGTCGTCAACCAAGCGATCAACAACGTCGGCAACGGCGGCTTCCAAGGAGGCTTCGACGGCGGCATCCAGCAAACCGGCGGTTTCAACAGCGGCTCGAGCGGCCAAGTGTTCCCAAGCCAACTGCAGCAAACCGCTTCGATCGACCTCGAACTGCACGACCTGAAGCTGGTCGACCGTGGCGACGAAACGATGGGCCCGGCCTATCGTCTCTCGGTCCGCAACAATTCGCAACGGGGCACGCTCGGCTCGATGATCGCCGTGCTGATGGCCTCGCAGGACGCTCAACCGACGGCCGACTCGCCGTACGCCACCTTCGAAGTTCCCACGCTCGCCGCCGGCCAAATGACCACGGTCGACATCCGCCTGCCGCAAATCGTCTCGGCCGAATCGGACGCCTTCAGCTACCTGACCGCCGCCGTCGGCACGCCCGCCGGTTTTACCGACACGGACGAATCGAACAACATGGCGGCCTTCGATCGCTCGAGCGTCTCGTCGATCCCGGCGAAGATCACCGGAGTGAGCGTTGATGAAACGGCCGGCCGGATGATTCTTGAAGGAGAAGGTTTCGGCAGCGACTTCGGCAAGCTCTTCCTGACGGTCGACGGCCGCCGCTACGAAGCCACGGTTTCGGCCTGGGGCCCGACGATGGTGTACTTCACGGTCGACGGCTTCGACGGCAACGGTGCCAACGGCAGTTTCACCCTGGTCCGCAACGACGGCCGCCTCGCCCCGGCCCTCGACATCGCCCTGGCTCAATAACGCGAATAACAACGTTTCCCCTCTCCTCTTGCGGGAGAGGGGCCAGGGGTGAGGGGTAACGAACAAGCAACCAACGCAAAGGTGATTTAAAGAAGCAAAACAAATGTCTGGGGTCGGGTGACGAAGCGAGGACCGGAAACGGTCCTCGCTTTTTTTGTTGCGCGCGTTTCGCAATTCGCCGGCGTCACGCTGCACGTGCCCCGTAAAGCCCAGGGACCTCCGGTCCCTGGAACCCGACCAAAACTCGCCGCAGAGAATCATCCGCCTTGTTGAGGGATTTTCAGTAACACGCCGTGCGCCGCCGCGCTGCCGCAAAGATGTACGCGGCACATGCCGCGCCTCCGCACCCAACGTCAAAGGCCACGCCATGACACTCCGCCGATTCATTTCCACATCGCTGCTCACCGCACTAGGATTCGCGCCGTCGCTCGCCCCCGCGAGCCAACTCGGCGACTACGTCAAAACACAAGTCCAGCGCAAGGTTCAGCAACAGCAACAACAGCCGCAGCAAGCCAAACCCGCCGCCGGCGCCAAGGTTGCCGTACAGACTCCGGCGCAGTCGCAGAAGTTCAAATTCCCGAACGGCAACACCGGCGTCGTCGGCCCGAAGATCGTCAACGTTCCGACTAATAAACTCCCGGGCGGCGTCATCGTCACCAAGCCGGGCAATCAGGGGATCAACCCGAAGGTCGGCATCCCCATCGTGCCGGGCATCGTCGTGAAGCCGGGCGGCGGCGGAGGTGGCGGCAAGTTCAACCCCGGTCAATTCGTTCCGAAGCC
>JAFLCO010000091.1 GCA_017303535.1 Planctomycetota bacterium
GTGAAAGACCGCACCTGGGTCGTGGTCGGCGTGTTGCAATCGGAAGGGCTCACGTTCGATTCCGAAATTTGGGCAAAGCGGGCTTTGGTCGGTCCGCTGCTCGGCAAGGAGGGCTATTCGTCGCTCGTGGCATACACCGGCAGCGTGCCGGCCGCGGCGAAGTTCAAGCAGTTTCTGAATAACGACTACAAGAAGGCGAAGCTCAACGCCCAGGTCGAGACGGAATACTACGAATCGCTCTCAAAGACGAACACGCAGTTTCTCGTGGCCATCGTGTTTCTTACGGTGATCGTCGCGATCGGCGGCGTCTTCGGCGTGATGAATACGATGTTCGCGGCCATCGGCCAGCGCACCCGCGATATCGGCGTGCTGCGGTTGCTCGGCTTTACGCGACTACAGGTGTTGGCGTCGTTCCTCTTGGAGTCGATCGTCATCTCCCTGATCGGCGGAGCGCTCGGCTGCGCGATCGGCTCGCTCTGTCACGGGGCCACGGCCAACAGCGTCGTAAGCGGCTCGGGCGGCGGCGGCAAGTTCGTCGTGCTGCGGCTTACGGTCGACGCCGACACGATTGCGCTGGGGATGCTCTTGGCCCTGATGATGGGCGTGATCGGCGGCTTTCTACCGGCGATGAAAGCCGTACGGTTGCGGATACTCAATTCGCTACGTTAGAAACGGCTTGTGTGAATTACCGAAAGTGCTCCCGCGCCAAACGGCGAAAGTCCGCGAGGTTCTTCACGCCGTGCACACCCCGTTTGAAATCATCGAAGCCAGGCACAAACTTCGCGTAGTAGCAACTCACGCGTGCCAGGCGGCGCAGGGCGATCGTCGGTCCGTAGATGCGGAACTCCTCCTCGACCAGTTCCAACAGCGCGCGGCCGCGCTCTTGAGCGCCGGGCGATTTCGGAGCGGCGGCGCCGTGCCACAGAGCGCGGCATTCGGCGAAGAGCCACGGGTTCCCCAGGCAACCGCGGCCGATGCCGACGCCGTCGGCCCCGAACTCGCGCAAGTACCGCACCGCGTCCGCTGCTTCGCGCACGCCGCCGCTGCCGAAGATCGGAATCTTCACTCGCTCCTTCGTTCGCGGCAGTACGCTCCAGTCGGGCCCGCCGACGTAGGCTTGTTGCACGCTGCGGCAATGGACCTCGACCGCCGCGGCGCCGGCTTGTTCGGCACGGGCCGCAACTTCCGGCGCCGTCTCGTTCGCGGCGTCCGGACCGCTGCGAATCTTCAGCGTCGTCGGAATGTTGACGGCCGCGACGACCGCCGCGGTGATGCGCGCGACCGCCTGCGGATCGGCCAGCAGCGCGCCCCCTTCGCCCCGGTTCACAAGCCTGCGAATCGGGCATTCAAAATTCAAATCGACGGCATCGAAGCCTTGTTCCTCGACCACGCGTGCCGCTTCCGCCATCACGGCCGGATCGGACCCGCTGATCTGCCCGACGCGCGGCGCCTCGGACGGCGTGGTATAGAGCAACCGCAAGGCTCGACGATCGCGAGCCGCGACGTCGACGCCGTCGACCCGCTCCGTGCAGACCAGCGCCGCCCCGTGCCGCTTCATCTGCAAGCGGAACGGGTAGTTCGTATGCTCCTCCATCGGAGCGAGCAAAAACGGATTGGCAATCGACACGCGACCGAGTTTCATGCGGCGATTATACTGGCGAGCCGTCCAACGCTAGCTACGTTTGCCGATTCACGGCGAACGCAATGCTCGACGCTTGCCCAGACCATCGCTGATGCCCACGCCGCGCGATTCCAAACTCTGCACCGCCGACGAAGCTGCGGCCCTCGTGCGCGACGGCGCCGTCGTCGCTTCGGGAGGATTCGTCGGTGCAGGACATGCGGAAGCTCTCACTTCAGCCCTGGAACGCCGTTTTTTGCAAACCGCCGCTCCGCGCGATCTCACGCTTCTCTACGCCGCCGGCCAAGGCGACGGGCGCGGGCGGGGCGTCGATCACCTCGGCCATGAAGGCTTGCTGCGTCGCGTCATCGGCGGCCATTGGGGCCTCGCGCCGAAGCTGGGCCGCCTCGCGCTTGAAGGCAAAATCGAGGCTTATAACTTTCCGCAGGGAGTCGTTTGCCAACTCTTTCGCGACATCGCCGCCGGCCGGCCCGGCTGCATCACGCATATCGGGCTGGGCACGTATATCGACCCGTTGCAATGCGGCGGGCGTTTGAACGACCGCACCCCGGCGGGCCTAGTCGAGCGCGTCGAACTTGGCGGTCGTACCTGGCTTTGGTATCAAGCTCCGCCGATCGACGTCGGGCTCATTCGGGCCACGGCCGCTGATCCGTTTGGAAACCTGGTCACCGACGACGAAGCGCTCGTCGGCGAGATTCTGCCGATCGCGCAGGCGGCCCGTAATAACGGCGGCATCGTCCTGGCGCAGGTTAAGCGCTTGCTCGAGCAGCCCGCCGCGCCGCAGCAAGTGCGCGTCCCGGGCATCTTGGTCGACCGGATCGTCGTGGCCGATGAGTACGAGCATGGCCAGACATTCTGCGAAGCGATGAACGACGACTACTGTCGCCCGGCCGATGCCGCCGACTCGGCCGAAGCCCCGGCCACGGCGCGGGTCGCGCTGGCCGCAATGCCGGCCGAGCGACGGATCATCGCCCAGCGCGCTTGCGACGAAATTCCGTCCGGCGCGATCTGCAACCTGGGCATCGGCATGCCTGAAGGCATCGCGGAAGCGGCGGCGGCCCGTGGCTTGCTCGACGACGCAGCGGCAACGAGCGCGGTGCTTACCGTGGAAAGCGGGCCGATCGGCGGTCGCCCGGCCGGCGGGCTCAGTTTCGGCGCGAGTCGCCGGCCGCAGGCGATCATCGACCAGCCATCGCAGTTCGATTTTTACGACGGCCGCGGGCTCGACTTCGCCGCGCTCGGGGCCGCCGAGATCGACGCTGCCGGTAACGTCAACGTCGCCAAGTTCGGCACGCGCTTCGCCGGCGTGGGCGGCTTCGTCAACATCACGCAGACCGCGCGGCGACTCGTCTTTTGCGGTACGTTCACCGCCGACGGTCTCGAAGTGCGCACCGTCGACGGCCGACTCGAAATCGTCCGCGAGGGGCGGGTGCGCAAGTTCGTGACGGCCGTGCAACTCATTTCGTTCAGCGCGGCGCGGAGCCGTGAAGTCGGCCAAGAGGTGCTTTACGTCACGGAACGGGCCGTCTTCCGCTTGACGAGCGAAGGATTACAACTGATCGAGGTCGCGCCAGGCATCGACCTTCAGCGCGATATTCTAAGCCAGATGGCCTTCGAACCGATCGTGCGCGAAGTTCGGCCGATGCGCGCGGAATTGTTCGCGTAACGCTTACGGCACGTACAAATATTTGCCGCCGCTGGTTTCGGCGATTGCCTTCAGCGCCGCTTCGCCGGCCACGCTTTCAAAGGCAATCGTGTGCACCGGAATCTTTTTCTTCGCGTGGTTCTGCGAGTTCAAGATCCGCCGGGCGACGTCGGGGCTAAACTCGCCGTCGGTCAGCAGAAAAATACCGTCGGGCTTCATCCCCAGCGCCATTTGAAACGCGTCCCAAGGTTCCGTGGTCCCCGCCGGCATCGCGTGGACGATCCATTCCGACGTCTTCTTGATCTGCGGCGACTTCGCGTCGACGAGCTTCCGCTCCGGCATCGCGAACGTCTGGTGATTGAAGAAAGCGATGAAATACTTTTGGCCGTGCCCCAGTTCGTTGATGGCTCGCAATAGCTCGGCCCGGCAGCGCAGGTAACGGTTGTTGCCGGCCATGCTGCCCGAGGTGTCGACGACGAACACGAACGAGCGCCCTTCGGCCTTCACGCCGAAAAACGTCGCTTCCTTTTTCAGTTCACCGACCTCGCCGAGCATGTCGGTGCCGTAGGCTTTATCGGTTCCAAAGCCGGTGCCGCCGGCGGCCGTTTTCAACTGCGTATCGAGCGCGATCGGCGACATCGCCAAGCCGCCGAGATTGCCGTTGCCCCGGCCGCCGTTCGATCCGGCGCTCCCCGTGCCGCTGCCCGTCGTGCGGCCGTCGCTGCGAACTTCCGGAGCTTTCGACTCGGGCGCTTTGAGAACCGGCGGCTTGATCTGATCGATGAGTTTCTCGGCCGGCACTGAGACGACGAGCGGCTCGTAAGGAAGCGGCGGCGGAACGAACTCGTCGTACGCCAGCGTACCGAGCGCGACGATCGCCGCCGCGTGCACCAGGCCCGAGATGCCGCTCGACATCAACGACAAGCGAATGTGCCACAGCCAAGCGCCGAGACCGGTTGCCGCAAGTCCGCCTCGCTGCGCGAGCGGATCATCGACGTCGACGCCGGCCGCTTCAACCTGCACCGCGGTCCGCGCGACGCCGATCAGGGCCGGAGCCACCGGCTCCGCAATCGCCGGCGGTTCCGGGCTAGCGATCGTCGTCGTCGCCGCCGTCGGCGCAACGGGTTCCGCAACCGGCGCAGGCTCCTCGCGCACCGGCTGCGCCACGAACACTTCGTACGACGCCGGCGCAAGTCGCACCGCTTTGGGAATCGGCTTCGACGCCTCGGCCGCGCGTGTTGCAACAGCGGCTCGATCAACGTCGCCGACGCGATCGGCATTCGGTGCGACCGTCGCAGGCGTCGGCGTTGACGAAGAGGGAACCACGGGAAGTTTCGGATGCAGTTCCGGGTTGAGCGGTGCGTCGTCCGGTCCGTCGTACGCGGATCCGCGAAAGTCGGTAGTGTGCGGGGCGATCGACACGCGCGCAGTCTCGACGACGCTCGTCGTCGCACGCTGCGGAAGTCGCAAGGCGAACGCCAGTTGCGGCGACGATCACCCCTTATTCTATACGATACTTCCAGGTCCGACGCACCGCGATTCCCGGCCGATCGGAGCGAAGATTCCGAATAATCCGGGGTCTTCCCCGGGCGAGGAATAGGTCCGATCGCCGAAGACCGAACGGTTCCTGGCGCGGGTTAAAGACCGGCTAATTCGGCGGCTCGGGTCGATAAGCATCGGCGGGCCAGATCGCCAACTTCCGCTCGCCGTCGAGCATCGCCCCCAAAGCCAAGCCGTCGGGCCGAAACACGACCGGCGCTCCGTACCCTTCCAACGTGGCATGAACCTGCCCGGCGGCCACGTCCCAAAGTTTCACTTCCCCGGCGGTCTGCACCCAACGACCGCCGGAGGCCGACGCCAACGTGCGACCGTCGGGCGAGAAGGCGAGCCCGTAAACGCCGCGGCTGTGGCCGCGCAAGGTGTGGCTTAACTTTCGCGATTCCACGTTCCACACGAGAACGTTGCCTGCTTCGTCCCCGCCCGCGAGCCACTGCGGCGTAGCTGCCAAGGTGACAATGTTCTGCTGCGACGCGGCGAAAGTCGTGGTGAGTTTTCCGTCGCCGGTCCAATCCTTTACCGTGCCGTCACGCGAGGCCGTAAGGACTTGCCAAGAGCTTGGATTGATCGGCGTTGTCGCTTCTCCCTTGCAACTCCCGGAATGGGGCAATGCGACCGGCCGCACAACAATCGCATGAATCGAAGCGTCGTGACCTCTCCAGCGAACTTCAGGCCGAGGAGGACCGGCTAATGAGTATCGGCTGACATATCCGTCGGCATCGGCGGTGAAAAATAACTGTCTGTCGCCGGCGACGGACAAGTCCTGCACCCAGGCCGAGTGCGGCCAAGCACGAAGTTCTTTTGCGTCTTTCACACCCCAGAGTCGGGCCGTGTTGTCTTCCGCCCCGCTAAGCAATCGCTCGTCGTCGAGAAATCTCACCACTCGAACCGCCCCGCCGTGCCCGCGAAGTTCGAGCGGCTTCTTCGGATCGAGAGTGGAAAGGTCGCTCACGCGGATCACGCCGTCGGCGCCGCCGGTCGCCAAGTACCGACCGCTCGGCGAATACGCGGCGGCGAACGTCTTAAACTCGTCGGCGTCGACAAGCTGCGGCTCACGCACGCCCGGCACGTCCCAGAGTTTGGCGGTGCGGTCGTCGGAAACGCTGACGAGCCCCCGTCCGTCGGGCGTAAATTGCAAAGCCGCGATGCGCGCCGTGTGGGCTTGATGCTCAACCGTCGTCTCGAGCGTGGCCGTGCGAACGATGCGTACCTGTCCTTCAGCCGTGGCGTAGGCGAAGTACTCGCCGTCGGGCCTAATCGCAGCGGCGCGAATAAAGCCGCCCGTTAGATCAAGCTTCTTAGGCGTAGGGGCCGCGCCGAGTTGCCAAAGTTCCAATGTGCCGGCCGTGCCGTCGACGGTGAGCATCCGCCGACCGTCGGTTGTAAAGCTCAGCGACGTCGCCCCGCCGGGCGCTCCGAACGCTTGCCGAACTTGCGATCCTTCAACCGAATCGATCCAGCGCACCGCGCCGCCGGTCAGGCTGACGACGAGCGTTTGATCGTCGGCCGCCGCGGCAATCGTCAGAATCTCACCGGCTTCGGCGACCGGCCAATCGGTGATGGCCGCTCCGCTTGGATCCCAAATCTTGACGTGACCGTCGGCCGAGGCCGTCGCCAGCCAGCGTCCGCCGTTGAAGAACGTCATGGCGACGATCGGTTCCACATGGCCCGACAACTCGCGCGGAGCGCCCCCCTGCGCGAAGTTCCAAAGTCGGGCTGAGCCGTCGTCGTAAGTCGCCGCCAAGCGTGAGCCGTCGGCATTGAGAATCACGTGCGTCGCGTCGGCCGTGCTGACCGGCAATGTGCCGAGCGCCGCGCCGTCGTTCAAGTTCCGACGCCGCACCGTATCGTCGAGCCCGGCCGTGACGAGGGTTGCGCTGTTGTCGCCGGCACCAGCTTTCAGGGCGACGGCGGCAATCGGCCCGGTGTGCCCCAAGAACGTTTGCCGATCTTGCGAAGCCCGGCGCACGAGATAACCCCAAGCAAAATCACGCCGCTCAGGCGGACAGCGGGTTTCGTCGTGCAAGAGCGCCAGGGCCTGATGCGGCGCTCGCTCCAGCAAAGCCTCGGCCTGATTGAGCTGCATCGTGTACAGACTCTCGTCGAGCCGATTAATCCGATCGGCCAGGTCGGTCGCCTGCCCACGAATCATTTGCTCTTGCTGCTCGGAGCGATCGAGGGCTTCACGGAGCCGTACGCTGTACCAAGCCCCGCCGACGCCGGCGACCGCCAGCGCCACGGCGGCCGTCAACAATCCGGCGGCGGCCCCGCGGTGACGGGTCGCCCACTTCCAGCCCCGCTCCAAAGTCCCGACCGGACGCGCCGCGATCGGTTCGCCGGACAGAAATCGTCGCAAGTCGTCGACCAGCGCCGCCGCCGAAGCGTAGCGACGTTCTGGCGAGCGCTCGAGGCATTTCATGCAGATCGTCGCGGCATCACGCGGTACGCCCGGAACAACAACACGCGGCGACGGCGGATCGAAATCTCGCGCTTGTCGCAACGTATCGAGCGGCGTGGCTCCCAGATGCGGCGGCCTCCCGGTCAGCAACTCGTAGAACACGGCTCCCAAGCTATAGAGATCGCCCGCAGGCGCTACGGCCGACGGATCGTCGATTCGCTCCGGCGCCAGATAGCCGGGCGTGCCCGCCAGCGCTACGCTCGAAAGGTGCGCCACGTCGGGACCGGCGTCGTCGTTGATCTCCCCGGCTTGCGACGACGGCGCTCGTTCGTCATCGGCCGCACTGCGCGGCAGCCGGGCCAAACCGAAGTCGGCGATTTTTGGGCGGCCGTCGCGAGTGAGCAAGATGTTGGCCGGCGTCAGATCGCAATGTACGATACCGACGCGGTGCGCGACGTCGAGCGCCTCCGCGACCGAGAGGACCAGCTGCGCGGCGGAGCGTGCGCTGCGCGGACGACCTTCTAAACTCTGCCGCAGCGAACCACCTTCGACGTATTCGAACGCGGCGAACGCGCGACCGTCGGCCGCTTCTCCGAGTTCGTAAAGTTGCACGATGCCCGGATGCCCGAGCGCCGCGACCGAGCGCACTTCGGTGCGAAAGCGATCTTCAGGCGTCCGCTCGGCGCGAGCTTCGTCCTCGTCGCGCTCGACGGGAGAGCGAGCGGTCGGCGGCCCGTTGAGCACTTTCACGGCGGCCAGGCGCCCCAGGCCGATATGTGTCGCGAGGTACACCGTACCCATGCCGCCGCGGCCCAGTCGCCTCGAAACGCGATAGGCGCCGAACTGTTGAACGGGCTGGTCGTCGTCGGCGACCGCGTTACTCGCAGCCCCCGACGGCCCGTCGTCCGGCCCTGCGCCTCCCAGGAGCTTGTGAATGTCGAACTGCCGCCGCAGCTTCGTCGACCATTTCGGAAACCGGGCGAGGTAGTCGTCGGCTTGCGGTCGGTCGCCGGCCTCCTCACGGGCCGCGAACTCCGTGTAAATCAGTTCAACGGCCGAGTCGTCGTCGGCCGCCAGTTGCGGAAAGGTTTCCAGGTATTGCTCGGCCCGGGCCTGTTCGCCGCGGGCCAATCGTCGCAGCAGGTCGGCGCAGGCTTCGCGCAGCATGCCCGACGCGGCAGGCGTTTCAGACGTCGGCGGCACGGCAGGTTGCGTCATAAAGGCTCGCTACTTCTATAGTAGCATCGCCCGGCGTGGTAAGATAACGCCGTTAGAAACGTCGGAACTCCGCGAATCGCCGGATTTCTGCGAGTTCGACAGTAAAGCCCAGGGACCTCCGGTCGCTGGGGCCCGATCATCGGCGTCTCTCCTTTGATATAGCGCGCACCAACGATGCCCTCGCCGCTCGACGATGCTTCCGATTTTTGGCGACGCCTGCGCGAGGCCGACGAAACGGCGTTGGCGGCGCTGGTGCGCGAATATGAAACGGAGATCCGCCGCGCGGCTAGCATCCGGCTTGGTCCTCTGCTACGGCCGCACATCGATTCGGTCGACCTCGTGCAGTCGGTGTACATCACGCTGCTCAAAGGAATTCGGGCCGACAAGTTTCACATCGCCGGGCCGCAGGAACTCGTGGCTCTGTCGGCGGAGATCATCCGACGCAAAGTGGCCCAGGTCTGGAAGCGGATCAAACGCCGCACCCAGCTCAATACGCATCTGACCGGGACCCGCGAGGACGAAGAGCACACGGTGGTGAACCGGCTCGGCGAACTCGACCCCACGACGGAAGCCGAACTTCGCGACGGCGTGGCGCGGATCATGGCCGAGTGCGATCAGGCGGATCAGAGCCTTCTGCAGCTGCGGCTTGAAGGCTACTCCACGGCGGAAGCGGCTCGGGCCCTCAATGCCGACCCCGACGTTCTGCGGGTTCGGCTCAGCCGGCTCCGCAAGCGGCTCTCCGATCGGGGACTGTTGGCCGAGTGGCTCTAACTCGCCACCCTCGGCCTAACGCGCCGCGGCCGCTTGCGATTTCGCTGTACCGCCTTCAGCGCTACTTTTCGGCGTGCGAATTGTCGGCGCGCAAAAAAAGACCCACAGCTCCGGCGAACAGATGACCTCGGCAGGGCTCAAGAAGGGACCGTCGGCAGAATGGGTAGAACTGCCAACGATCGAATTTGGGAACTGCTTAGAGCCGAGGGTCTGTTGAACTCGCCGAATCTGTGGGCCTTTGGGTAGTACCAACAGCCTTTAGATGACGCAAAGTGTGTGCCGGGAGCGTGTCGAAATTTCGCCGAGACACGATCGCTATGCACAACCTATTAATGCCAAATGGTTTGTACCGAATCCATATCCGCCACCAAAGGTATTCGGCGCTTGTGTTTCGGCGCTGAATCTGTTCGAATAGCGCTGTTGAGCGCCGAAGTATCGCTATTCGGTGCGGAAATCTGGGCGCTTGAGGTCGTCAGATGAACACGTTGCGGAAGGTGCTGCTCTACGTCACCACGCCGCTTGTGATTCTCTACTGCATCAGCGTGATGTATTACGTGCAGGCGGGCTGGGACCTTGGCTTGCGCGGCCTCTTCGCCAATTCGGCGACCGTCCACAGCGAAGCCCTCGGCACAATCATCGGCCGCGCCGACGACGCCGTCTCTGCCGCCGGTCCGGCCATTCAATCGGGCGACGTTCTTTATCGAATTGCCGGCCTGGAAGTCCCCAGCGCTCTCCACTTGGCGCCGACCCTGCAACAGATCGCTCCTCCGGTGAATACGACCGGCGTCGTCCGGCTCGAATCGGTCGATCAACTTGCTGCGGAACCGGCGACGACGGTGCTGGTGGACATCGCCAATCAGCGCTGGGCCCGGGCCGACTTCTTTAGCGCTAAGGCCGGCCAAGTGCTGACGACCTGGCTGTTGGTGAAACCCAATTCATCGGCCGCGGTTTGGCTGTCGCTGGCTTGGTTCCTCTTGGAGCTCGGCATCTTCGGCATCGGCGCGGCCGTCGTCTGGAAACGGCCGGGCGACATATCGGCCGTGTTGTTTTTCTTGCTGTGCACGGTCAACGCCGTCGCATTCATGGGGGCCTTCCACTGGCCGAGCCTGATTGGCTCCAAAGCCTTGGCGTTTCCCTTCGTCTTCTGCGCGATGCTGCTTGCGCCGATGACGCTCCACTTCTTCGCTATGTTCCCGCGACCGCTGGGGATCATCCGCGCCAATCCGCGCGCGTCGACGCTTGCCATCTACCTGCTGCCCGGCATCTGGATCGTCTACCTCTTCTACCAGATCATTCGCATCGATCGGTTGTATCTCGAGCCCTCGGCCGCGGCGTTGCTGGCCCCGATGCTCGACGTCATGGCCGCCACGATCTATGGCTACCTCGCGGCGTCGATGGGGATGTATCTCGTCGGGTTCGGCGTGTTGATCTACCGCTTCTTGCGCGGCCGCACCATGCAAGAGCGCCAACAGGTCCAAGGTCTGCTCGGCGCGGTGATGCTCACGACGGGTCCGGTCGGCTATTTGCTCTGGACGGCGCTGAACGATCGCGCCGAGTTCGCCTTCGGTCCGATGCCGAAGCTCATGGTCTACGTCGTCAGCTTGATGTTTACGGCCGCGTACGGCCTGAGCATCACGCGCTACAAGCTGCTGCAAGTCGGCCGCGTGGTGAACCGCGGTATTTTCTACGTCGGCATCAGCTCCGTGGCGACGGTTATCTTCTGCGCGATGGTCGGTTTGGCGACGGCGCTGGTCGGCGAATTCTACTTCCAATGGGAGAACGCGCTGGCCGCCGGCTTCACGGCTATGGCGACGGTCGTCTGCTTGGGCTGGATTCGCGACCGATTTCAGAAATCGCTCGACAGAAGTTTCTATCGTGAGAAATATCGCCTCGATAAAGCGGTCCGCCAACTTGGCGCGGCGGTTGAACGTTTGGTCGAGCCGGCGCAGCTCGCTCGGCAACTTCTCCAAGGCGCTCGCGATACGATCGGCGCGGAACGCGGCGTCGTTTATTTGCGTGATGACGACGGCGAAGCGTTCGTCGTCGCCGATCACATCGCTTGGCCTGCCGCGCCGCAGCGCTTGCCGCGCGATCATGCGCTTCTGGCCGAACTGACGATGGCCGGCACCTTGAAGAAGGCCGCCTCCGGCGTCGGCGCGCGGGCCTTGCAAAGCTTCGGCGCCGAACTTGGCTACCTGCTCGAGGTCGAGGGCACGGTCATCGGCGCGGCCTTCTTCGGCCCGCGCGACGACGGCGAGGCCTACACGCCCGAAGATCAGAATTTCGTCAGCACGCTGGCTCGCACGACGACGCTCGCCTTGAGCACGGCCCAAGGACACCGCACAATCCTCTCCCTCAAAGAGGAACTGCAATCGAAGGTCGACAAAATCTCCGAGCAGCA
Source organism: Planctomycetota bacterium (assembly GCA_017303535.1). Lineage (GTDB taxonomy): Bacteria > Planctomycetota > Planctomycetia > Pirellulales > PNKZ01 > PNKZ01. The sequence continues at coordinate 11,630 of JAFLCO010000091.1, forward strand.
GCGGCGGATTATGTATCTGCAAGGAGAACTCCTGAGCCGTGCCGACGGCCCCGACGTGCGCAACGACGCTCCCGGCGACAAACCCGCCGCGCGCGAAGGGGAATCGGCACCCTTACGCGGCGAAATTCTGCGCAGTGAGATTCTCGGCGGCAGTGCGGCCGTGCGCGATCTGCTTGAGAAAGCGGCGAAGGTGTCGCAAAGCACCGCCAGCGTGTTGGTCCGCGGCGAAAGCGGCACCGGCAAGGAGCTACTGGCTCGGGCCATTCATCGCCACAGCCCTCGGGCCGAGAAGCCGTTCGTCACGGTGCATTGTGCGGCGCTGGCCGGAAGCCTGCTCGAAAGCGAACTCTTCGGGCACGTCAAAGGGGCGTTCACCGGCGCCGATCGCGATAAAGTCGGCCGTTTTGAACTCGCCGACGGCGGCACCCTGTTCCTCGACGAAATCGGCGACATCAGCCTCGAGACGCAAACCAAACTCCTGCGCGTGCTACAACAGCGGACGTTCGAACGCGTCGGCGGCGTGCAGACGATTCAAGTCGACGTCCGGCTCGTTGCGGCGACGCACCAGAACCTTGAAGAGCTCATTCGCCAAGGACGGTTCCGTGAAGACCTTTTCTACCGTTTGAACGTTATTAGTCTCCGTTGCCCGTCGTTGCGCGAACGGCCGGAAGATATCTTCGAGTTGTCGCTGCACTTCTTGCGCGGCTACGCGAAGCAGCTCGGCAAAGCGCCGACCCGGATCGAAGAAGAGGCTCTCGACGTGCTGACGCGTTACGCGTGGCCGGGCAATATTCGTCAGTTGGAAAACGCGATCGAGCGAGCCGTCGTGCTGGCCGAGAACGACGCGATTCGCGTCGAGGACCTGCCGCCGGAGATCGTGGCGGCGGTCCGCGATGTGACGCCGATCGCGTTGCCGCGCGGCCGCATCAGCACCAAGCGCGAACCGGCGACGGCCTCCCGGCTGCTGCGTTCGGCGACCGTCGTCGAAACGGTCGCCACGGCGCCGGCCGGACTGGCCGATGAGCTCGATCTTTTAGAGCGCGAACGGATCAGCGAAGCCCTGGTCCGCGCCGGCGGCAACAAAGCGGAAGCGGCCCGCTCTCTTGGCATTCCCCGCAGCACGCTTTTCAGCAAGCTCCGCAAGTACGGGCTGGACTAAGTTTGTGCCTCGGGTGGCTGGGGCTGTAGCCGCAGGCGAAGCCCCAGGAAAGCGAAGGGACCACTGGGGCACCGCTGCGCTATGCCCCAGCCAGCCGATATGCACCTTGGGAACTTTCGCCGGCCCGACTGCGTCTCACTTCGGTGCCGGCAGCGAAGTTTGACGCCGCGATCGGCGGCATTCTACGATGATCGGCCGACCTCGCGCACCGTGCCGTTTCGCCTCATCGCCTTGCCCGCTCGGGAGAACGTGCCATGAAGTCGCTCCTTCGGCCGGCGGCGGTCGTCAGTTCGTTGACGATCTTCGCCACCTACGTTTATCTGCAAGGCTCCGGCCGCTCGCTCATGGAGCTTTGGAGCCCGACGACCGCCGAAGCCGGGTCGCCTTTGCCGATGAACGCCGCGCGCGACGATGATCCGGTGTTCGCCTATCGCGAACCCGGAATGCCCGCGACGAAGTCGGCCGCGCTGCCAGTCAAATATTATCCGCAGTCCTCAGTCACACCGGGGGGCTATAGCTCCGGAGTGTTTCCTGGATCGACCGCCGCCCCGCAATGGCTGCCGACGGCGGCGTCGAATCCGGTGCCCGCCGCGTTCCCTGATCCGAATGCTGTAAGAATGTTGGCCGGCTCGAAGTCGCTGCCGATGCCGGTGCAGGTCGCGCCGCAGGCGACGGTCAAGGTCACGCAAGCCGATGTGGCGGCGGCCAAGCCGCGACAACAGCCCATGATGCTGAGCGGCTCCAAGTCGACCGTCATGCCGGTCACGGTCACGCCGGGAACGTTGCCGACGGCCGCCGCGCCAGCCGGCATAGTGCGCCCCTTTGCCGACAATCCACCGATCGTCCCGCAAAGCGGCGGCTCATACGGCTGGATGAATAGGCCGAGCGTGAGTCCTATGCTTTCTTCAAACGCTCCGCCGCCACCGGTTCAGCCGTATAAAGCTTACCCCTTCCGATTTATGGCCGCCACAAAAGCGGCAGTGATGCCAGTGCAACTCTCACCAAGTCTGCCAGTCGTCGTCGCACCCCAACCGACAAACGAATATCAAGCGACGGCGGTTCAACCCGCGGCCCCACAAGCGGCTAACGCTCCAGCGATACTCCCTCAGTCGTACGCACCGGGCCAATCGCTGAACGCGCCGCGAGTCGCTCCGCAGTATCCGTTGTTTCAGGGCGTGCCTGCGGCGGTGCCTGCCAATAGGGCGTCGCAAAAATAACGGGGGCCTTACGGCCCCCGCTCGCCTTGAAATTTGCTTCACTATGCGATCGTTGCGTCAGAGTCATTCGCCATGAACATCGAAACAGTCAAGTATCTGCTGCTCTCCACGATCGCGAGCCTCGCGTTTCTACTCGTGCTGTTCGTGCCGCTGGAAAGGGCCTATCCGGCGAAGGCCGGCCAAAAATTCTTTCGGCCGGAGTGGAGGTTGGACCTGTGGTTTTTGCTCGGCCAATACTTGCTCTGGAACGGCCTCGTGCTGGCCGTGCTCGGTTATGCGGCCTTACACATCGACGGCCTGCTCCCCGCGGCCTTTCGTAGCGCCGTCCGTGCTCAGCCGTGGTGGCTGCAGTTCGTGGAGGTGATCCTGCTGAGCGACTTCTTCGTCTATTGGGGGCATCGGCTGCAGCACGCTAGTCCGCTGTTGTGGCGGTTTCACAGCGTCCACCATACGGCCGAACACCTCGATTGGTTGGCCGCCCATCGCGAGCACCCGCTCGACACCGTTTACACGATGGGCCTCATCAACTTGCCGGCCGTATTACTCGGCTTCCCGCTGGAAACCATCGCCGGGTTCATTGCTTTTCGCGGCGTCTGGGCCATCTATATTCACAGCAATGTCCGCCTACCGATCGGTCCGCTGCGGATGCTCATCGGCGCGCCGGAGCTACACCATTGGCATCACGATCGCAACCGCGAAGCCGGCAACTACGCCAACATCTCGCCGCTGATGGACTTGGCGTTCGGCACGTACCGCTGCCCCGATCATGAGCCGGCAAGTTTTGGAGTGACGGATCCGACTCCAAAAACCTACCTAGGACACATGCTCCGCCCGCTGCTCCCTAAGCGTCGTCGTATAGTGGCCCGCCTGGAGGTTGCGGACACGTCCGCAGTCGCCATCCTACAGCCGGTCGCTGGCTCGTAGCGCTATCGCCCCGTCAGTGTCGCGAGCGACGAATCGCCGGACAATGTGGCGCGCCGACACAATCCGCCGGGCGGCCCGCCCGCTCGGAATTCCCCGCAGCGCACGCTTCGGCAAGCCCGGCAAATGCAGGTTCGATTAGCGCCATTCGCCCGTTTCAACTTGCGGGGTGCGCGAATGCCGGCACCTTCATTCGGCTGGTCTCGTCTTGACCCTCCGTTGGGGCATTTTCTAAAGTGTCCGACCCGCCGGCATGGACTCGCCGGCAATGTCGCCAAGTAAGGATGCCGCACGATGTCGGCCGCGAAGCTGCGTGTTTGGAAGAATCGCCTCGACGGCTTATTGCGTCGCCCGACGGCGCTCATGCTCGTCGCGACGACGATCCTCGCCGGCTACTTTTATTGTTCGGCTCTGCGGTACCACAACTATCCGTACGGAGGCGGTGACGGCGAATTCTATTCCGTCATGATCCGTCAGATGTTCGCTTGGTCCGAGCCCGGCCGAGCCGCAGGCGTCAATCCGTACCAGGGAATGGGCACCGTTTATCTGCCGTTGAATCCTTGGATCAATCCCGGCTACCGGCTGCTGAACATCATCGACAACTCGGTGTTGGCCCGCGTTGTGTCGTCGGTTTGGTTCACGCTGGAGTTGTTCGCGTCCGTGGCGTTGCTGGGGCGTGCGTTTCGCCTTGCGTGGCCGTCGGCGATCGTCGTCGGCCAATTCTGCTGCGTGGCGGCGTTCGTAAATCCATGGCGCCTATTCGGAATCTTTTGTCAGTTCGATCTCAATCCGGGCGTCGCGCATTGGGTGGCTCTAGGTAACCTGATGCTTGCGATGTTGATGCAAGTCGACTCCGAGCGACAGCGCCGCAGCCAAATTTTTGGAGCCGCGTTGCCCTTTGTTTGGCTCTATGCCGTGGCTTGCGATCCGTTCTTTACCGCGGTCGTTTTTGCGCCGGTGTTTTTTTTCGCGGGCGTCGTCGTGATTTGCGCAAATTCGTGGCGCAGTTTTTGTTGGCGACTCGGCGCCGCCGCGTGGTTTGCGTTCGTTAATTGGACCGTAGGTATGTACGACTATTATCGCGCCGCATCCGGCAATTTGGCGCGCCAAATGTTTCGCGGCGAAATCTACGGCGAACTCCAGGTTCGTGAATATGCGTCGCTCGTCTTTCAGAACAATGCGACACGGCTTCTGTTCACGGCTCTACTGACGTCGCTCGTCGCACTGTTTGTCTTAGGGAGGAGCCGTGAGAAGCGGTTCGCTTTGCTGACCGGTCTTTACCTACTCGGCATGACGGCGCTGGGGGCGGCATTCCTCCGTCTAGGAATCAATTGGACTTATCCGCTGCCGGTTTATTTGGAATACGGGGCATACTCGGTTTATGCCGTGGTCGGCATGCTCGGCATGGTGCGGCTCGCCGACGCGGCGGCCACATCGCACGCCGCTCGACGCGCCGTTGATGCCGGCCGTCGGACGCTCGCGTACGCCCCGCAACTCGCCGCCGGCGCGCGTCGGGTCGCCTCATGGATCGATTTCCGCCTCGTCGCTCGCTATGGGCTGGTGTGTGGGTTTCCGCTGGCAGCCGGCGTCGGCATGCTCACCGCGACCAAGTTACCGCTGAGTGCCCGACGTCTCGCCGCGCTGGAAATCTCCGGCAAGCAAGGCAAGCCGGCGACGGCGATCATCGATTGCTTGAAGTCCGAAATCGCAGTTGCCCCGGGCCGAGAATTTCGCGGCAGCGTCGTGTCTCTTTACGCCCGTAACGGCAGCCCGATCGATCGCCGGCGGGGAATCGCCGCCGAGGCCCCGTATCATGTGCTGCGGCTGCAGGATGCCATGAACGTCGTTGCTGCGCAGTTCGGCAACACGCACTACTGGATGGATTTGTGGCGTGAATCGATCCCGACGCTGGAAGAATACGGTCAGATGGTCTCGCCGACGATGTATTACTTGATGTCGCGCACGATGTCGCGGCCGCAGGATCATACATCGCGCAATTTTCTACCCGACGTCACCAACGCCGACTATGAGCTCCTGGCCGCGTTGGGAGTGCGTTTTGCGGTAACCGACGACGATTGGTCGGCCCGTCCCGGTTTCCGTCTTCGCGAAGAAGTTATCGCGAAGGACGGGCTGTCGCTTCGACTCTACGAATTTCCCACGACCAACCGCGGCGATTACAGCCCCGTTCGTACTCACGTGCGCGCGACGGCCGCTGATGCGGTCGCTCTCCTCAACGCACCGGGGTTCGACTACCGCCAAGAAGTCGTACTGCATGCGCCGCTTGAAGATCTGCCGACCGACTTGCCGCTGGCGCCCGCTCGCGGCGGCCGCATGCGTTTCGACCGCGGTTCGATCCACGTGGCCGCCGAAAGCGACGGCGCCTCTCTCTTGTTGCTGCCGCTGCAGTATTCGAACTGTCTCACCGTACGAAACTTGTCGGCCGGCCGGAGCGACTCCGGCGACGTGCGTCTGCTGCGGGCCAACGTCGCCCAAACCGCGATCCTATTCCGCGGTAGTCTCGACGTCGATCTCGTCTTTCAGTTTGGGTTGAACGACAACGTGGCGGCGCGACTGGCCGATCTCGAAGACGCTCGTCGACTGGAACTGGCGACGCAACAGCTCCCGAAGCTCCCTCGCGGTTTTCATCCGCACGCCGCTTATACGACGCCGCAGTATCGGTAGTTCAATTCCGCGATCGTACTGCGCACTGCGCTCGATCATCGATCAAGCGGTTGATGTCGACTCGTGGACGGCATCACTTTGCAGCCGTTCGTCGCTGTCGATAAACGCCCAGCAGATCGCGCCGGCCAAATAGGCCGCGGCGAAGAGCAGCATGTTGGCCGTCCAGTTGTTGCCCGTCAGCGAAAGCACGATCGGCACGACCATTGGCGCGATCGCTCCTCCGGCGTTGCCCACCATGTTCATGCTGCCGGCCAGCGCGCCGGTGTAACGTCCGCCGACTTCCATGCACGCGCCCCACGAGCAGGGCAACGTCAGATCGCTCGCGAAGCTCGCCAAGCCGACGGCGCAGACCGATAGCACCGGCATACTGAGTTGCGTCGACACGTACATCATCACGGCCGCCGCGCCGAAGCCGACGATTCCGACAACCCGTCGCGAGCGGGCCCGACCGCCGAACCGCCGCTCAAGCGGTCCTGCAATATGGCCCGAGGCGAAGCAGCCTAGCCCGCCGAAGAAGAGCGGAACGCAGGCCAGCAGCGCTCGCTGCATCTCGGTGAGTTCAGTGAATTGTTCCTTGAGGTACGTCGGAAACCAAGTGATGTAGAAGTACCAGGCGTACGACATGAAGAAGTATTGAAACCAGAGCATCCACACGGTGCGCGAACTGACGAGTTTGCCCCACGGCATCGCGTGGCCGCCGCCGACGCGATCGGTCTCGCCGATCTCTTCAAGTTCGGCCGCGTTCACGGAAGGATGATCGTGCGGGTGGTCGCGGAACCAGTTGTAAAACAGCACGGCCCACACCACGCCCAAGCCGCCGAAAATCAAAAACACCCATTTGTAGTGCAACCCGAGTCCCGCTTGGCCCGAGCCGCCGGCGAGCATCCACCCGACCAAGAGCGGCGTGAAAGCCCCGCCCCAGCGGGCACTGAGCCACATGATGCCCTGCGCCTTCACGCGCTCGTGCGCCGGAAACCAGAGCGTGAAGGCCTTCGTGAGGTTCGGAAAGCAACCGGCCTCGCCGACGCCGAACAAAAATCGGCACACGACCAGCGACAACAGGTTCCAAGCCCAACCGGTCGCGATCGTGAACACCGACCACATCGCCACGACCCGCATCAGCACTTTGCGCGGGCCGATCTTGTCTCCCAGCCAGCCGCCGGGAATTTCAAACAGCGCATAGGCCCAACCGAAGGCCGTGAAGGCATACCCCATTTCCATCTTCGTCAGGCCGAGGTCCGCTTGCATGGCCGGCGCGGCCTGCGAAATGCAAACGCGGTCGACGTACGTGATGATCGCCAACGAAACGGCGAACCACAGCACGATCATTCGGGCTTTCGTCGGGGCGGGCGAATTCATAGTTGGCCGGGAGTTCATAGCGAATACAACGGGCAAGGCGGGAAAAAAGGGACGCCGATTATCGGCTGCCGGCACATGAAATACAACGCAAACAAATCGGAAACTTGCCGTTTCGAACGACGATCACGCTTCGCTCGGCACGTCGCTTGCGGTGACGCGGGAGCTGACCCGCACATCCCGCACGCCACGTTCGACAGACGTCGAGCAACATGACGACAATGACACCGCCGCCTGAATCACCGCCGCCCTCCGCTCGCCGCGACCGCGGCCTTCTCGTCCATGGTATCCATCCAGGTGGCATTGCGTCCGCGGATCCAGACAGTCAGGCTGGTGATGTCCTGTGGCGCCTTGCCCTTGCGTTCGGCAACCACCATGCCGG
>JAFLCO010000092.1 GCA_017303535.1 Planctomycetota bacterium
ATTCTTGCGGTTCAGCTGTGCCGAGCCCGACGATCAACTTCGGGCCGCCGTCGAGTTCGTCCGCAAAGCAATCACGCTCGACGATCGGGTGACTCGCTACTTAGAAGCTAACCCACACCATCGGCTGACTGAGCCGTACGCCGCTTAGGAACCGTTCGATCTAGGAAAACTGCCGATGTCGTCCGACCAGCGCTACGTCCTGGCTCTCGATCAAGGTACGACCTCAAGCCGATCGATCGTGTTCGATCGGTCGGGGCTCGTCGTCGCCTCGGCCCAGCAAGAGTTTCGACAGATTCTGCCGTCGCCGGGGCATGTGGAACATGATCCGGAGGATATCTGGAATTCGCAGCTTCAAACGGCTTGCGAGGCGTTGAAGAAAGCGAACGTTGAATCGTCGCAAGTGGCCGCGATCGGCATCACGAACCAACGCGAGACGACGATCCTCTGGGAACGGTCGACCGGCCGACCGGTCGGCAATGCGATTGTTTGGCAAAGTCGCATCAGTGCGCCGATTTGCGAGCGACTGAAAGCCGATGGGCTGGAACCGCTGTTTCGCGAGCGTACCGGCTTGGTCGTCGATGCGTATTTTTCGGGCACCAAAATTCGTCACTTGCTTGATACCGTGCCGGGATTGCGATCGAAGGCCGAGCGCGGCGAGATTCTTTTCGGCACGGTGGATACTTATCTGCTGTGGCGATTGACCGGCGGCCGCGTGCATGCGACCGACACGAGCAATGCTAGCCGAACGTTGCTGTTCAACATTCATCAACTCGCTTGGGACGACGAATTATTGAAGGTACTCGACATTCCGCGATCCATACTTCCCGAGGTCCGGTCATCGAGCGAAGTCTACGGTGAGACGGATCCGGTGCTCTTTGGTAAAGCGATACCCATCGCAGGGATTGCGGGCGATCAGCAAGCGGCGACATTTGGGCAGGCTTGCTACAGCATCGGCGACGCGAAGAACACTTATGGCACCGGCTGCTTTGTGCTGTACAACGTCGGCAATAAGCCGGTCGCGTCACAGAACAATTTGCTCACGACAGTCGGCTGGACGATCGGCGGCAAGACGACTTACTGCCTCGAAGGCTCCGTCTTTATTGCAGGCGCCGTCGTGCAATGGCTGCGCGACGGGCTGGGCGTGATCAAAAAGTCTTCCGATGTCGAAACGTTAGCGGCGACCGTGCCCGATAGCGGCGGAGTTTACTTCGTGCCGGCATTCACCGGCCTCGGAGCTCCGTACTGGGATCCGCATGCCCGCGGAGCGATCTACGGACTCACGCGCGGTACGACAGCCGGGCACCTTGCGCGAGCCGCCTTAGAGTCGATGGCGTTTCAATCGCTCGATCTCGTGACCGCGATGCAACAGGATGCCGGCGCGAAGCTCAGGGAACTCAAAGTCGACGGCGGCGCGGCGGTCAACAATTGCCTGATGCAGTTCCAAGCCGACGTGCTCGACGTGCCGCTGGTTCGCCCGACCACGGTGGAGACGACCGCGCTGGGGGCCGCGTATCTGGCAGGGTTGGCCGTCGGCTATTGGAACGGCGTCGACGAGGTTCGCGATCGCTGGCAGGCCGAGCGGCGATTTGTTCCGCAAATGCCGGCGGCTCGGCGAGAGTCGCTGCGCCAGGGTTGGGCCGATGCCGTGCGTCGCACGCGGTCGTGAGCTTTCCTGGGCGTTACCGTTGCATGCTGCGCTGGGCGTTGATCGTTGCGGCGGAGTAGAGCGGCATCGTGCGGCCGGCGCCGTCGTTCTCGATGCGGCCGCGAACGCTGACCATATCGCCGCTGCGAAAGCCGGTGATCGGGCTGTTCGGCGACAACACGGCGACGCCGCCCAAACGATCGGTCCGATCGCCCGGCGTGATGTAGCGTAGGAGCCAGCGACCATCGGCGGCCGAGTATTCCAAGCGGCCGTTGAGTTGCGAATAAGCGGTGTCAAAGCCGTATGCCGGCTCTTGGCCGGGCAACGTCACGCTTCGGGCTGCCGACATATCGAGCCCACCGGCCGTTCCGCCGGAGGTGTAGTTTTGCTGAACACCGCGGGTACCTTCGGCGGTTTTCGGCTGGGCCGAACGTCCGGAGACCGGGAGGTCCATGATGTCGACGCCGCCGGCGGATGCACCCGTGTAAAGGTTGCCGCCGGTTGTCGCAGGCCGAGTCGATGGCGAAGGCTCGACAACGCGAATCGATTGGCCCGACGACCCTGTGACGCCGCTGGACGGCATTGCCGCGCTTCCAGTTCCCGTAAACCGCGCCGGCGTGGAAGGAGTCGAATTGTTCGTAAAGCTCGGCGGCGGCGCGACGGTACCTGTCGGACTTGAGCCTGTCGCAGCGGTCGACGAACTGCCGAAACCACCGGGTGGTGCGTAGACGGAGCCGGAGGGGGGCGCCGTGAGAGCGGGAACGGACGTTCCTCCGACACCCACGCTACCCGTCGGCGGCGGCGGAACGGTGGTGCGGCCGAGAAACGGATCGAGTTGCGTCGGCCGATTACGGCAGCCGACGAGCGCCATGCTCAACGCAACAAAGAGAACGACGGATGGCCCGCGCCTCATGACCCGACTCCACTGGGATACATAGGCGAGCCGCGCCACGCCGGAGGTGAAAGGGGGCGTGAGTCGGCGGCCCGAAAGAAGGGGCCGCAACAATAACAGAAACGCCTGCAACGGCTAGATCAGTTCCGCCCAGAGCAATACTCACGGCGCTGTCGTGGGTGGCTGGGGCATAGCGCAGCGGTGCCCCAGGGAAGCGGTCTACTTTCCGGGCCTTCGCGAGTACGCTCCAGACCCGGCCACCCAATGCTGAACTGGCCTGAGAACGTGCTAGCGTGAAACGGTATAGACCTTGCCGACGTGCGGATTGACGATTCGCAGCGGCTGCACGGCCGCCGAGCGATCGCTGCCGGCAGGCTTCTTCTGCCCGGGGCGAACCGGAGTCGCCGAGCGCGGCGCCGAAGTCGGCTTTTGAACGGGCGGAGCAGCTTGCGGCGCAGGCTTCGCGCTGTTTTGCGACCCGCCGTCGTAGTACGGGTTCATCAGCACTTCCGGTTCGACCGCCGGCAATTCCGGCGTCATCACGTCGCCCGAATATGCGAAGGGACTGTATCCGTAGGTGCGCGGCACGGGTCGGCTGTAGTAAACCGGCGGATGCAGGGCGAAGTACGGCAGGCGATCTTGATCGTACACCGTGTAGACGTTGCGGCCGTACCATTGGCCGTTGCCCATCCACCCCCACTGAGCATGAGCTTCTTCGGCGGAACCCAAAGCCGCGACGAGCGCGACGACGGCGAGGAGATACTTCATGGTGACGACTTCCGCGGATTAGGATCGGGATTCGCGATAGGTGTTTCGCTATTATCCAGAGTAATTGGAAAGCCGGCCGCGACAATCGGCCGGATCGCGAGAAGCCGAAAAACCGACAAAATGCGGCGTTTCTCGGCAAGCTGGAAGTTCTTTTTCCGCCCGCCCCTATGCCGCTTCAGACCCTGTGATCCACCGGCCAACCGAACTTACGAAGCAGCTGAAGGCCGAAGCCTTGCGGCTGGGGTTTGCGCTTTCGGGCGTCACGCCGGCCGTCGCGCCTCCTGGGCTCGGGCGATTCCACGAGTGGCTAGAGTCGGGCTTTGCCGGAACGATGCGCTATCTCGAAGATCGCCGCACGGCGTATGGGCATCCGCGGCATGTGCTCGAAGGGGTGCGGAGCGTCGTGATGCTGGCCATGCCGTATCGTACGACGGAACCGCAACCCGTGCGCGAGGGATTCGGGCGCGTGTCGCGCTATGCCTGGGGAAGCGACTATCATGATCTGATTCATGACCGGCTGCATGCATTGGCTGATTGGTTGCGCGCGACGGCACCCGGGGCTAAAGTGCGCGGGGTCGTTGATACTGCGCCGCTGCTGGAACGGGAATTCGCGCAGCTGGCCGGGCTCGGCTGGATCGGCAAGAACACGCTGCTGCTCAATCGCAAACTAGGCAGTTGGTTCTTTTTGGCCGGCTTGCTGACGGACCTGGAACTCGACTACGACGCCGAGCACGAGACCGACCATTGCGGCACCTGCACGGCTTGTCTCGACGCCTGCCCGACCGAGGCCTTCGTCGCTCCGTATGTGCTCGATGCCCGCAAGTGCATCAGCTACACGACGATCGAATTACGCGACGAGATTCCGCTCGAACTCCGCGCGGGACATGGCAACTGGGTGTTCGGCTGCGACGTTTGCCAAGACGTTTGCCCGTGGAATCGCAAAGCCCCGACGGTGGAAGAGCCCGCCTTTATGGCCCGGCCGGACGAAAACCCGCTGAATCTGATCGGCCTATTCAATTTGGACGATGCCGCCTTTCGCCGACGTTTTCGCGATACTCCGTTGTGGCGGGCGAGACGACGCGGCATTCTGCGAAACGCCGCGATCGTGTTGGGAAATCAGCGTGCAAAATCGGCAGTTGCTGCGCTGTTGCGTGGTGCCGAGGACGCGGAACCGCTGGTTCGCGAGGCCTGTGAATGGGCGCTCGCGCAAATCGGCTCCGACTAACGCTCCAAATCGTTTAGTCTACTTCGCACGACGTATTTTCCGGCGACTCTTCCGGATCGTCGGGCGGATAGCGGCCCGGCAAGTCTTCGGAGTAGAACCGCTGTATCACCTCATCCAGTTGCTCCGTGCGCGACACGGCGATGAAGGCGTTGCGAACGTCGAGGGCCTGCGGGTGGAGGCGCGAGTACTTGATGCCGAACTTGCGCATCTGCCGGCCGAAATGGTTCGCGCCGTAGATTCCTTCGGCCAAACGGTAATGCTCGCGAATAACTTCCCGTTGTTCGAAAACGCTCGGGGGTGGCGGCAGCGGCAAACCGGCGGCCAATGCTCGGCACTGTTGGAATATCCACGGGTTGCCGATGCAGCCGCGGGCCACGGTGACACCGTCGACGCCCGTTTGGCGAATCATTTCCAGGCAGGCTTGCGGCGTAAAGAGGTCGCCGCTGCCGAGCACCGTGCGACTTCCGGCGTGGCGTTTCACCTCGCTGAGGAATTCCCAACGGCTCGGGCCGATGTATCGCTGATGGACCGTGCGGCCGTGGACCGTCACGGCGGCGATGCCGCGCTCGAAGGCGCCGTCGAAGATCGTAAAAAAATTGTCGCGGCTTTGCTGCGTGTCGTCGAGGCCGCGCCGCATCTTCACGGAGACGGGGATGTGCGGCGGAACGGCGTCGCGCACTCGTGAGACGATTTCTAGTGCCACGGCCGGAGTGCTCAATAAAAACCCGCCCCGACAACGACCGAGCACTTTCTTAACCGGACAGCCGAAATTGATGTCGATAACGTCGAAGCCCGCCGCCACGAGTTCTTTCGCGGCCGAGGCGAATTCCGTCGGATCGCTTCCCATGAGTTGCCCGGCGACCGGATGCTCTTCCGGGCTGATCTGCATGAAACGCTGCTTCAGCTTCTTGCCGGCGGTGAGCACGGTTTGGTCGAGGACCACTTCGCACAAGCTATACGAAGCCCCGAGCCGGCGGGCGATGACGCGCATCGCCATGTCGCTATATCCGCTAAGTGCGGCTTGTACGACGGGGAAGCCAATCTGCACGGGGCCGATCGCCAAATGCGGCAGAGCTGGGAAGTTTTCGGTTTTGGGAGGGATTTTGATCATGCCGGCATTTTAGCAGGCCGGTGTCGGCATCCAACTTCTTATGAGATGCCTACAGCGGCTGTCCCCATCGATCGTGCTTTGTTCCACAGAAGGGACATGTCTTCGCACGAATCCCGAGAAGATTGAGTTCACCGGGAGCGGTTTTTTCGACCGCGGATTCTCCGCACCGCGGGCAGGTCGCCGGTCGTACGACCAAGGGAGAATCACACTTGGGACAGGTTGTCGGAACCGCCAGGCAGTCGCGTCTTGTCCATGGCCCGGTTTCATCGATTCGAAAATCGCATTGGGAGCATGAGAGCGGGAAGCCGAGCTTTTTTGGATCTCGAATCGGCTTATCCAGTCCAATGAGCCGAGAAAGAACCCAAAGCACTAGTCCAAATAAGACCCCGACGATGGTGCCTATGACGCCTCCTACAAACGCTCCTAAGAAGAATCCCGAAATGCCTTCTTGTTTTGCCCCCGTAAAAGCACCGCCCAAGGTGCAAAAAATGCCGAAAACAAGCGCCGCCGCCCAAGGCTTGTCGAGACGACGAAGCCAGAAGAGACCGACCTGATGGGAAACGTACATTGTTTATCCCATGACATCAGATCGGCTTAAGCCCCATGCTTCGCCAGCACCGGGCAGACGTCGAGCCATTGCCGATCGTCGCTGCCCATCCAGTAGAGCGACTCCGTCGGGCCCCATTCGCCCGGCTCGTACATCGCCAGCGGCGGTTCGCTGTGTTCGTCCCAGGCCTTAAGGATCGGGTCGACGATACCCCAAGCGAGTTCCACTTCGTCGGCGCGGGTGAAGAGGCTGGCATCGCCGGACATCACGTCGAGCAGCAACCGTTCGTAGCCGTCGGGCATCGAGCCTTGGAACTGGCTATCGAAGCGGAAGTCTAACGTGGTAAGCCGCATCTTCATGCCGGCGTCGGGCACCTTCGTCTGAAAGTGAACCTGAATGCCTTCGGCCGGCTGGATGTGGATGACGAGTCGGTTGGCTTCGACCTTTTGGTGCTTTTTCTTTTCGTTCGTGAAGAGCATGTGCGGCGGATCGCGGAACTGAATGACGATCTGCGTCGTCCGGCAGCTCATTGCCTTGCCGCTACGTAGGTAGAACGGCACGCCTTGCCAGCGCCAATTGTCTACGTGCAGCTTCGCGACCGCGAAGGTCGCCGTTTGGCTGTCTTTTGAGACGCCCGGCTCCTCACGATAGCCGACATATTGCGCGCGGAGCGTATGTTTGGCGACTTCTTCCGGCGTCATCGGACGAATCGACTGCAGAACCTTCACCTTTTCGTTGCGGACGTAATCCGCCTCGAATCGAGAAGGGGCTTCCATCGCGGTGATCGTCATCAATTGCAGCAGGTGATTCTGGAACATGTCGCGCATGATGCCCGACGTGTCGTAGTAGCCGGCCCGGCGGCCGATTTTGACTTCTTCAGCGGCCGTGATCTGAACGTGGTCGATGTAGTTGCGGTTCCAGAGCGGCTCAAAAATCGAGTTGGCGAACCGCAGCACCAAGATGTTTTGAACCGTCTCTTTGCCGAGATAATGGTCGATCCGATAGACCTGCCGCTCTTTGAATACGCGGTGCAAATCGGTGTTGAGCGACTTCGCCGATTCGGCATCGACGCCGAACGGCTTCTCGACGACGAGCCGGCGCGTCGACGAGCCGTTTTCCGTCGCCAAGCCGGAAGCGCCCAGTCGATCCACCGTTTCCAAATAGAAGTGCGGCGAAGTGGCGAGGTAATAAACTCGCGAGGCGTTGGAGCCTTTTTCGACCTCCTCGAGCTTGCCGCAAAGGGCCTTGAACGACGCGTCGTCGTTCATGTCGCCCGGTTGGTAGAAAACTTTGGCTGCGAATTCGGCCCAAAGCTTTTCGTCGAAATCCTCACCGACGAATTTCTTCGTCGTCTCGGTGAGTTGTGTACGCCAAGCGTCGTCGGTAAACGGGGTGCGCGAGAAGCCGATGATATTGGTGTCGGCCGGCAATCGCTTCTTGCGATGCAGTTGATAAAGCGACGGAATCAGCTTCCGACTCGTCAGGTCGCCGGACGCTCCAAGGATGACGATCGTAGGCATGAGTGTCGGCTCACTGACGAGGAGGCAATCGACGACGCTGCCGGACGTCTTGCGAAGAATCACCGCGGCGATTCTTTGCGACGACCGACGGCACACGGAGTGTGCTTATTACACGGTATGCCGGATACGCTGCCGCCGCCCTAGCAGGGCGACTCGAACTCGCGGTCCTACTCCGGCTTGCGGCGCAGCTCGATCCATTCGGTGTGAAAGGTGCCCGGCTTGTCGGTTCGTTCGTAGGTATGGGCGCCGAAGTAATCGCGTTGGGCCTGGAGCAGGTTGGCCGGCAGCCGTTCGTGGCGGTAGCCGTCATAGTAGGCCAAGGCGTTCATGAAGGCGGGAATCGGGATGCCGTGCGCCACGGCAGTGCCGATCACATGCCGCCAAGCCGGTTGGGCCTTGGCTACGGCGTCGCGGAAGTACGGCGCGAGCAGCAGGTTTTCGAGGTTCTTCTCGGCGTCGAACGCTTCCTTGATTCGTTCCAAGAAGCGAGCTCGAATGATGCAGCCGCCGCGCCAAAGCAAAGCGATGCTGCCGAAGTCGAGCGGCCAGTTGTTTTCCTTTGCCGCGGCTTGCAGTTGCACGTAGCCTTGGGCATAGCTGCAGATCTTCGAAGCGTAGAGGCCTTGGCGGACCGCTTCGATAAATTGGGCCTTGTCGCCCTTGTACGTTTCCTGCGGGCCGGCCAGCACTTTGCTCGCACGAACGCGGGCATCTTTCAGTGCTGAGAGGCTGCGGGCAAACACGGCTTCCGTCACGAGCGTGCTGGGCACGCCGAGATCGAGCGCCAATTGGCTCATCCACTTGCCGGTGCCTTTGGCGCCGGCTTTGTCGAGGATGAGGTCGACCATGTACTTACCGGTATCGGGATCCTTCACGCTGAAGATGTCGCGCGTAATCTCGATGAGGTAGCTGTCGAGCTCGCCTTTATTCCACGACGAGAAGACGTCGTACAGTTCATCGTTCGAAAGGCCGAGCGTCGACTTCAGCAGCATGTAGGCTTCGCAGATCATCTGCATGTCGCCGTACTCGATGCCGTTGTGCACCATCTTCACGTATTGGCCGGCACCGTCGGGCCCGACCCAATCACAGCACGGAATGTCGTTGTTCGGGCCGACCTTCGCGGCGATCGCTTGGAAGATCGGCTTCACGAGCGGCCACGCGGCGGGGGAGCCGCCGGGCATCATACTCGGCCCCTTAAGCGCGCCTTCCTCGCCGCCGGAAACACCGGTGCCGATGAAGAGCAGTCCCTTGCTTTCGACGTACTTCGTACGGCGGATCGTGTTCGTGTAGTGCTCGTTGCCGCCGTCGATGATGACGTCGCCAGGCTCGAGCAGCGGGATCAAATGATCGATCAGTTCGTCGACCGGTTTGCCGGCCTTGACCATGATCATGATCTTGCGAGGCCGAGCAACGTTTTTAACGAGGTCTTCCAGCGAATGGCAGCCGACGAACTTCTTCCCCTTCGCGCGACCTTCCATGAGGTGGTCGACGACGCTCGTCGTGCGATTGAAGACCGCGATGCTGTAGCCCCGGCTCTCGATATTGAGGGCCAAGTTTTCGCCCATCACGGCCAGACCGATCAAACCAAAATCGCACGGAGTTTTCGTAGCGGAAGACATTGCGAAAAGCCCAAGGGAAATAGAAGTGCCGGCCACAAAGGCCGAAGAGCCCGCCAGTGACGCCGGACGACGCGCGAAGCAACCGTCGGCGAGCGGGCGCGAAGCGGCGATTGTACCGCCGGCGTGCGAATGCGGCAATTGGCCCGGCGGCGCTGAGAGCCGCAAAAAACAGAGAGTTTTTAACTTCGCGATGGTCGGCCGTGTGAATCCATTCGCGTCGGTGGCGTCAAACGCAATTGCGGTCGCATCCCGGCCTTGAATCGGGCCAGGATGCGACCGCAAATTTCACAGAGTGAGGGAAGACAACTAGGCCGCGCGGCGTTTCGCAGGCTGCGCTTGGGCGGAGCCAAGTTGGCGCATGATTTCGACGACCAAACGTTCGACGGCGAGCGTCGTCACGACGTCGTAGAGCCGAGCGGGAATCAACTCTCCCTTACCTTCGGTCTTTTCGACGGCCGGCGCAATAATCGCCAGTGCCTTCACGCGAACATACCCTCGGGCTTCGGCACGCGGCATGCCGGCGGCCCGCGCAATCGTCCCCTCGCGCACTAGGCCGAGATAGCGAGCGACGATGCGGTCGACATGTCGCGCGACCAGTTTTCCATCGCGCAGGTTTTGGATCCATCCTAAGAACGACATGGCGACACCTCCTGTTTCGTCACTGGCAATGCGGAGGTCGCCGGCAACAGGGGCGACCTCTCGTCTGCATGCAGCATCGATCCGGGATGCCGGCATTCTTCACGAGCTTTGAATTCGGACTAGCAGCGGAATTTAGGCAAGCTCTGCGCCCGTCGAAAAGAGGTCCGGTTATGACGATCGTTCGCAATCTACGTGCAACTCCGGATTTTCCGTTTGAGTTAACCGCCCGTCTGTACCGATGAATCCGTTGGAAGGATTTATCCGGGCTGGAGAGGGGCTGCCGCCGCGCACGCTCCGTACCCCAATCCCCACACTTTGTCCGAGATTCTCCGCGCGAGGATACAGGGCCCATGAAAGTTGCACGCTTCCTACTCGTTCCTGCGTTGCTGGCGGCGATTGCCGGCGCAGCTCAGGGTCAGACTCCGATGCCCGATCCGGCGATGATGGGGCCTCCTGGAGGGGGCAGCCCGGCGATGCTCGGGGGCGATTGCTACCCCGGCGGAGGCGGCGGCTACGGAGGCAATTACTGTTATCCGGGCGAAATGGCGCCGGGTCCGGTGTATTCGGATTGCCCTCCTGACGGACGCCAACCCTTCGGACGCCTGCGCCAACGTTCGAGCCGAGGGTACTTCTCGGCCGACGCTTTGATGCTCCATCAAGGGGGCGGTTCGCCGCGCGATATCGCCAACGTCGGCGCGGTCAACATCCTGAATAACTCGCAACTCGACTACGGCTTGGAAACGCTGCCGCGGATCACCGCCGGCTTCATTCTGCCGAACGACGTCGCGATCGAAGGCACCATCTTTTACAAGGATGACTTCGACGCCCATGCGACCACGACGACCGTGGGCCCGTTCACGTCGCCGCTGATTTCCGCCGCCGCTCCTCCGGCAGGCACGTCAAACTACGTGAACGCGAATATCATCGACGAAGCCAACTCGACGAGCATTCACAACTACGAACTCAACATCGTTGAAACGACGCGGATCTTTAAGTTCCTGAGCGGCTTCCGCTACTTGGAAGCCGACGACGTGATGACGGTCACCGCCGTGGAAGGAGCCCAAACGAGCCGCACCCGAATCGCCACCGACAACCAAATGTTCGGCGGCCAGATGGGCTATCGAGCCGGCTACGATTGGGAACTGTTCGGCATCGAAACGGGCGGCAAGGCCGGTTACTTCTTCAACGACAGCTCTCAACAAACACAGATTCGCGACGTCAACAGCACGCAGCTTCGCCGCAACACGACGGGTGGCGGCGACAACGACGCCTTCATCGGCGAACTCCACGCGAAGATCACTTATCGCCCGCTGCCTTACTTGGCGATTCAGATGGGTTACCAAGCCTACTGGATCACCGGCGTGGCATTGGCCGCCGATCAGCTCAACCCTCAGTTCCCTAATCAATCGGGCATCGGCATCAACGACAAGGGAGACTTGTTTTACCACGGCCCAAGCGTCGGCATGGAAGCTCGCTGGTAACGGCGAGCGTCGGTCGAAGGTTCGCGGCATATGACAAGCACGAAACATCAGGCGCTGTCGCCAAGTGGCTAAGGCAGCGGATTGCAAATCCGCCACCGTGGGTTCGACTCCCACCAGCGCCTCTGCCGCCGGCTCGAGAAGGAAAGCACGTCGCGGAAACCTCCGCGGCCGAGGAGTCGGAAAGACGACATGAAGACCAACATCCGCAACTTTCTTCTGACGCTGGCGGTCATCGCGGGCCTCGCGCCTGCGACCTCGCGCGGTCAAACGCCGCAACCGCTGGGCGTTGTGGCGATCCCGGCCTCGGAATTCGCCGCACCCGTCGCGAGTGCCGCTGCGGCGGCGCAAGCGGCTTTGCCGCAGGGCAAGACCAACGGCGCGACGCCCATCCCGACGGCGTTCGACTATCTGCCGCCCGACAGCCCCGGCATTCAACGCACCGCCGCGCAAATCGGCACGTCGCCGTACACGACACCGACAGATTCGCCTTATGCGAACAACGCGCCTTCGCCGTACGGCAACTATCCGATACCGCAGAACGGCATCTCGCAGGCCGATCCGAACGCGCCGAAACTGCCGCCGGGAACGCTCACTCACGACAAGGCCGGCCGGCTCATCATGGGAGCCGTCGACGGAAACTGGTACGACTACTGCGGCCCCGACGTTCGCCCGTGCTATCCGCACATCTACGCCTCGGCCGATGCGTGGTTTATGCACCGCAATGATGCGACCTGGAAAAACCTGGCGCAATCTGCCACGACCGGCGGCATCCTGGGCCGTAGCCGAGATCCCGACTTCAACCTGGAAAGCGTCGCCAAGGTGACCGTCGGCAAAGCGTTCTGCGATTGGACGATCGAAGGCAGCGCCATCTACAAAGACGACATCGACGCCCATACCGACGGCGGCGAAGCCGGCGCGACGAACGCCATCTTCTTCGGCCTGCAACCGATCGGCTCCGACTTCCGCAACGCCAACACCATGCGGTTTTCGATCAACGATCAACTCCACAGCTACGAAGCGAATCTGTTCAACACCGTCGAGTTCATCCAGTGGATGGTCGGCGTACGGTACGTCGAATTCAACGAGACGCTCGACGTGCTCTCTTCGGCCGCCACCGGCACGAGCAACGCCGATATCGTCACGCATAATCGCATGCTCGGCGGCCAAGTCGGTTTGCGGGCCAAATACGATTGGTCGCTCTATGGCTTTGAATCGAACCTAAAACTCGGCATGTACTACAACGACGCCAACACCGGTACCTTCGTCCGCGACGCCAACAACACGGCCGTCATCCGCAATTTGCAAACCAACGGCCAAAACGAAGCCTACCTCTCGGAACTCAATCTCATCTTCACTTACAACCCGACGCTTCACTTCGGACTGCGGGCCGGCTACCAATTTATGTACATCAACGAAATCGCGTTGGCGCCGGATCAGATCGTGCCGGCCAACAGCGGCCTTGCAACGGGTGTCGCACAGAACGCCAAAGGCGACATGTGGATGCACGGCCCGATGCTCGGTGCCGAGTGGAAGTGGTAAACGCGACGAGCTTGAATCGTCGCGTTTTGTCGCGGCCGTTCCACACTTCGGGGGCGATTGACCACGCGACGCGTCGCGGGTATTCTGACCGCCGAACTTGCCCGAGTTCTCGAAGTTGTCCGAAGAATTGCCGACCGCACAAGCGGCGCTGTCGCCAAGTGGCTAAGGCAGCGGATTGCAAATCCGCCACCGTGGGTTCGACTCCCACCAGCGCCTCTTTCTTTCAATGCAAAGGGCCCCAGTCTCGCAAGACTGGGGCCCTTTTTCGTTTCGCGGTCGCTTCCACCGTTTAGCCGTCGGGCTCGCCCGACGAGAAAACTTCACGCGAGGCGCCGGACAAACTACGCTCCGCGTTGCCGCAGCAAGTCCCGGATCTCCGTCAGCAACTCTTGCTCTTTCGTCGGTGGTGCCGGCGGTGGCGGTTCGGTGGCAGCTTTGCGCTGCAGGCGGTTCATCAGCTTGATGACCAAGAAGAGGCAGAATGCCACGATGAAGAAGTACACCACGGCGTTGCAGAATTTGCCGTAAGGGATCGTGACGAGCACATTTCCGCTAATCGGATCTTTGATCGTTGCGGCCAACGTCGTGAAATCGATTTTACCGAGGACCACGCCGACGATCGGCATGAAGACGTCTTCGACGAGCGACGTGACGATCTTCCCAAACGCCGCACCGATCACGACGCCGACGGCTAAGTCGACGACGTTGCCGCGCATCGTGAATTCCTTGAACTCTTTCATGAATCCCATGGTGCCGTCTCCTAAAGTTTGATTGATCGGGGCCGGCAGCGCCGGCGGCGACGTCCATTATTCACCGAATCGCCGAATTTCCCTACGGCAATCTCTAAGTCGCTCCGCGTCCAAAGTCGCCGCGAAGGTTTCCGCAGCTTTCCTGGCCGGAAAGGTCGCTCGATTTTCTAGCCGGCGGGCGCTGTTTCGACCGATAACGGATGAAGAGTCCTCGTCGACATGGGGCGCTGCGCGCCTGTTTTGGCTTACGGATGAGCCAAAAGTTCGACGACTCCGCCAAAGATCCTCGCCGGGAATCGCAAGCATGCAACGTCGCGACGCTTTGAAGCGGCTGGCCGCCGCGCTGCCGCTCGTAACCTTGGAGCCGTGGGCAATCGGCCGAGTTGCGAAGGCCGCCGAGGCCGCCGCCGGCTTGGAATCGTCGAGTTACCTCGCCGAGCGGACGATCGAAATTGAGATCGATCCGGAAACCGAAGAGGCCGCCGTAGCGACGTCGGTCGCCGTCAGCCCGAACGGCCAGATCGTAGCGGCCGGCGCCGACGACCATCGCGTCCGCTTATGGAACGTCGCCGACGGCTCGCTAACAACTCAGCTTCGTGAACATCGCGATTGGGTGCGGGCGATCGCGTTTCATCCTTCGGGCAAAAAGCTTGCGTCGGCTTCCGACGATCGGACCGTGTTGATCTGGGATCTCGATTCCGGCACGGTGCTGCATCGCTTCGATATCTCAACGGGCATCGTGCACAACGTGGCGTTTCGTCCCGACGGCAAGTGGCTCGCCAGTTCCGGCTTCGACGATGTTGTGCGGATCTACGAAGTGGAAGCCGGCAAGCTCGTCAAAGAACTCAAATGCTCCGCTTCCGACGTGCGGGCCTTAGAGTTTGCGCCGAATAATCAACGCTTGGCTGCCGCCGGACGCGACGGCTCCGTGCGAGTTTGGGACCTGAGCGACTACAAAGTCGTCGCCGACATTCCCGCTCACCGGATGCGAATTCGTTCGATCGCCTATTCGCCCGATAGCCAGCAATTCGCCACGGCCGGTGACGACCGCAAGTTGTTCTTGTGGAACGCCGACGGCTCGCGCTCGGCCGCGCTTCCGGCACCGCTCGGCCTGGTGTTTACGCTGAAGTTCGTCGGCCGGGATCATCTGGCGATGGGCACCAGCGACAACTTAATCCGCGTACTCGACGTGCAGTCGCGCCGAGAAATCGCCAAGCTCGCGGGCCACACGGGCAGCGTGGCGGCGCTCGCTTGCCATGAAGATACCGGCCTGCTGGCGTCGGCGGCCTTCGACACGACGGTTCGCTTGTGGAAGCCGCAAGGCACCGGTCGCCCGGCTGCGACGGTGACGCAATTGCCGACGCTTGCCCCGCCGCGAACGAGCATCACTAAGTAACGACACAGGAATGAATCGCCGCGATATGACGCCGCGGCGGCGAACTGCGACATACGGCTGCGGATCGAATCACACGGAGGTTGATCGTGAGCTTCTTTTCTCGATGGCTGCGTAAAGACGCGAAGCACGGCGCTAATGAACCGGCGTCGAAGCGCACCGGCCGCCGTTGCCGCATCGAAAAGTTGCAGGACCGCCGCCCGATGGCGGCCGACATTCACGTCGGCGCCGTCTACTACGAAGACACGACCGATGGCGAAGACACCGCCCCGGACACGATCGAGATCACATGGACCGGCGGACCGACCGGTTCCCAGTTGACGACGCTCGTCATCAACATGGACAAGAACCTCAATGGCATCCTCGACCCG
Source organism: Planctomycetota bacterium (assembly GCA_017303535.1). Taxonomy (GTDB): domain Bacteria; phylum Planctomycetota; class Planctomycetia; order Pirellulales; family PNKZ01; genus PNKZ01. The sequence goes on from JAFLCO010000092.1 coordinate 15,500, forward strand.
GGCGAAACGTTCTTCGATACGGCGGGGACAAACTTCGGCGTCGGCGGGTTCGGCAACTCCGACCTGCAACTCGTCGCCAACGGCTTCACGATTCTTTCCGCCTCGCCGCTCAACGGCACCGCCGGCAATTGGGACGGCGCCACGTCGATCGTCCTCACGTTCTCCGGCTGGGACGCCGGCGAGAAGCTATTGATCAAGGTCGACGTCGACGAACGCGGCTACATGGGTACGGCCAGCGCCATCGTCGAAGGCGACGAATTTCAATTCACGCACTTCACGCCGACGTTCAAAGCGCCGGGCTACAAGTCGGCGACCGGCACGGCCGACTTCTACGACCAGTATGCAGATAATTTGGCCGACCGCGTTGGACTGCCTCGCGACAACTACAACGTGCCGCCCGGCCCGGCGGTTCCCGTTCGTACGGCCGGTGCGTTTCTGAGTCTTACGCCCGAACCGCTGGCAAGCATCCGCGGCAACGTTCACGCCGATTACGACGGCGATTGCCTCGTTGATCCGGGCGAGCCGATGTTGGCGGGCGTGCGCATCCAGTTACTCGACTCACTCGGCAACGTGATTCGCGAGACGCAAACAGACGCCAACGGCAATTACGAATTCATTGAACTCGACGCGGGAACATACTCTGTTCGCGAAATTCAGCCGACCGGCTATTTCAACGGCGGCACCTTGCCGGGAACGATCAACGGCGCGACCGTCGGCAGCGTCGGTACGCCCGACACTATTTCGAACATCGTGCTGGCCGCGGGCCAAAACGGCGTCGAATACAATTTCTGCGAGAAGTTCGGCCAGATCAGCGGTCGCGTCCATGCGGAAAGCGATGGCGATCTCGTTTACGAATCGGGCGAACGGCTGATCGCCGGCGTTACGATCGAACTGCTACAAAACGGCGTCGTCATCGCCACGACGACGACCGACGCCAACGGTGAATATCTCTTCGATCGGCTGCTGCAAGGCACCTACTCGGTGCGCGAGGTCCAACCGGCGCAATACTTTGACTCGGGCGACAAGGTCGGCCAAGTCGGCGGTGTAACGACCGGCAACACGACGATCAACGATCGGCTGGACGGCATCGCACTCGTTTCAGATCGCTTCGGCGTTCGCTACGACTTCGTGGAAAAGTACGGCACCATCAGTGGCGGTGTGCATGCCGACAAAAACGGCGACTGCATTCGCAACGGCGACGAGGTCGGCATCGCCGGCGTTCGCATCGAGTTGCTCGATTCGAATAATAACATCATCGCCGTCACCTACACGGACGCCGACGGCAAGTACAAATTCGACGGGCTAGAGCGCGGCACCTACAGCGTTCGCGAAATCCAGCCGGGCGGGTACTTCGACGGCGGCGATTTGATCGGCACGATCAACGGCGTGACCGTCGGCATGCATGCGGCCAACGACATCCTCGGCGGCATCACGCTGACGTCGTTCCCGGACGGCATCGAATACAACTTCTGCGAAAAGGTTCCGTCGAGCATCGGCGGTATCGTCTTCCAAGACGGGGCGACGCTGGTTTCCACCACGTCGACGGCCGACGACATCATCGCCAACCTTCCGAACCTGCGTGACGGTCAACTCACGCCCGACGACACCCGAATCCCGGGCGTTTATGTTCGCCTTTCGCGACCCGACGGCCAGCCGATCTTCGACGTGCGCGGCAACCTCGTCGAGTACGTGCGCACGGCGGCCGACGGATCTTACCTCTTCGCCGACATCCCGGCGGGCGAATACATCGTCACGGAAGTCCATCCGGCGGGCTACATCGATTGGCTCGACACGCCTGGCACCACCGGCGGCTTCAGCACCGGCGGCGATCAGATTCGCAATATCGTCGTCGGCTGGGCCACGCATTCGCGGCTGAACAACTTCAGCGAAGTGAAGGTCGACGTCGTGCCGTTCCGCGTGACGCTGGAGAATCCGCCGCCGCCGCCGTTTAATCCTATCGCCGATGCGGCTCCGCCCCCCGCGCCGACGCCGCTGAATCCAACGCCGGCAATCAATCCGACGACGCCCGACCTCTACAATAGCGGCGTCGTCGGATACACGTGGCACTTGAGCGTCGTCAATGCCGGCAAGCCGCGTACGTCGCGTATGACGCAAAGCCAGATGGTCGCCAACTCGCGCGAACTCCAAGAGATCAATGCCGCACGCCCCGACTGGAAAACTGAATCCGTTGCACAGGGCCTGTTCCGCTTACGCACGGGCGACGACGATCAGGCGACCGTGCGCGAAGTAAAGTTCGGCGTCGAGCACGGCATCCCGGTCGCCGGCGACTTCAACGGCGATGGCTCGACCGATGTCGGCGTCTATCACGAAGGGAGCTGGTACGTCGACCTCAACGGCAACGGCACCTGGGACGCTCAAGACTTGTGGGCCAAGCTTGGCACGCGCGACGATCTGCCGGTCACCGGCGATTGGGACGGCGACGGCAAGATGGACATCGCCATCTTCGGCAAGGCCTGGCCGGGCGATCCGCGACATATCGCGCACGACCCGGGCCTGCCGTCGGCCGAGAATGCCAAGTATGGCCCGATCAAGAATCTGCCGCCGCTTGCAGAGAATGCCACGCTCGGCGTACGCGCGATGCAACTCACGTCGACCGGCTCCGTGCGGTCGGACCTCATCGATCACGTGTTCCTTTACGGTTGGGGCGGCGACATGCCGATCGCCGGCGACTGGACCGGCGAAGGCCAAGAGATGATCGGCATCTTCCGCGACGGGCAGTGGCGTCTCGATGTTACCGGCGACGGCAAGTACACCGAAGAAGACATTGCTTTCGCGATGGGCCAGCCGGGTGACAAGCCCGTCATTGGCGATTTCGACGGTGATACGATCGTCGACCTCGGCATCTATCGCGACGGCTTCTGGCACATCGACACGAACCACGATCGCATCCTCGACGCCCGCGATCGGGCCTTCACGTTCGGCGAGGCCGGCGAACGACCGGTCGTCGGCGACTGGGACGGCGACGGCATCGACGACCCGGGCACGTACCGCGATGCCCCCATCGAAGCACAGTAGCGTCGATCCGATAGCATCCAAGTATGGAATCGCCGCTTAGCCCGGTCGGCCACGACCGGACGAACGGCGCCGCGTAGCCGCGGCGGCTAAGCTAACGGTTCGCGTGCATCGTCAATCTTTAGCTAATCCGCAAATTTTCTCCGAGCGGATTGGACGTGCACGGGTTTTCGACCTACTTTTCAGTTGCGAGCCGAATTCGCCGCGAACTTTCGCGGGGGAAAAACGCTTCGCAACGACGCCGCTTTATTACTTCTCGCGGCGTCGCGATCGAGCCCCGCCTCCGACGTTAATCTCGTCCCCACTTGCCCTGCCTGCCGCTCCGCCACGCTTCGCAAAATCGAGAGAATTGGCCCATTCACGGGTCCGGTTTTTTCTGTTCTGCTGATCGTAACGACTGCCACATCAAAGACGCTCACCTCGGAAATCAGTCATGTCCTGGATCAGCGCTCCCGCTGCGCGCGCTTCGATGCAACTGCGCCGACTTCCGCTTGTCGCCGGTCTCGCCTTCGCCGCGGAGATATTCTGCGCCGCGACGGCCGCCGCCGACGAGTTCGCGGAAGGCCCGCAGTCGGCTTGGCATCTCGCCGTCGTCGACGGTGAGCTGATCGAACGCAGCCGCGCCGGGGGCGCCGGACAGGCCGCCGCCCGACCGATTTCCGTTCGCCACGACTTCACCAAACCCGGGGCCGTGCGAGCCCAGTGGAGTTTGCAACTCGGCATGGTTCGCCC
>JAFLCO010000093.1 GCA_017303535.1 Planctomycetota bacterium
TTCGGGTCGATCAACAGCATGCGGAGTTCGTCCGGTCGCCGCGTCATGAGCATGCTCATAATGAGCGTATTCAAACAGACGGATTTACCGGTGCCGGTGCGGCCGGCGATGAGTAAGTGCGGCAAGCTGGCGAGGTCGGCGATCATTGGATTGCCGGCGACGTCTTTCCCGAGGTAGATCGGGATCTTCATCTTCTGGGCCTTGCCGTTGGCCTCTTCGATCACCTCGCGCATGTGCACGACCTGCCGCTCGGCGTTCGGCACTTCAATACCCACGGTGTTCTTGCCCGGGATCGGCGCCACGATGCGGACGCTCGGTACCCGTAGCGCAATAGCGACGTCATCGGCCAAGCTCGAAATCTTACTCAAACGCAAGCCGGCTTCGAGTTCGATTTCGAACTGCGCGATAACCGGGCCAGTTTCGATCTCGACGACCTTTACGTTGAAGCCGAAGTTGGCGAAGGTCTTCTCCAGCATCTTCGCCTTCTTGCGGACGTCTTTCTCCTGCTCTTCGGTGTTTACGCCGGTGCCGCGAACCAGCAGGTCGATCGGCGGCAACTGGTAGTCGGCCTGCTCGTCAGTTTTTGTGGCCGCCTTGTCGAGCGCGGCCATCATCTGCTCGCGCTCGTTCACCTTAGAAGCCTTTGTCTTGATGCGCGGGCCTGCCGGTTCTTCGACAGGAGCGACGGGAAACGCGGCGGGCGCGACGGCGACAACGGCCGGAACTGTCGTCGTCGCCGGAGCCGCTTCCTCGGCTTCGTCCTCGACGTCATCGAGTTCGTCCGACTCTTCGATATCCTCGTCTTCTTCGTCGTCCTCGTCGTCCTCGTCGTCGATCTCGGCCAAGGTCTTGCCGCCGATCTTGATCGCCGGTTCCGCATCTTCGCCGGCAAATGCAGGAACGTCGGTGCGGACTTCTCCGGCCGAGCCGCTGCGACGTTGCTTGATGGCTCCCGCGCTCTTTGCTAGCCCGCGACTGACGCTGCGCATCGGCGTGCCAAATACGGCCGCCGACATACGCAATAGCACGTAGTCGGTGCAGAGCAATAACCCGCCACCGACGACGCTCAACAGCAGAATGACGGAGCCGGTCGTGGCAAAGTGCGATTCCAAAAGGGCTCGCCCGATCGCGCCGACGTAGCCTCCTGATCCGACGATTGGCCCCGGTGAAGCGCTCGGCGCGGCGATCTGCAGCAGCGTCGTCAAGCCGACAAGCGACATCGTCCAGCCGATCGCCCGGACCCACGGTTGTTCAATCGTGCGGCCTTGCAAGAGCAGCGTCGCCAGCGTGCCAAGCGAAAAGGCAATGTAGTATGCCCCGACCCCCAGCCCTTCAAACATGGCGTGGGCCGTGAAAGCTCCAAACTTACCGCAGGCATTGGCCGGTGCGGCGGGAGCAGGATAAACCAGCGACGCCGGCGGATCGGCCGGGGAGTAGGTGAGCAGCGTGAGCGTCAAGAAGACGGTACACGCGGCCAACATCAACGCAAATAGGTCCAGCTTGACGCTGCGCTCTTCGAGCATGGCGTTTGTCGCCCCTTGCGAGGCGTTCTCACGATGGAATCTTTGCCGCGGCGGCAAGAACGGTTCCAGGGCGAGTCCGTGCCCGAACGCTTTCCGTGGTCATTCGGAGTTATCGGAAGTCGAATCGAGGGACGATCAGTGTTGACTGCGACGGCGTCACCGATTGCCGACATGTCGAAGGCCGGAGAATCGTCGCCATCGCTCTCAACGGCAAAGAACCGCCCAGGAAAGTGTGCCCGACAAATAGCGGGCCGCTCGTAGCGGTATTGCGGATTATGTCACCGCGAAGTTGTGTTTCGGCTTCCAGCGTCCCTCGCCGGCCGGTTCGAGAATCGACGCCAGCCGCCCGTCGGACATGAGTGCGATCAGTTCGTCGGTCTCAACCGGGCACGATTTTTCGATGGCCTGACCATAGTTCAACGTGCGGAGCTCACGGTCGTCGATAACGACCGTCGGCAATCCGGCAACGGCTATGCTCGGCGGTTGCAACTTCGCGGCAAGTACTTCAGAGGTCAGCGTTTCTAGGTCGCACGCATCTTCGAGCCGAAATGCGCCGATCGCCGTGCGACCGAGCGCACTCATGACCGCGCCCGTCCCCAGCGATTCGGCCAGGTCGCGGCCAAGCGAACGGACGTAAGTTCCGGAACCGCACCGGATGCGCAAACGTAGTTCCGGATAGTCATAGCCCAGCATCTCGATGCCGTAGATTTCAATCGGTCGCGGGGCGAGTTGCACGTCTTCGCCGGCTCGGGCCATGTCGTAGGCTCGTCGACCTTGCACCTTGAGCGCCGAGTACGCCGGCGGGCGTTGCTTAATTGTGCCGACGAAGCTTTGAGCGGCGGCTTGAATTTGGTCGATCGTCGGAACGGGAGGATTGGTTAGCTCCGTAACCGTGCCCTCGACGTCTTCCGTGTCGCTAGTACGGCCCAGCAGGAATGCCGCTTCGTAGGTCTTTGGCATTCTCTGCACATAGTCGATCAGTCGAGTTGCCTGACCGATGCATACCACGAGCACGCCGGTCGCCAGCGGATCGAGTGTTCCAGCGTGGCCGGCCTTGGCAGGGCGAGCGAGCTTTTGCACGCGATCAACGACGCGTCGCGACGTGATGCCCGACGGTTTCGCGACGTTCAGAATTCCGGAAAGCGGCGCAGGCATGTGGCGGATCGGCTTAACTCTTCGTCAGAAAATGCTTGTAACGGCGTTGCGGCGGATCGACTACCATAGGCGCTCTTCGCCCGTCGTCAAACACCCCTTCCGTCGGACTCTTCGCCATGTCGACAGTTGCTCGGTCGCCGCGGTTCGCGTGCTTTTTCATTCTCGCATTGCTTTGCCCGCCGCTCGTTGCTCAAGAGTCGGCGGTTGAGAAAAGGCCTGCGTCCGCGAAAGCGATCCCCTCCGACCCTCTTGTCGACGTCCAGCGTGGAACGATTCCCATCATTATCTGCGCGCCTCACGGTGGGCGAGAGGCAATTCCCGGAGTGCCGCCGCGGAAGAATCGTCCGGTCAATCCGCCGAAAGGCACTCCAAAATGGGTCACGGGCACGGACGTAAATACGCACGAACTTGCAGAAGTTATCGTCACTGAGTTGGAGAAGCGATTGGGCGGTAGGCCGTATTTCGTAATGGCCCGCTTCCAACGGAAGTTTATCGACCCCAATCGGGCTCCCGAGCACTCTTATGAAGTGCCGGAAGCGAAGTTTTATTATGACGCCTATCACGACACCATCGCCGAGTATTGCCGTGAAGTGCAAAAGAAATGGGGGACCGGCCTCGTGATCGACGTGCACGGTCAGGCTTCGTTCAAAGATCAGATTCTGATCGGCACCGTCGGCGGCGAAACCGTGAAGCTTCTCATCGAGCGACATGGCCGAGGAGCGCTGGTCGGCCAAGACGGATTAGTCGGCATGATGCTTGATGCCGGCACGAAGGTGAAGCCGGACTTGAACTCCGAGAATCTTAACGTTGCCGCCGGGCTAAACGGCGGGTACACCGTGCAAACCTACGGTAGCCATCGGCCGACCGCGCTGGAAGCCGTGCAGTTTGAGTACGGCTCCAGCTATCGGGCTAAGGAAAACATCGCGAAGTCGGCGGAAGACACGGCGGAGGGAGTTGCAGCGTTTTATAAGGCTTACATCGTCCGCAAAAAACCGGAGAACGCGGCGGCTCAATAGTCGTCGAATTCGGCTACGGAATGAACTCGTCGGTCGCCTTAAGATCGCAAGCGAACTCGGCCAGCAAGTCGGCGGCTTTATTGATATCGTCGAGCGAGATCATCTCCACCGGGCTGTGCATGTAACGGTTTGGAATGCTCACGAGGCCCGTCGCCACGCCGGCACGAGCAATCTGCATGGTATTGGCGTCGGTGCCGGTCGGGCGGCCGCTTGCCGCGGGTTGATAGGTCATTTCCAAACGTCCCGCGATAGAAACCAGCCGACTCGTGACGATCGGGTTCATATTCGGACCGCGGTAAATCACTGGTCCGCCGCCGAGCCGCACGTCCCCCTCGGTCTTTTTATCGATCGTCGGGCAATCGGTGGCGTGCGTTACGTCGACCGCCACGCCGACATGCGGATCAATTGCATAGGTGCTTGTGATCGCCCCGCGCAGGCCAATTTCTTCCTGCACGGTTGATACGGAATAAAGCGCACATTCCAGCTTCCGCGAACCGACGCGGCGCATCGCTTCGCAGACGACCCACAGGCCAACCTTGTCATCCATCGCCGTCGCCGACGCCATGTTGTTAAGCATCGTGCGGAAGCCGAGTTCCATCGTGACAGGGTCGCCGACCTTTACGATCGCCGCGGCTTCCTCTTTCGTTTTCGCTCCGATGTCGATCCACAAGTCTTTAAGTTTGACGACCTGCTTACGTTCTTCGTCCGTGAGCAAGTGGATCGGCTTGCGGGCGATGATGCCGTTCACCGGGCCGCCCGACGTCCAGACGAGCATCTTCTGGCCGACGAGCACCTGCGGATCCCAGCCGCCGATCGGTTGCGTGTAAATGAAGCCGTCGGAGTCGATGAATTGCACGACGAGCCCGATCTGGTCGCAGTGCCCGGCGTACATCACGCGCAGCGCCGCTTCAGGATTCTTAGCCATGATCACATTGCCGTGCCGATCGGTTGTGATGCGATCGGCAAACGGCTTCATGTACCGGCGCACGACGTCCTGGATCGGTCGTTCATAACCGGCGGGACTTGGGGTGTTGAGCAGCTCTTTAAGGAATTCGAGTGCGGATGCGTCCATGCGTGATCTCTCGGTTTCGAAATATTGAAAGCAACGTCGCGCGAGGAAATGGCCTTGTTGTCATACCTCGACCTTCGCTTACCGTTCCGGCAACCGAGACAGCCAATATCCCGGACGTCGCTGATGATGGGCCACCGCAATGATCCAAACCGTCCCGCGCTCGTGCAAGTAGAAGACGGAGTACGGAAAGCCCGAGATTTGCACCGAGCGAAGGTCGGTACGACGGTAGCGGGCGAAGCTGTCGGGTGTTGCTCGAATGGATTCGATTGTCGAGGTGAAAGCCGTGATGAACCTATCGCCGAGACCACCGACCTTTGACTCGTAATAGTTCCTCGCAGCGACTAATTCCGCCTCTGCTTCCTGGGATTGAACGAGGCGAATCACGATTAATGGCGCCTCAAATCTGCTAACACATCTTCAACGAGGCGGCCTTTGGCATTCCCGCTACGAACGTCTTCGACTCGACGGTTCAACTCCGCTTCGAATTCGGCCTCGGCCGCTTCATTGGGTAATTGGCCTTCGTCCAGCGAGCAGAGCAGCAAATGCGCCAACTCAGCGCGATCTTGTGTCGGCAAGCCCGCTAGTTGCGACACATAGATATCGGACGCTTGAGACATGGTTGAGCACTCCAGCAAAGGGATTTACTTTTGATTGTATGCCTAAAAACCGCAACCGCCAACTTGAGGCTTCAGGCTCGAGGCAGGCCCTTACGGAAACGCCATGACGCCCTTCATTCCCATCAGCCGCCGCCAAGTCGATAGCTGACCGAGATGAAACGCAGGATGCGTCGCGATAAGGTGCGCAAGCATGGCGCCGATAGTCGGGTAGACCGGGCGGAAGTATTCTATCGGCTGAGGCGTGGCAAGGTATTCCGGTGCGGCGGTGGCGATCAGTTCCTTGTTCCGAACGTAAGCGCGCTCATTCATTTCCATCAACTCGGCTTTGCTCGGATAGCGCGAGCGATCGGTGGTTGGCGTGCTACCTGGGCGGAAGAGTTCGTCCCATGCCGCGGGACAAAGCGTTTCTTTGCGCAAAAGCTTCGGCACGAAGTCGGCTGCGGCGGCGAGATGGCCGAGGATCCATGCCGGATGGTTAAGTCCCGGCGCGGGCTGGATCGCCAGTTGGTCGTCTTCGATTCCTTCCATGAGCAGCCGCAAATAGAACATCGTGAAGTCGTGCAGTTGCAACTCGTAGCCGGCCATGTCGCACTCCAACTTGTGTCAACTGCGGTGGAAATCTGCGAGCAGCAGTATGACGCGACGGGCTGAGTTTCGACAACTGCACCGCAATTCACCGCCCCCTTCGTGCGGGATTCCGGGCATTTGGAGAATCGACCGGCGGCGGCAATACTGGATTCATGCATACGTCCAATAAGAACACCACCTGCCCGGCCGCCGCGCGCGTGGCAGGAACACGTCTGCCGTGCTATGCCTTCACGTCCAATCGTGAACTGGCCCGCAGCGTCGCGCAGGCCGTCGCGGGCGTGATCCGCGAACGTGGGGCGGCAGGGCAGAAAGCCGTGATCGGACTAACGACCGGCAGCACGCCGCTCGGGATCTATCGCGAGCTAATCCGGATGCATCGCGAGGAGGGGCTCGACTTCGCGAACGTCGTCAGCTTCAACCCGGATGAGTACTTCGGCATTCCGGCCGACCAGGCGCAAAGCCGGCGGCGCTGGATGCAGGATCATTTTTTCGCGCATGTGAACATTCCTGCGGCGAACATTAACTTTCTCGACGGTATGGCGAAAGCGGGCGACGTGGACGAGGTGTGCCGACGCTTTGACGAAGCCATCGACGGGGCCGGCGGAATCGACATACAACTGCTCGGCATCGGTCGCAACGGTCACATCGCCGCCAACGAACCGTTCAGTGCTCGTCATGCGCAAACGCGGCTGGCTACGCTCGACCCGCTCACGCGTAAAGACGCTGCCGGCGATTTCTTCGGCGATGAAAACGTGCCGATGCAGGCACTGTCGCTTGGCTTCGATAAACTGTTTCAGGCCCGCAAGATTTTCCTCATCGCCCTTGGCGAACATAAGGCCGCGATCATTCGCGAAGCCGTCGAAGGTGCGGCGACGGAGCGAGTGCCGGCGTCGTTCCTGCAGCAACATGCGGATGCCGTGGTGGTGGTCGACTCGGCCGCCGGGTCGCAGCTTGCAGGCTTGGCCACTCCCTGGCTGACCGGGCCGATCGTATGGGACGACCTGCTGATTCGCCGGGCCGTGCTCTGGCTGAGCCTCACCGTCGGTAAGCCGCTCTTAAAGCTCAACGACGACGACTTTCGCTCGCAGAATCTCCATCAGCTTCTTGCTCTGCACGGTCCGGCACATGCCGTGGCCCATCGCGTGTTTCGCATGATGATGGACACGATCAACTATCACCCCGGCGGGCGCACGCCGCAGCGCGTGATTTGCTTCAGCCCGCATCCGGACGACGATGTCATCAGCATGGGCGGCGCGTTGATTCGGCTGGTTGAAGATCGGCACGAAGTTCACGTCGCCTACATGACCAACGGCAACATCGCCGTGTTTGATCATGATGCTCAGCAAGTGGCCGACTTGGTTACGGAGTACAACCGGCTGTTCGGCATCGACAACCAGCGGACCGCGGAAGTGGAACGCTGTGTTCATGAGTCGCTCGCGGCGAAGAAGCCCGGCCGACCGGACAGCGAGGCGGTTGCGAAGATCAAGGCTTTGATACGCTGGAGCGAAGCCAAGGCCGGCGCGGCCGTGGTCGGTTGCCGTGAAGAGAATCTGCACTTCCTCGATTTGCCGTTCTACCGCACCGGCACCGTCGCCAAGAATCCGGTCGGCGACGACGACGTGCAGATTATTCGAGAGCTGCTCGAACACGTCCGGCCGGAGCAAGTGTACATCGCGGGCGATCTTTCCGACCCTCACGGCACGCACCGCGTTTGCGCGGAGGCTATCTTTCGCGCGCTGTGGGAAATGGAACAGCAGACCGGTTCGCGGCCCGAGGCGCTGCTCTACCGCGGCGCCTGGCAAGAATGGCCGCCGCATGAGATTGAAATCGCGGTGCCGCTGAGCCCGCGCGATTTGGAGCTTAAGAAGCAGGCCATCTTCCGGCACGAGTCGCAAAAGGACGAAGCCCTGTTTCCAGGGAGCGACGAACGCGAGTTCTGGCAGCGCGCCGAGGACCGCAATCGCGGCACGGCCGACATTTACAATCGGCTCGGCCTGCCGGAATACTACGCCCTAGAAGGCTTCGTCCGCTGGAACGGCAAGCCGCTGTAACGGCTCCCAACTGCAACGACGGGTAAGCCGTTCATCTTCCCCGCTTTCGGGCTGCCGGCTACAATGCCGAACTCTTTCCTGCCTGCCGGCGTCTACCGGCCGGTTCCCGAAGTTTTGCGAGCGAGAACGAGCGCGTGTTACGCACCCATACCTGCGGCGAATTACGAGAAACCCACGTCGGCCAAGAAGTTACGATCTGCGGCTGGATCGACACTTATCGTGATCAGGGCGGCGTGCTCTTTCTCGACCTTCGCGATCGCTACGGCAAGACGCAGGTCGTCTTCAGCACGAACAACGATCCGGCCCTGCTCGAACTCTCCAAGACGCTGCGCCAGGAGTGGGTGATTCAGGTCGTTGGTAAGGTCACGGCCCGACCCGAGGGCACGAAGAACCCCAAGCTGCCGACCGGCGACATTGAAGTGCGTACGTCGAAGTTGACGCTGTTGAACAAGAGCGTCACGCCGCCGTTCACGCCCGGCCAACGCGATCTGCCCGGTGAAGACCTGCGATTGAAATATCGCTACCTCGACCTCCGCCGGCAGGAGATGCAGCAGACGCTGATCTTGCGGCACCGCATCGTCAAGGAAATGCGCGACTACTTCGACGAGCATAACTTCCTTGAAGTCGAAACGCCTATGCTCGGCCGCAGCACGCCGGAAGGCGCCCGCGACTATTTGGTGCCGTCGCGCGTGCATCCCGGCAAGTTCTACGCGCTGCCGCAATCGCCGCAGCTCTACAAGCAAATCCTGATGATGGCCGGCTACGACCGCTACGTTCAGGTCGCCCGCTGCTTCCGCGACGAAGACCTTCGCGCCGATCGCCAACCTGAGTTCACGCAACTCGACTTGGAAATGTCGTTTGTCACGGCCGACGACGTGATGGGCATCATCGAAGGGCTCGTGGCTCGCGTCGCCAAGAAGACGCTCGGGATCGATGTCCCGCTGCCGCTGCCGCGGATGACGTACGACGAAGCGATGGAACGTTACGGCCACGACGCGCCGGATCGCCGCTTCGACCTGGAGATCGTCGATGCCACGGACCTGGCCGCGAAGTGCGACTTCCGTGTCTTCCGCGCCGCCGCCGAAGCCGGCGAACGAGTACGCGGGCTCAATGCCAAAGGCGCGGCCGAAAAGTATTCGCGTAAGACGATCGACGAAATCACCGAATGGGTCAAACACGACTTCGGCTGCAAGGGGATGGCTTGGTTCAAGGTCGAAGCCGGCGGCACGCTCGCTTCGCCGATCGCCAAACAATTCTCGGCCGAACAACTCGCCGAGTTCGCGACTCGCTTCAAGGCCGAACCGGGTGACTTTATCGTTTTCATCGCCGATAAGTTCGAAGTCACCTGCAAGGCTCTCTATGGGCTGCGCAAGAAGTTCGGCGTGGAGTTGAATCTCTACGACCCTAAGGCGATGAACTTTTCGTGGATTATCGAATTCCCGATGTTCGCTTGGGACGAAGAGTCGAAGACCTGGGCGGCCATGCATCACCCGTTCACCGCACCACGGCCGCAAGATATTGAAATGCTGTCGACGGACCCCGGTAAGGCGCGTGCGGTGGCGTACGACCTCGTGATCAACGGCTCCGAGGCCGGCGGCGGTACCATCCGCATCCACGATCAAGAGACGCAGTCAAAAGTGTTCGGCTTGCTCGGTATCGATGAAGCCACGGCCCGCGAACGGTTTGGCTTCTTGCTCGATGCCCTGCAGTTCGGCGCGCCGCCGCACGGCGGCATCGCGCTTGGCATTGACCGCTGGATCATGTTGTTCGGCGGCCTCGACAACATCCGCGACTGCATCGCCTTCCCGAAGACACAAAAGGCGGCCGACATGATGACCGAAGCCCCCGGCACGGTCGACCTGAAGCAACTGCGCGAGCTATCGATCAAGCTGAATCAGTAGATCAGCGAATATCAGTTGTCCAGGGTAGAGGAACACCCAACAGCTTTGAAACGTCTTCAAACGTAAGACGTTTTGTAGATTGTAATGTCGCAGCGACGCGCTCGATTTCTTTGCGGGTCACCAGACTCATAGCTTTGTGAACGTCGGTGTCAAAGCCATTCGAACGGCCCTCGCTTAACATCGTTTCGATTTTAGCGTGGCACTTGCGGTCACACTTCGTGCCATATTCTCTTGCGCTGCCAAATACCAAGCGTTCGGCGGCAGCGCCTGCTGCATAAATTGTCCGATAGTTCTCTAGCATTTCAGTAGTCCAGTCATCATCTGGATCATCGATTGGAGTGCTCGTCAAGTCGACAACTCCATCGTCCTCATCCGGGCCGATTCTTACACAGTCGAATACAACTTCGAGTTTGACACATAAGATCGCGTGACCTGCTTCATGGCAGCAGGTCTTCCATTGATTGTCGGACATTACCTTGACTCACCCATTCAACGAAATGTTCGCAATCTCCGTCGTCGCTGCGTCGTCGTTGTCCCACAGGGCCTCAAGCGACGCGGCGATTCGGCGGCGGGCCGTTGTCAGATAGTAGCGGGCAATCTTGAGTTGCCGGGCTTTCGCGACTTCATCGGCGTGCTCATCGCGGCACAAGCGGTCAAGGCGATTAAGCACGCAGCCGCTGACGTAGAGTTCGATCGCGGCATCGGCGACGCGGCCGAGTAGATACTGACGGTCGAGCACTGCTTCTTGGTGCGTTCGCAGCAACGCTTCGACCGCCGAGCCGAACTTGCCGACGATCTTGCCGAGTTGTGCGGCGTCGTCGTGTAATTCGCTCGACCGCACACGAACCTCCGGCGAAGTGAGCAGCGAGCCGACTTTACGGGCCATAAAGTGACTGATCCTGCCGAAGTTTCCTAGCGGCGCCTTTACCGCCTCCAGCACGCCTTGCAACTCCAGCCCGACGTCGCGCATGCCGACCAGCGCAATGAAATTACGCAGGACGTCGTTCGCTCCCTCGCCGATCTGGTTGATGCGCGCATCCCGCAGGATGCGGCCGAACGGCTCGTCGTCGAAGTAGGCCTTGCCGCCATGGATTTGGAAGGCGTCGTTGATGATCTTCCACAAGACTTCGGTCGCGAACACTTTCAGCATCGCCGTTTCGAGCATGTAGTCTTCGTCGCCCGAATCGATGAGCGCGGCTGTCTGATAAGTGGCGCTCTCCATCGCGAAGATGCCGGCCTGCATATAGGCGAGCTTTTCCTTCACGAGTTCGAACGAGCCGAGCGATTGGCCGAACTGCACACGCGAATTGGCATGGTGCACGGCTCGGCCCAGGCAATACTTGGCGGCCCCGGTGCAGCTGGCGCCGAACGTCGTCCGGCCGAAATCGAGCACCGTGAGCGCGACCTTGAGACCTTTGCCGAGCTGACCCAGGATATTTTCTTTCGGCACGAACATGTCGTGAAACGCTAGGCGGGCCGTCGCACTGCCGCGCACCCCGAGCTTGGCCATTCGCTTTTCGACGACCTCAAAGCCCGGCATGTCGGGCGTAACGATGAAGGCCGTGATCTTCGTGTCTTTCGAGCCGGGAACCGGCGTGCGGGCCATCACGGTGAGCACCTGAGCGATGCCGCCGTTGGTGATCCAGCGCTTGTTGCCGTTGAGGATGTAGCCGGAACCGTCGGCCGTCGGTACGGCCGTGGTTTGCACGTTGGCCGCATCGCTGCCCGCTTCGGGCTCCGTCAAAGCGAAGGCACTGATCCACTCACCGCTCGCCGACTTCGGCAGATACTTTTCTTTCTGCTCCTTTGTTCCGAATAGCACCAAAGCCCGCGGGCCAATCGAATGATGGGCATTCACGAAAAGCGCCGTGCTCGCGCAATGCCCGCCCAGCGCTTCGAGCAGCTTGCAATATGAAGCCTGCGAAAGCTCGCGGCCGCCGACGCTCTTCGGCAAACAGGCGCCGAGCACGCCAAGCTGGCCCAGACCCCGCACGATATCGTCCGGAATCATCGCGTCGCGATCGATCTTCACGGGATCAATCTGCGTTGTGCAATATTGCTGCAACTCCAACTCCATCTGGAGCGTCTCTTCGTCCAACTCCGGCCGCGGGTATTCGACGACTCGGTCATTGCGATAGTTGCCGAAATAGAGCCCCTTGGCAAACCCGGCCTGCGATCGAAAATCTTTGAGAAGTTCCTCGGCCTCGGCCATCTGCTTCTGACGTTGGGCGTCGTTCATGGGCGCTGCGCTGGTTCGGGGTTCAGAGTTCGCGATTCAGGGTTGCGTGGAGCGTTCGCACGCCGGGCGATAAACAACTATACTGCTTTCGCCGAATTTCGACGAACTTTCATCGGGCCGCGAGATCGTACGCTTGCGATTTTGCTTGAGAGCTCGAACAGGTCGCCGCTAACCGTTTCGAAAGGACTATCCGTGTCGCAAGTGCTCACCGAACAAGTGCTGGTCGTGCCGACCCCGGTCTTTCACAAGCTAGGACACTTCCAAGGATTTTGCGCCGACGCCGAGCGGTACCTGGCCGAACTTTTGAAAGTCGAGCACGTCAGCTACCGTCCACGGGCCGAAATGGAGCAAGACCCGACGTTCAAGCAACTGATCCCTTACTGCATCTTTCGACATGTCGATACCGCAGGCCGGACGCACATTTTTCAGTACACACGCGGCAAAGGGCAAGGCGAAGGGCGGCTGCACAGCAAGCGAAGCATCGGCATCGGCGGCCATATTTCGGTGGAAGACACCTCGGTGGCCGGAGCCGACCCGTACCAGGAAGGTCTGCGACGCGAGTTGGCGGAGGAAGTCGCCATTGAC
The DNA here is from genome assembly GCA_017303535.1 of Planctomycetota bacterium. Classification (GTDB taxonomy): domain Bacteria; phylum Planctomycetota; class Planctomycetia; order Pirellulales; family PNKZ01; genus PNKZ01. Next base: position 12,748 of record JAFLCO010000093.1, read on the forward strand.
ACGGCGTATAGCGAGCGCTGCGTCGGCCTGATTAACGACGATGAGTCGCCAGTCGGACGCGTGCACTTGGGCGTCGTTCACATTTTCGACGTGGCCGAGCCGCGCGTGAGCCCGCGGGAAGCGGAGATCATCGAATGCGGCTTCCGCCCGGTCGATGAACTCCTGGCCGATCTCAACGGTTTCGAAACCTGGTCGTCGATTTGTCTGCGGGCCTTGTTCGGGTAAGAATTCCGTCATGCCCGACGACTGCATTTACATGGACAATCACGCCACGACGCGGGTCGACCCGCGCGTCGTCGAGGCGATGTTGCCGTACTTTACAGAGCGGTACGGCAACGCGGGCAGCGTGAACCATCCGTACGGCTGGGAAGCTAAAGATGCCGTGGATGCGGCCCGAGCGTCGATCGCGCAGACCATCGGTGCCGGCGAGCGCGAGATCGTGTTCACCAGTGGGGCGACGGAGAGCAATAACCTTGCGATCAAGGGTGTCGCCGAGCGGTCGCGAAAGAAAGGCAGTCACATCATCACCGTCGGCATCGAACATAAATCGGTGCTCGACGTTGTGGATAAGCTTTCACGCCGCGGCTACGAGGTCACGCTTCTGCCGGTCGAGCCGATCGGCAGCGAAACGTGCGGCCTTGTCGACCTCGATCAGCTTGCGGCGGCGATTCGACCGGACACAGTCTTGGTCTCCGTCATGGCGGCCAATAACGAAATCGGCGTCCTGCAGCCCATCGCCGAGATCGGACGACTTTGCCGCGAGCGGGGCGTGACGTTTCATTGTGACGCCACGCAAGCCGTCGGAAAGATTCTGGTGGACGTCGCCCGCTGGAACGTCGACCTCGTGAGCTTCACAGCTCACAAGATCTATGGGCCGAAGGGGATTGGCGCGCTGTACGTGCGTCGCTCGGCTCCGGCGGTTCGTTTGGTGTCGCAAATCGACGGTGGCGGACAGGAAGCCGGTTTTCGCAGCGGCACACTGAATGTGCCGGGCATCGTCGGCTTTGCGCGAGCGTTGGAACTCTGCATCGCCGAGATATTGTCGGAATCGGAGCGGCTGGCGACCTTACGCCGCCGGCTTTACCAAGGCCTGACGTCGCAACTTGACGGCGTCGCGCTCAATGGCCCGTCACTCGAACGGCCCGAGTTACGGCTGCCCGGCAATTTGAACCTAAGCTTCGCTTACGTCGACGGCGAAGCGTTGATGATGAGCATGAAGCGGCTGGCCGTAAGCTCCGGCAGCGCCTGCACCAGCGCCAATCCCGAGCCGAGCCATGTCCTGCGGGCTCTCGGGCTTGGCGACGATCTGACGCGGGCCAGCCTCCGCTACGGGCTGGGCCGGTTCAATACGTCGCAGGATGTGGAAACGGCCATTGAACTGACGGTCGACGCCGTGCGCCAGCTCCGGAGGTTGAGCAGCATGGCCTAGACCCGATTTACCGGCAAAAATCACCGCCCTTTTCGATTCCCGGCGGCGCGGTATAATTTCGACATAACCGCTTGTCAAAAAGGACGGCAGTCCCGTTTCTTCCATAGTTCTTGAGAATTGAGGATCAGTGCGATGGCGATCTCGGTAACGGAAAAGGCCGCGAAGGAAGTGAAGCGGATGATGGATGAGCAAAAGTTTGCTCCCGACATGTTCCTGCGCGTCGGCGTCGCCGCCGGCGGCTGCAGCGGTTTTGAATACAAATTCGCTTTCGACAACCAGTACAACGAAGAAGCCGATCAGAAGGCCGAGTTCTTTGGGTTGCCGGTCGTGGTCGATCGCAAGATGGACCTGTACCTCGACGGCGCGACGCTCGACTTCTGCGACGACATCAACGGTCGCGGCTTCCGCTTCGACAACCCGTCGGCGCCGAAGAGCTGCGGTTGCGGCAAGTCGTTCGGCGTGTAAAGCCTGATCGTACGGCTGATATTCCGTAAGATTCGCAAAGAGCCCCTGGTCGACGACCAGGGGCTCTTTTTGCGCGCCGGTTGCCGCGGAGGTTCGCAGCCGCGAACATTTCCGTAGTGCCGTGTCTCTCAAGGGAGACAAATGACCAACAAAATCGGCGTCGCATCCGCACGGAAGTTCCCATGAATCCTCGCCAGCTCGAAAAACTCGGTGTACCGCCGTTTTGCGTCAACGCGGCGCTGCAAGCCATTCAAACCGCCGCGAAGCTCGACCTGCTGCGTTCGATGGACGTGAAGAAGACGGTGCGCGCGGTCGTTGAAGATCCCGCGGCGCATGTGGACGACGGCGTCTTCGGCGGGCTTGCGCGCGAACTCCTGGACCACGGCGCCGCCTGGGAACCGAAGGCCGTTGAGTTTCAAACCTGGGGAGCCGCAGGTATCGACGCGGCGTCGATCGACCAGATGAAACAAGCGTGCAGCCTACCGCAGGCCGTGGCCGGCGCGTTGATGCCCGATGCGCATGTCGGCTATGGTTTGCCGATCGGCGGCGTGCTTGCGCTCAAGAAGGCCGTGGTACCGTACGCCGTCGGCGTGGATATCGCTTGTCGCATGAAGCTTTCGGTACTCGACGTGCCGCCGGCGATGCTCGATCAGGAAAAGCAGAACGAGCGGTTTGATAAGGCGTTGGAGAAGGGGACGCGGTTCGGCGTCGGCGGTGAGTTTGCGCGTCCGCTGGAGCACGCGGTTATGGACCGCGATTGGACGGTGAGCCGCGTCACGCGCGAGAACCGCGACAAGGCGTGGCGGCAGCTTGGTACGTCAGGCTCGGGCAACCACTTCGTCGAATTCGGCGTGTTGACTTTGGAACACGACGACGCCGAACTCGGCCTCCCTGCCGGTTCGTACACGGCCCTGCTTAGCCATAGCGGCAGCCGCGGCACGGGTGCGGCCGTATGTTCGGTCTTCAGCGGAATCGCCCGCAATCAACTGCCGCGAAAATATGAAGCGGTCGGCCGCTTGGCGTGGCTCGATCTCGATACCGAAGAGGGCAAGCAATACTGGGATTCGATGAACCTGATGGGCGAATACGCCGCGGCGAATCATGACTGCATTCATCGCAACGTGAGCAACTTGCTCGGCGCTCAGATCATCGCCGGCGTGGAGAACCACCACAACTTCGCCTGGAAAGAAAACCACGGCGGCGAGGAACTGATCGTGCATCGCAAAGGGGCGACTCCTGCGGCGGCCGGCGAACTCGGGGTGATTCCCGGGTCGATGGCCGACCCGGCGTTCATCGTGCGCGGCAAGGGAAACGCGGCGAGCTTGAACTCGGCGTCGCACGGCGCCGGACGGGCGATGTCGCGTACGGCCGCCAAACAGAAGTTTAGCTGGCGTGCCACACAGAAGGATTTGGAGAAGAAGGGCGTTCGCGTCCTTTCGGCCGGCCCCGACGAGGTGCCGGGCGTTTACAAGAACATTCTCGACGTGATGCGCGAGCAACGCGACTTGGTCGACGTCGTCGGCCGCTTCGACCCGCGCGTGGTGAAAATGTGCGGCGACGGCAGCCAAGCCGAAGATTGACCTCCTTTCCTCCCCTTTTCCCATGCGGGAGAGGGGCCGGGGGTGAGGGGGAAGCTCAGTTGTCGACTCCAAACTTCCCTCTGCGTCAATCCCGCAACGCCAACGAACAGCCCGGCTCATGTGGGCCGAAAGCCGTTTCGTTGTAATGCCGCAGTAGCCCGGCCGCAGCTTGTTCGACGCTGAAGGCCGCTTCGATTCGACGCCGCCCGGCCATGCCCATCGCACGGGCCGCGATCGGTTCGGCCAACAGCGTCTTTACGGCGTCGCGGGCCGCTTCCGCGTCGTCTTTCGCCACAAGCATCGCACCATCGGCAATGCCGCGCGGAAAAATCTCGCGAGTACCGCCGACGTCGGTCGCAACGACGGGCACGCCGCAAGCCGCCGCTTCGAGCAGCACCCGCCCCAGCGGCTCCTGCCGGGCCATGTGCAACAGCAAGTTCAGCTGCGGTAGCAACGTCGTAATGTCGGTACGCGTTCCCAAAATATGCACTTGGTCGGCGACCCGTTCGCGGGCGGCCACGGCATGAAGTCCTCGCTCGAACTCGATCGTCTCCGGCTTTTCAGAATGCCGCTCGCCGACGATCACCACATTCAGCAACGGATCATCTTTCAACAGGGGCACGAGGGCCGCCAAGGCCGTGTCTTGGCCTTTGCGAAGGATGATTTGCCCCACAAGGCCGATGAGCTTGGCATTCTGCGTTAAGCCAAGTTCTTTTCGAAGTTCGCTTGATTCGTTACCCCTCACCCCCGGCCCTTCTCCCGCTAGGGGAGACGGGAGGAAGTTGGAGAGGTCGATGCCGTTGTACTGTACGTGCGTTTTCGCGGCATCAAGACCCTGGTCAACGTGGTAATCGCGAACGGCGGAAGATACGGCGAGCAATCTCGTACTCGCGTTGAGTTGCGAGATTTTCGGTCCGCTGAGCCGGACGATGTCGCGAAGGTGGCCGATCGAGGGCACGCCGGCGGTTGTGGCAAGTGGTCCGACATGCAACGCCATGGCCAAGCTGTTGCCATGCACCAAGTCGTAGCGATTCGCCGCGAGCACCTGCGGAAGTTCGTCTCGCGCGCCGACTACCGAAATGCCGAGCGATCGAAGTGACTCCGCCAAGGCGCCTTGCGGCGGAGCGAGAAACTCCACTTGCCACCCGCCGCGTTGCAACGTCGGCAGCACCGCCAAGAGCGAACGTTCCCCGCCGTTGAGCGTGGCGAACTCGCAAACGACGAGAACTCGCGGCATGTGCGCCCGTTACGTTAGCCGCCGATCAGCCCGTACTTGATCAGCGTCGTGCGGAGCTTGGCTTCTTCGGCTCCGGTGAGTTGCGTCATCGGCAATCGCAGTTCGCCCGTGTCGCGGCCGAGCATGCGCATCGCGGCTTTGAGCGGGATCGGGTTGGTCGATAGGCCGAGCATGTCGCGGCAGAGTTGAAACAGCTTCTTGTGCCATTTTAAGGCTTCGGCGAAGTTGCCGGCGTCGAAGGCGGCGCACAAGGCGATCATGTCCTTCGGGACAATGTTGCCGACGACGGAAATCACGCCGCGCCCGCCGATCGACATCAGCGGCAGCGTCAGGCTATCGTCGCCCGAGAGCACCGTGAGGTTCGTGGCCGCAGTAATTTGTGAGGCTTGGTCCATTTGGCCGGTCGCTTCTTTTACCAGCGCGATGTTCGGCAATTCGGCCATACGGACGATCGTTTCCGGCTCGATGTTCTTGCCGGTGCGGCCAGGAATGTTGTACACGCAGATCGGCAGGCCGACGGCTTCCGCCACCGCCTTATAGTGCTCGTAGAAGCCCTGTTGCGTCGGCTTGTTGTAGTACGGCGCTACGATGAGCAGGGAATCCGCTCCGTCTTTTTCGGCCCGCTTCGAAAGCCGCAGGCACTCGCGGGTGCTGTTCGAGCCGGTGCCGGCCATCACTTTGATGCGGCCCTTGGCCACTTGCACGACCTCGGCGACGACTTTCTCGTGTTCGTCGTGCGAGAGCGTCGGCGATTCCCCCGTGGTCCCGACCGGCACGACGCACTTGGTGCCCGCGGCGATTTGAAACTCAACTTGCTCGCGCAGCTTGGCGTAGTCGACTTCGTCGTTCTTAAACGGCGTGGTGATCGCGACGGACAGACCGGCGTAGGCTTCGCCTTTGGTGCTCATGTAAATTCGACGGGGTTCGGCGTGCTAAGATTTGAAACGTTCGATTACTTAATCAGGTCTTTCATTTCGCGAACAGCCTGCTGGAAGCCGACCATGATCGCGCGGGCCACGATGCTGTGGCCGATATTGAGTTCGTCCATGTGCGGAATGTCGGCGACGGCCCGCGAGTTCTGGTAGTTCAAGCCATGACCGGCGTGCAGAGTCATTCCGGCGGCGACGATCGACTTCGCGGCGACCGTGAGCTTCACGAGTTCCGTGTCGCGTGCCTTGCCGACCTTGGCCAACGCGTAGCAACCGGTGTGAAGTTCGACGGCATCGGCGCCGAGTTGTTTGCCGAGAGCGATCTGCCGTTCATCGGCGTCGAGGAACAAGCTGACGACGATACCGGCATCGTGCAACCGCTTGATGGTTTCGGCCGTACGGTCGCGAGCCGCGACGACGTCGAGTCCCCCTTCCGTGGTCACCTCTTGGCGATTTTCCGGCACCAGCGTCACTTGGTCGGGCTTCACTTGGCAGGCGATGTCGCACACGGCCCTTTCGCAGGCCATTTCTAAGTTCAGCTTTACGGTGACCGTTTCGCGAAGCACGCGCAGATCACGATCCTGAATGTGTCGACGATCTTCGCGCAAGTGCAGCGTGATGCCGTCGGCACCGCCAAGTTCGGCCAAAGCCGCGGCCCACGCGGGGTCGGGCTCATAGGTTCGCCGGGCCTGTCGCACGGTGGCGACGTGGTCGATGTTGACGCCGAGATGGGCCATGGAGATCGTTTTGTGAAAAGAGGAAACCGCGATTATATCGGT
>JAFLCO010000094.1:0-12858 GCA_017303535.1 Planctomycetota bacterium
CATGAGTGCGTACCGGCAAGCGGTCCCGGCCACGACGTCGGGCCGATCGGGCAATCGCCCCTCGACCAAAAGCTGCAATTTCCGGCCACGCAGCGCCGCGTGATAGCGGTCGCGGAGCCCGTCGGCCAGCCGTTCCAGCGTTTCCACTCGCCGCTGTTTGACCGCCGCGGGCACCTGTTCCAGCATTGTCGCCGCCGGCGTTCCCTTCCGCGGGCTGAACGGAAAGATGTGAATTTTCGAAAAGCTGAGGACGTCGCACACGCGGAGCGTTTCCTCAAACTCAGCCTCCGTCTCGCCGGGAAAGCCGACGATGACGTCCGTCGTCAAAGCCGGCTGATCGAGCGAGTCTTGCACCAACCGACAACGGTCGACGAATCGCTTCGCTCCCCAACGACGCTGCATCCTTCGCAATACGCCGTCGCTCCCGCTTTGCATCGACACGTGCAAGTGCGGGCAGATGCGATCGGGATAGCGGGCCATCACCGCGACGAGTTCGCGCGTGACCTCGGTTGCCTCAATGCTCGAAAGGCGAATCCGGAAGCGGCCGTCGACTTCGACGAGTTTCTCCAAAAGATGCGAGAGCCGCACCCAGTCGGTTTTTGTGCGGCCGGCGTTGAGGTCGACGCCGTAGTGCCCAAGATGAATGCCCGTCAGCACGATCTCACGGTGCCCGTGGTCGACGAGCTTGCGAACCTCGTCGACGAGGTGCTCCGGCGGCCGGCTCCGCAGCCCGGGCCGTACTGAAGGGATGATGCAAAACGTGCAGTGCAACAGGCAACCGTCTTGCACCTTCACATAGGCCCGACGTCGGCCGTCGAACCGCTCGATGCCGGTCGGCACGTCGACGACGCCGAAGCGTTGCAGCAGGTCCGGCAGTTCGCGTTTGTCGGTAATGACTTCGGCGACGTTCGGCAAAGCCGCCACTTCCTCGGGAGCCCGGGTCGCATAACACCCCATGACGACGATTCGCGCCTCGGGATTGCGCTTCGCCAACTGCCGCACCGTCTGCCGACTCTTCGCATCCCCCTCGTGCGTTACCGTGCAAGTGTTGACGATGCAGAGGTCCGCAGCCTCATCATCGGCCGCATCGCGAAACCCTGCGCGCTCGAGCCCCTGCCGCACGAATTCCGTCTCGTATTGATTGACGCGACAACCAAGCGTCGCGGTGCGTAAGGTGGGCATCGAACAGAGGGCGGAAGGGGGAGGGCGGAGGGGGGAAAGAAAACAGCCGATGCTCTTCGCACCGGCCGTACGATCACTCAGCAAGAACTTTAGGAGTCGGGAAAACCTATTCCGGCGCCGCTTCGATCGAGGCGCTCATCGAGCCTTTGCAGGCTTTGATGCCCGGGTCTTTACCGTAGGCTTTGATTTGATCGCGTTTCAGCTCCGCGTGTTCCATCGTGGTCGTCAGCACCACGGCCTTGCCGCGAAGATCGACCTCTTGGGCGATCTGGAAGCCTTTCTCCGGCGGGTGGCCGAACAACTCGTGAAGCATCACGATGACGTAGTCATACGTGTGATCTTCATCATTCCACAATAAGACGTGATACCGCGGCTGCCGGCGTTTCTTCTTTTCCGGCTCGGCGGCCTGCGGCGCGGCTGCGGCCTGCTCTTCGACCTCAGGTACGGCGACGGCGGCATGGTCGGACATATTCGACGACTCCTCACAAGCGAACGGCTTCGGCTGGCGGCGGCGTTGGGCTCACGCGATCCCGGCTCGCGCGAACGCAAGTCCGCAAGAACGTGGCCCGATCGCCGCCGGGGCATTATATTAGCCGACTCCGCCAGCCGCAATTTCCGGAGCTTGGGCCATGCCCGCCGCCGTCGACCAGTATCTTGCCGAAAACGCCGCCGCGTTCGAGGAACAGCTTTGCCAGTTACTCCGGATTCCCAGCGTGAGCGCCCAAAGTACTCATAAGGGCGATATTCGCGCGGCCGCGGAATGGGTCGCCGGACAATTCCGCGACATGGGAATGAAAGCGGAAATCTGCGAAACGCCGGGCCATCCGATCGTTTACGCGGAACTCTGCCAAGCGCCGGGCGCACCCACGGCGCTGGTCTACGGCCACTACGACGTGCAACCGCCCGACCCGCTCGACCTGTGGGAAACGCCCCCCTTCGAGCCGACGCGCCGCAACGGCAACCTCTACGCCCGCGGCGCGACCGACGACAAGGGGCAGATGTTCACGCACGTCAAGAGTGCGGAAGCTTGGCTCAAGACGGTCGGCAAGCTGCCGATCAATCTGAAGTTTTTGATCGAAGGGGAAGAAGAGGTCGGCAGCGAACACCTCGACGATTACATCCGCCTGAATCGTGAACGCCTGAAGTGCGATGTCTGCGTGATCAGCGACACCTCGCAATTCGGCCCCGGCTTGCCGGCCATCACCTATGGCTTGCGCGGCATCAGCTACTTCGAGCTCAAGCTACAAGGCCCTGATCGCGACTTGCACTCGGGCGTGTTCGGCGGGGCCGTCGTCAACCCGGCCAATGCGCTGGTGAAAATGTTGACGGCGCTCGTCGATGACCAAGGCCGCGTGCAAGTGCCGGGATTTTACGACGACGTGACGCCGCTTACGGAGCGCGAGCGCAAGGAATTCGCCGCGCTGCCGTACGACGAAGCCGAATTTAAGTCGGCGATCGGCGTGAAAGAGCTCAACGGCGAAGCCGACTTCACCAATATTGAGCGCCGCTGGGCGCGCCCGACCTGCGACATCAACGGCCTCACTTCCGGCTACCAAGGTGAAGGAGCCAAAACGGTGCTGCCGGCCAAGGCTTCGGCGAAGTTCAGCTTCCGCTTGGTGCCGAACCAAGATCCGGCCAACCTCAAAGCGGCGCTCGAAACGTTTCTCAAAGAGCGCTGCCCGGCCGGCATTACTATGGAACTCATCGGTTACCACGGCGCGCCGGGCGTCGTCGTGCCGCTGGAAAGTCCGTACGTCGCAGCCGCGGTGAAGGCCGTCGAACACGGCTTCGGCCGTCGGCCGGTGTTCATTCGCGAAGGTGGGTCGATTCCGGTCGTTTCCACCTTTCACGACTTGCTCGGCGTCGACACCCTGTTGCTCGGCTGGGGCCTTAACGACGACAACACGCACAGCCCTAACGAAAAGTTTTGCCTAGCCGACTTTCACCGCGGCATTAAGACCAGCGCGGCCCTATGGGAAGAATTGGGCCGCGTGAAAACATAGCGGCGGGCGGCGGAACAGGGGCCGGCCGCAGTTGCAATTCGATCTAGGCCGCGGAATGCCGGCGTCGCTAGAATGCCCGCTTGTCGGATTCTGATCCGCGCTCTTGTCGGCACACACACGGACGAACCACAGCTATGCCTCTCAAGCTTAAGACCAAGGCGGAATACTGCACCGAAGTCGTCGGGATGTCGTTCTCCGAGATTCAGCGCGATCAGCGGTTGCTCAACGCGCTCAGCAAAGCGCTGAAAGCGGCGCAGAGCGACGAGCAGTTTCTTTATTTGAACGACAAGAAACGCGACCCGACTTATCTCTACGAGACGTACGTCAAAAGCACGAACCTGCCGAAGTTCGTCAATATCGCGGCCTCGATGATGAAGGCCTGCGAAAAAGTCGCAACCGACCCGAAAAAGCTGGCCGCGGAGATCGCGAAGGTTTCGGCTGAGGTGGAACTGCTGTTCAAGACGAACCTGCGGCCCAACTTCGTGCGCTCGACGTCGTGTGAAACGTGGTGCAACCTCAAGAATGAGGAACTGGCCCGCGAAGAGTGCGAAAAACGGGGCAAGAAGCTTGCCAAGATTCTCGGCATCGACGCCCGCACCATCACCAATATTCTCACGGCTCTCGCGATCGCCCGCTTCAACAACGACCGCGTCGAAGTCGCTAAGCTTATGAAAGACATCCAAGCCGAAGGGGACAAAGCCAAAGCGAAAGCCTTGGTCGAAGCCCTGGAAAAGCAACTCGGCGAAATGGGCATCAGCTAGTCGCTAGACGCCGACGCTCTTGCCGCCGGCCAGCCCGGAACACATCCCTATCCTTTTTGAGAACGCACCGAATCGTCATGCTCGACCGCAAGTTCATCGTTGAAAACGCCGCCCTCGTCAAAGAAAACTGCGCCCGCCGCAACTCCAAGGCCGACATCGATCGCTTTGTCGCCTTGGAAATGGACCGCCGGAAGAAGCAGCAAGACGTCGACGAGCTAAACCGCAAAGCCAACGAAAAGGCGAGCAGCATCGGCAAAGCCCCGGCCGATCAGCGCGAAGCGCTCAAGGCCGAAGGTCGTGCGCTGCGTGAACAATGCGACGCCGCCAAAGAAGAGTTGGCCAAGCTCGATGCGGAAGTCGACGGCTTGCAACGGTCGATTCCAAATATGTCGCACCCGCAGGCTCCGGTCGGCGGAGACGATCAGTCGAATCTCGAAATCAAGAAAGGGAAGCACGCGCCGCCGAAGTTCGATTTCAAGCCGCTAGATCACGTGCAGCTCGGCGAGAAACTAAACCTCATCGACTTCGACGCCGGCGCAAAAACCACCGGTGCCGGCTTCTACTTTCTGAAGAACGACGCGGTGCTTCTGGAACTCGCGTTGCAGCAATACGCCGTCAACATGTTGATGGCCGAAGGGTTCACGCCGACGATCACGCCGGACTTGGCCCGCAATGAAGTGCTGCACGGCACTGGGTACATTCCGCGCGGCCCGGAAACGCAAATCTACAGCATCGCCGACAGCGACCTGAGCCTCGTCGCGACGGCCGAGATCACGCTCGGCGGATACTTCGCCGACACGATTCTCGAAGAAGAACAATTCCCGATCAAAATGTGCGGCATCAGCCATTGCTACCGCACCGAGGCGGGCGCCGGCGGGCGGGCTTCGCGCGGACTCTATCGCGTGCATCAGTTTACGAAGGTCGAAATGTTCGCCTTCACGACGCCGGAACAAAGCGACGAGATGCTCGAATACTTCCGCGACCTCGAATGCCGCATCTTCGACGGCCTAGGGATCGCGTATCGGGTCGTCGACACGGCAACCGGCGATCTCGGCGGGCCGGCCTATCGCAAGTACGACCTTGAAGCCTGGATGCCGGGCCGCGGTAACGGCGGCGAGTACGGCGAAGTTACGAGCACGAGCAACTGCACCGACTATCAATCGCGGCGGCTCGGCATTCGCTACAAGAAGAAAGGCGAAAAGGGAACCCACTTCGCCCATACCCTGAACGGCACGGCCGTCGCACTGAGCCGGGCCATCATCGCGGTGCTGGAAAACTACCAGCAAGCCGACGGCACGATCGTGGTGCCCGAGGTACTGCGCAAGTACATGGGGAAGGATAAAATCGGCGGTTAGTCGAGTGGCCGGCGTTTAACCGGGCGCTAAATCGCAAGCGGTATCGATCCGCATACTAGCCCCGCTGCGCAAGCAAGGGGATATGCAGCACCGCGGCATTTAACGGACCTCTGTAACAAAGCTGCGGATCGTGCGCTGTGAGAGTGCAAGCTCTTACGTCGCTTTGATTCCCTTTGTTACCCCGCGGAGAGGTCCAATGTTTTCGTACTACTTGTCGTTCGTCATTCTTCTGCTCGGCGTGTTCGCCGCCGCCAGTACTTACCTGCTGCTCAAGCAGCCGCAGCTTGTCGAGAAGTACAAGCAGCTGATGGGCTCGCTCAACACGACGGCCCACGTCGTGCTCGCCGGAATCTTGGGCACGCTTGCCGCGCTGGAACTCTGGCGGCACAACTGGTTCTTCGCGGCCTGGTTCGCCGGGGCCGGCGCCGTGTTCGTGTACTTCCTCGTCCAGCCGAGCAAGCGTACGCCGGCCGAGTCGAACAACCTCTAAACCATTTCGCCTCGAGCTAAGGATCTGTCACCATGTGGTATCAAGTGTTCAATCTCTCCGTCGCCGTCGTCGTCGGGCTCACCGTCGGTCTCTATCTGCGAAAGCGGCACAAACCGGCCTGTGAGAAGTTCGCGGCCGGCGCGCTCGCCCTCGATTGGCGGCTGTACGTCGTAGAAGCCGTCGCCTTCGGGCTGCTCGGGGCGCTGCAAGTCAGCTACGGCAACTACATATTCGCCGCCACCGCGTTCGGCCTCACCGCGTTGGCGGTAGCCACGTCGGTCATGCAATACCGGCGGCAAAGAACATTGCCCGACAATCCTGCGTAGAGCCTCCATACGCAGTTCGACGCCGCTTACGGGCCGACCATCTCCACACCGGAAATGGTCGGCCCTTTTCGTTTTTTGGCGGCCGCACGAAGTCAAGTCGGCTTTTTGGCCACGCCGCTTTCTGCCAACAAATCAAGGCTCTTTTTGGCCGACTGCCATTTTGCGGCAAGTTGATCCGCAGCCACAAAATGTGGACCGGCCAAAAATTCATGGAATCGCCGGCGGCGATTTGGGAAACTACGCAATGCGCCGCTGCGCGCTTACGCGTCGACCTTAGCCCCCGGTTCTTCAAACCGGGGGCAAACGACGTGAAATCGCCGCGCATCACAACCACGACACACCAGCCCCGCAGCGCAAGCGAGGGGGCATGCTGACTTCTCGAACGCCGCATTTTATCAACAAATCATCACACAATGCCCCCGGCATGAAGTGCCGGGGGCTAAGGTCCACGACCGATGAATCACCACAGCCAACCTTTACTCGACGTCTCCCTCACCCGCCCTTCGGGCACCCTCTCCCGGTGGGAGAGGGGTTGGTGGCCGGCGGTTTGGTTGGTCGCGGTTTCTGTTCGGCAATGCGCGTTATCGTCAATCGAATTGCAATTACAACCGCGCTACGGTTACTGCGTGCAAAATCGTCGGGGTGCGTGCAACGAGGATCGTTTTGAACGCACCGAATCACTTAGAACTAAGGGTGCGTGCAAACCGGGGGTCGATGCACGCACTTACCGTTTTGGAGTAATTGCAAATCGATTGCAGTTAGAGAGTCCGGAACGCCACGGAGGGCGTTCCCTACAGAAGGCGCTTTCTGTTCCGCAATTTGGCTTGGGTCTTAGCCCCGGGCGAGTCGCCCGGGGCAGCGTTGATCGAATCGTTGGCGCGATTGCTGGTGCGACGCTGCCCCCGGCGTACGTGGCGTTGCCGCTATCGACGGGAGCTAAGACTTACTTACGCATCCGGCGCAAAATAACAGGGGCCTTACGGCCCCCGCTCGCCGAAATGTTGCCGGAAGCGCCGACTGCACGAGCTAAGTCGTTGGACGCCAGGCAATTAGCGTCGATTGACGCTCTTTCGGCAGGCCTGTACGATAAGGGGCTCGCCTGCGGCGCACGGTCCGTCGCTGGAGATCGTAAACCTAAAAGACCGAATACCTTGGAACGCCGGACGCCCGACGGTCGCGATCGCTTTTCGGCTTGGGGCCGAACGTCGCCGTGCCGCGGGACTTTTGCCGGTGTGCTCGTTTTTACAGGAGTTCGTGTAGTGTCGACGGAATTGGTCAAGCAGTTGATTGAAGCGGGCGTTCACTTCGGCCACCGGGCCAGCCGCTGGAACCCCAAGATGCGTCCGTACATTTACGGCCGCCGCAATCTGATTCACATCATCGACGTCCGCGAAACCATTCGCGGCCTCATTCGGGCCCGCAAGTACCTCACGCAAGTCGCCTCGCAAGGCAGCCTGATTCAATTCGTCGGCACGAAGAAGCAAGCCGCCGAAACCGTGGAACGCGAAGGCGCTCGCTGCGGCATGCCGTACGTGAACGATCGCTGGCTGGGCGGCACGCTCACCAACTTCCGCACGATCCGTAGCCGGCTCGCTCGCCTGGAAGAACTAGAAAAGATCAAGAACGGCGAAGTGTTCAACCAATATTCGAAGAAGGCTCAATCGGCGCTCAACCGCGAATATCGCAAGATGTTCCGCAACCTCAACGGTATGCGCACGATGACTCGCCTGCCGGAGTGCATGGTGATCATCGACCCGAAGAAGGAAAAGAACGCGGTGATGGAAGCCCGCAAGATGGGCGTCGTGACCGTGGCGCTGATTGATACCGACAGCGATCCGGACATGGTCGATCTGCCGATTCCGGGCAACGACGACAGCATCCGCTCGATCGAATTGGTGGTGAACCAATTGGCTTCGGCGATCATCGAAGGTAAGGCGAACCAAACCGACGCCGGCGGCTCGGGCGCTCGCGCCTACACGAGCCCGGAAGGCGCCGACAAGGACTAACCCTGCTCCTCCCCTCTCCCCTTGCGGGAGAGGGGCCGGGGGTGAGGGGGCGGACCATTCATCGTCGCGGCCATTTGCCGTGCGACGTCGAGATCAACGAATCAACAAAACGAAGACAACTGAACGCATAGACGGAGAGGTTTGCGATGGCGGAGATTACTGCGGCCCTGGTCATGAAGCTGCGTGAAGAGACCGGGCAACCGATGATGGATTGCAAGGCGGCTCTGACGGAAGCCGGCGGCGACATGGCCGCGGCGACGAAGATCTTGCGCGAGAAGGGCAAGAAGCTGGAAGGCGTACGCCTCGGGCGCGACACCGAGTTCGGCCGCATCGGCGTTTACTCCGACGACAAAGCCGGCGCTCTGGTCGAAATCATGTGCGAAAGCGCTCCCGTGGCCAACGGCCCGGACTGCCGCCAATTTTCCGAAGATTGTGCGAAGGCACTGGCCGCGGCGAAGACGGACATCGCCGACGGCGACGCGCTCTTGAAGGAAAAGTCGCCGAGCCGGCCGGGCACTTTGGCCGAACAAAAAGACGACATGTTCAACCGGCTCCGCGAAGTTTTCAAGATCGGCCGGTTGGCGAAGTTCACCGGCACGACCGTCGGCTACGTGCACGCCACGGGCGACTTGGGCTCGCTCGTCGAGTTCGAAGGCGCCGACGCCGCGACCGCTAAAGACATCGCCATGCACATCGTGGCGACGAGCCCGTTGGCCGTGAACAAGGAAGACCTGCCGGCGGCGGAAGTCGAAAAGGAACGGGCGTTCCTCACCGACCAAGCCCGCAAGGAAGGCAAACCGGAAAACATCATCCAAAAGATGATCGAAGGCCGGATGAAGAACTTCTACTCGGCCCGCGTGCTGACCGAGCAACCGTTCGTGAAGGATCAAGAACAAACGGTCGCCGCCTTGCTGAAGAGCAAGGGAATGAAGATCACGAAGTTCGTGAACTGGAAGCTCGGCAAGAGCTAAGCGTTCGAGCCGCGACGTCGCTCGTCGAACCTGTTTAGCCGCGGAGCTTGCTCCGCGTTTCGTTGCGAAAATCAAGGAAATTCGGAATGGGATCGAGCGATCGACGTCGCGTGCTGCTGAAACTCTCCGGCGAAAGCTTCTGCCACGCCGGAGAACGCGGCATCAGCATGGACGTCACCATGCACACCGCTCGGCAAATCGCGCAAGCGAAGCAGAGCGGCGTGGAGATGGCGATCGTCACCGGCGGCGGCAACATTCTGCGCGGCGCGCAGTTCAAGAGCACGGCCGGCGAAGGCATCCACGAAGCGACGGCTCACCAGATGGGCATGCTCGCCACCGTGATCAACGGCCTGGCTCTGCAAGACGCGCTCGAATCGCTCGGTTGCGCCGTCCGCTTGATGACCGCCATCAAGATGGAACCGCTGGCCGAGCCGTACATTCGCCGTCGGGCCCGTCGCCACTTGGAAAAGAACCGCGTGGTGATCATCGCCTGCGGCACCGGCAATCCTTACGTCACGACCGACACCGCCGCCGCGCAACGAGCTTTGGAAGTCGAAGCCGAAGTGCTGCTCAAGGCGACGAAGGTCGACGGCGTTTACAGCGAAGATCCGGAAAAGAACCCTCACGCCATGCTCTACAGCGAACTGACGTATCAGGCCGTGATCGAGCAGAAGCTCCGCGTCATGGACCCGACCGCCATCACGCAATGCATGGAGCACGACATGCCGATCCTGGTGTTCAACTACCGCAAGGAAGGGAACATCGAGCGAGCCGTCAACGGCGAACGCCTCGGCACGGTGATCAGCAGCCGCGCCGTGGTGAAGGTTTAGTATCGCTCGCTTCGCTTTATCGAAACCACACTCAGCACTTCACAGCATTGCAGCCATGAGCGCCGACGAAATCTTGATGGACGTGGAAGAGCGGATGGAAAAAGCCTTGAGCGTGCTCAAGCACGCGCTCACCGGCATCCGCACCGGTCGGGCCAACCCCGGCCTTGTCGATTCGCTCCGCGTGGAAGTGTACGGCTCGCAAACGCCGATTAAGCAACTCGCGTCGATCGGCGCTCCGGAGCCGCAGCAGATCGTCATTCGTCCGTTCGATCCGACCACGATCAAGGACATCGAAAAGGCGATCATCGCCAGCGGCCTCGGCTTTAATCCGCAGAGCGACGGTCGGATGATTCGCATCAACGTGCCGCCGCTCTCGACGGAAACTCGCCGCAAGCTCGTGGCCCGCATCAAGGAACTGACGGAAGAAGCAAAGGTCGCCATCCGCAACGTTCGCCGCGACGGCAATAAGGCGGTCGAGCAAGCCGAGAAAGACAAGCAACTCTCGGAAGACGATCGGGACAAGGCCAAGGAAGACGTCCAAGAACTGACGAAGACCTACGAAGACAAAGCCGCGGCGATGGCGAAGGCCAAAGAAACGGAAGTGATGGAAGAGTAGAGGTCGTATGCCTCGCGCGCTCCGGCTCGCGTATCTGACTTTGCTCGCGGCGGCGGTGTTGCCGAAGATTCCGCTGACGGACGATCTGCTTCCCGACTCTCCGGCGCTGATTTTGCTCGCGGTATGTGCCGGTTTGCTAGCCGCTTTCCTCTACGTGCGCGGGCGATTCTTATCGAATCGGCGCCTTCATTTCGCCGCGCTGTCGGTCGCCGCGTTCCTCCTTGGCGGCGTTCTCGGCGAGCAGATCGAAACGTTTGGTAGGCGATGGAACTACGAGCATGGTCGTCATTCGGCCGCCGAGGGCGTTGACGAACCTTTCGTCCTCGCGACGTTTTTCGCCTGCCTCATTCCGCTGTGTGCCGACGTGCGGCAATCGCTCTCTTCGCGGCAAGCCGGTGACGACCGGCGTTGGAACTTCGCTGTTCGCGTTCTGTTGGCCTTGGCGATCTTGACGCTTTCGGCCCGCGCGTTGTGCGTTGTCCACGATCGCTTCTATCCTCCGCCGCCGGGAATGCTCACCGGGCTCGGCTCCGTGGTCATCCCGATCTACGCCTATACGATCGGCCTGGGATTGACCGTCGCCGCGTGCGTGGTTCAACTGGCCCGAAATCGCTGGGACGTCGGTTTCACGGCGGTGACCGTCGTTGTACCATGGGCCGACTGGTGCTATTGGCAGCTGCGCATGGTGCTCGATTGACGCAGCCGCCCGACATAACAAGCTTGATCCAAGACCAAATGATGCCGCCGACCATGCCGTCCGATCGCCGCCGCTTCCTCCAACAATGTGGCCTCGCAATAGGAGCCGTTTCCGTGGCAGACGCCCTACTTGCGAACGTAGCCGCCGCCCCGCGGCCGACCGCAGCGGAACTCGTGAACGGTTCGGATCTGCTCGTCATCGCCCATCGCGGGCTCTCGAGCCGGTTTCCGGAGAACACTTTGCCGGCGTTCACGGAAGCGTTGCCGTTCAAGCCGGACTTCATCGAGCTGGATTACCGCCACACTTCCGACGGCGTGCCGATCGTCATCCACGATGCGAAGCTCGACCGCACGACGAACTCCGTCAGCTTGCTTGGCGCGAAAGAGATCGTAATCGGCGAGAAAAAGGCCGCCGAGTTGAAGCCGCTTGATGCCGGCACTTGGTTCGACGCGAAGTTCGCCGGCACCTATCTGCCGACGCTCGATGAATCGCTCGATGCGATCCTCGCCGGCTCCTGCTGCATGGTCGAACGGAAAGACGGCGACGCGAAGACGCTTGTTGAACTCCTGCATAAGAAGCAAGTCGCGGCTCGCTGCATCGTGCAAGCTTTCGATTGGGACTTCATCGCAGACGTTCGCAAGCTCGATCCGTCGATCGTCACCGGCCTACTCGGCAAAGACCCGCTCGACGCCGAGAAACTCGCCAAGGCCCGGGAAATCGGCTCGGAAGTCGTGGGCTGGCGCGAAAGCGATCTCAACGCCGCTTCGATCGCCGCCGCCCACGCCGCAGGCTTCAAAGTGTGGAGCTACACGGTCGACAAACCGGAGCGAGCCCGCGAACTGGCCGCTGCCGGGCTCGACGGGCTTATCACGAATAAGGCCGATTTGGCCCGTGATTGGCTGGCGTCGCCGCGGTGATTCGCGTCTGCCGGCACCCAACCGCAAGCACGCCGCCGGCTGCAAGCGAGCTTGACCCGGTTTCTTGGCGGCTTCTATACTCCGCCGCCCAAGTTGGGCCGCCCCGATTGGCTTCGTCGCGATTCTTGCGCGGCGATGGCGTGGGCGACGGTAGCGAAATACGCGCGGCACGATGCCTGCGCTTCGGTTACAGGGAGGAACCGCGATGACTCGTTCGAACGTC
Organism: Planctomycetota bacterium; assembly: GCA_017303535.1. GTDB lineage: Bacteria > Planctomycetota > Planctomycetia > Pirellulales > PNKZ01 > PNKZ01. The sequence continues at coordinate 12,378 of JAFLCO010000094.1, forward strand.
CGCAACACCTGGCGGGCCTTGCGTCCTTGGCAACGGCACGCCGTCACCGGCACGGTGATTCTCGTCATCGTCGCCACGTGCTTCGTGCTGCGTCGCACGACCGGCCCGGCCGAAGCCGCGGCTCAAGTTCCCGCGCCGCAGCAAGCGCAGCCGATTCCGGCCGTCGATCCCGCCGCGGCTCCGCAACAGCCGAGCAACGTGGCGGCCGTCGTCAACGGCGTTCGCATCACGCGCGACGAGTTGGCGCAACAATGCCTCTGGCATTTCGGCGAAGGCGTGCTCGACGGGCTCGTCAACCGCACGATCATCGCCGACTTCTGCGTGCGGCATAACATCGTCGTCACCAAACAGCAGGTCGACGAAGAAATCGACAAGATGCTGGGCGATCGCGGCCGCCTCGGCACCGTCCTCGCGCTTCAGGCGGTTGAGGACGAGGAAGGCATGGAGAGCCACCGAATCGAACCGCCCGTCGAGCGAGTCG
>JAFLCO010000094.1:12868-18798 GCA_017303535.1 Planctomycetota bacterium
CGACATCGCGGCCGAGCGCGGCGTGACGCCGCACCAGTACGCCAACGACATCATCTGGCCGACCGTGGCCTTGAAGCTGATCGCCGCCTCGCAGATTCAGCCGACGGAGCAAGAAATCACCCAAGCCTACGAGACGCAATTCGGGCCGGCCGTGCAGTGCCGCCTGATCGCGCTCAACGACATGCCGACGGCGCAAAAGGTCCACAGCCTCGCGACTTCGGTGCCCGACGAGTTCGGCAACCTTGCCAAGACGTATTCGGCCGACGTGAACAGCGCCAGCGCCAAGGGCCTGATCCAACCGATCCGCAAACACATGGGCGACCCGGCGCTGGAACAAGCGGCGTTCGCTCTGGAGAAGGGTGCGATCTCGCCGATCATTCCGGTCGGCCAGCAGTTCGTCATCTTGAAGTGCGAGCAACAACTGCCTGCCCGGCAAGTTCCGCTCGACGAACGGTTGCAACGCGTCCTGACCGACGCCGTGCGCGACAAGAAGCTGCGGCTGGCCTCGACGGAAGTCTTCGGCCAAATCAAGGCTCAAGCACAGGTCGACGTCGTGTTCGCCGACCCGCAACGTCGGGCTCAAGAGCCGGAAGTTGCGGCGCGCGTCAACGGCAAGGTTCTCGGCACGGCCCAACTTGCCGACGAGTGCCTCAATCGCCACGGCAAGGACGTGCTCGAAGCCATGATCGGCCGCACGATTCTGACGCACGCCCTGCAGGCCGCGCAGCAAGACGTCGCGCAGCAAGACGTCGACGCCGAAATTGCCCGCGCCGCCTTATCGATGGGCAAGACGAAAACGCCGGGTGGCAATGAGCCCGACATCGAAGGCTGGATCAAAGAGATCGTCGAGACGCAGAAAATTCCGTTCGAGCAATATGTTTACGACTCGGTCTGGCCGAGCGTGGCGCTAAAGAAGCTCGTGGCCCCGACCGTGCAGGTGACCGAAGAAGACCTGCAAAAGGGCTTCGAGGCCAACTACGGCCCGCGCGTAAAATGCCGAGCGATCGTGCACAACCAAATGCGTAAGGCCCAAGAAGTGTGGCAACTGGCGCGCGACAACCCGACGGTGGAAAACTTCGGCATGTTGGCCGAGCAATACTCGGTCGATAGCGTCAGCCGTGCGTTGCGGGGCGAAGTGCCGCCGATCCAGAAGCACGGCGGGCAGCCGATTTTGGAAAAAGAAGCCTTTGCGCTGAAGCCGGGCGAACTCTCGGGAATTATCCAAGTCGACGAGACGTTCGTGATTCTCTACTGCGAGGGGATGACGAAACCGCGCCCGATCGAATTCGCCGAAGTGCGCGACCTGATTTATCAAGATGTGCACGAGAAAAAGATGCGGCAAGCGATGGCGAAGGAATACGCCCGCCTGCAGCAAACCGCGAGGATCGACAATTTCATCGCCGGCAAAGTGCAATCGCCGACGCTCGGCAAGAGCATCGAGCAAGCCTCGCAGGTCGCTCCCGGAGGCGCGCCGCAAAACGCGGTCCAAGCGGGCTTTGAAGCTCCCGTAAATCGCTAACGGGCGATATCATCGTTCAATAGCCGCGGGTGCAAACCCGCGGTGCCCCAGGTATCCACCTGGGGCTATTGAACATGTCGATTTGCGTTTCGGCGCCGCCCGCGATGGACTTTCCGTTCTATCCGTCGAATGACTTCGGTCCTCTGATGAAGGGGATGGTCATCGGCGGTGTAGGCATCTTGCACGTCTTCCTCGCGCAGTTTGCCATCGGCGGCGGCATCCTGTTGTGCGTTTTCCAGTGGCTTGCGATGACCGGCAGGAGCAAGCTGGCCCGGGAATTCGTCGACGGCTACTTCCGCTGGGTCGTGCTGATCAGCTTCGTGCTCGGCGCGCTGACCGGCGTGAGCATCTGGCTGACCACGATTCAAATCAGCCCGCGGACGATCGGGCTGATGGTGCAAGAGTTTCACTGGCTCTGGGCGACCGAGTGGACTTTCTTCTGCCTCGAGGTCGCCAGCGGCTACGCCTTCTACCGCTACGGCAAAGTGCTCCCCGACCGCACGCGGCTCGGCCTGCGGATGTCGTACTCGATCGCCTCCTGGATGAGCCTGTTCTGGATCAACGGCATCCTCTCCTGGCAACTCACGCCCGCCGGCTGGCTCGAGCATCGCACGGTCTGGAGCGGCTTCTTCAACCCGTCGTTTTGGCCGTCGCTGCTGTTTCGCACGATTACGGCACTCGCCGAAGCCGGGCTCTTCGCTTGCCTCATTATCAATCTGGCGACGAATTGGACGCGCGAGCAGAAGCAGACCATGCTCCATCGTGCGTTTTACTTCCTTGCGCCGATGGCTCTCATGCCGCTGGTCGGGGCTTGGTACTTTGCCGTGGTGCCGGACGACAGCCGGCGTTGGGTCATGGGCGAGAGCGTGGCGATGACGATGTTTATGACGCTCGGCGTCGGGGCTTCGATGCTGATCGGCGCTTACGCCGTGGTGATGCTCGTCAACCGCCGCAACTTCATCAATGCCATGACGTCGCTGGTGCTGATCGTGCTGGCCGTCGGCGCAACGGCCGGTGGTGAGTTCGTCCGCGAGGGAATGCGGAAGCCGTACACGGTGCGCAACGTTCTCTACTCCAACAGCATCACGGAAGCCGACGCCGCCGAGATGCGATGCAATGGCGGAGCGGCCCGCGATCCCTATCCGCTGAAGAACGAAGCGAGCATCCCCAACGAACAATTGCGGCTCGGTGCGAAGGTCTATCGGATGCAGTGCTCGATCTGCCATACCGAAGAGGGCGCCAACGGGCTGCTCGGCCTTGTGCGTACGTGGACGCCGTCGCAAGTGCGGCTCAATATCGCGCAGCTGCAACGTACGAAACCGTTCATGCCGCCGTTCGCCGGCACGGCGGCCGAACTTGAAGCCCTCGTGCAATGGCTCGCTTGGCGCGAGGCGGGCAATCCGACCGACTGGGAAGTTTCCGCCGAGCCCGAGGTGCTCAAGACGATCCAAGGCCATCTCGACGAAGTCGGGACGGTCTCCGGCATCGCCTTGATGCAACAAAACGAAGCCGCCGCCCGAATACGCCATCAAGACGAGCGCAATCAGAAGGGATCGCGGTAGCCGACGATGTTTCCCTTCGAGTTCGAACCGGCGACGATCTTCTACTTGTTCCTCTACGGAGCAACGCTGGTCCTGCACGTGCTGCCGATGAACTACGTGCTCGCCGGCTCCACGTATTTGGCCGGTATCGCGCTCTGGGAACTGGCCCGAGGGCCGAGCCTTGCGCAGCGGCCGCTTGTCGAACTGCTCCGCGATTGGATGCCGTTTGCCTTAGGTGTGACGATCACCGCGGCCGTCGCTCCGCTGCTCTTTCTGCAAGTTCTTTACCAGCGGCCGTTCTATACGGCCAACCTGCTGCTGTTTCATCGCTGGATGGCGATCTTGCCGGTGCTGATCGTCGCCTTCTATTTGCTCTACCTGCAAAAGAGCCACGGCTGGCACAAGTTCGCCCCGTGGGTTCGCGCGTGCGTGTCGACCGGCATCCTCGGCTGCTTCGCGTTCGTCGCCTGGTCGTGGACCGAGAACCATTTGCTCAGCACGCGCCCGCTCGAGGTGTGGAAGCAGGTCTACGCGTCGAGCGATTGGTTCTATCACGACCCGGAACTCATGCCGCGGCTCGCAGTGTGGTATGTCGGGGCGTTTCCAGTGCTCGCGGCCGCGATGCTGTGGCAACTGTGGTGGGGCGGCCAGTTCGGCACGACCACCGCCGTCACAATCGGCAATCTCGCCCAGCCCGACCACTCGCCGCTGGCCCCGACGTTGCGTTCGCTCTGCATTCTCGCATTTGTCGGGCTCGCAGGTTCCGTCGTCGCCGGTCTCGGCTACTTCCTGTTTCTCGACGAGCCTGTTCGCGCGCGGTTGATTTCATCCCGCGCTTGGCCGTACTTGGGCGTCGCCTCAGTCGGCCTCCTCGGGCAGGCTTGGCTCTGGCGGTACGTTTGGAAGAGCGGTTGCGTCTGCGGCGGCACGATTGCAAGCCTTGCGGGTGCGATCGTCATGGCGGTTGGCGCAGCGACGGGCTTGCGCGAAATGCGCCGCACGGCCACGGTCGACTTGGCCGCGTACCTTGAGCAGCACACGGCCGCTACGAAAATCGGGGGAATCGGCGTGTTCCTCGTTTTCGCCGTCGTCTGCACCGGCGGAATCACGGCCGTGGTGTTGGCCGTCCGCCGTGGGCTGGCCGCGGGGAATTCGCCTAAATAGCCGTCGGCGAGGCATCCTGTCACCGTGTTCGACCGCACTGCCCTTTTTCCGCCGAACCGTGTAGGCTAGAAGTTTGTCCTCACCAGAATAGCCCAGCCGTACGGTTCCTTGCGATAGCCCATGCGTATGACGACTCCCAGCAATTCGAAACCCGCCGGCAACGAACCGTTCAAGATCACGCCCGCCGAGCGCATGAGCCGGCTACCGACGTATCTCTTCGCCCGCATCAATAGCGTGCTTTATCAAAAGCGGCGCGCCGGCGAAGACGTGATCGACCTCGGCATGGGCAACCCCTCGGAGCCGCCGCACGAACTCGTGATCGAGAAACTTGTGGAAGCGGCCCGCAATCCGCTCAACCACGGCTACAGCCAATCGATCGGCATCTTAAACCTGCGTCGCGAAGTGGCGGGCAAATACCTCCGCAAGCACGGCGTTCGTCTCGACCCGGAGAAGGAAGTCGTCGTCTGCCTCGGCTCGAAGGAAGGCTTCAGCCACATGTGCCTGGCGTTGATGGGCCCCGGCGATACGGCTTTAGTCCCGGCGCCGTACTTTCCGGCCCACGTGTTCGCCGTCGCCTTGGCCTCGGGCAATTGCATCACGCTGGAAGTGGCCGACAGCGATAAGTTTCTCGCCAACATCGAATACTCGTGCAAGCATCTGCACCCGCGGCCGAAACTGCTCATCATCAACTACCCGCACAACCCCAGCGGCGTGACGGTCGACCCGCAGTTTTTCGTCGAAGTCGTGAAGCTGGCGAAGAAGTACGGCTTCATGGTCATCAGCGATTCGGCCTATGCCGACGTCGCGTTCGACGGCTATCAACCGCCGAGTTTTCTGGCCGCACCCGGCGCGATCGACGTCGGCGTCGAATTCACGACGATGAGCAAAGGCTACAACATGGCCGGCTGGCGCGTCGGCTTCGCGTGCGGCAACCAAGAAATGCTCAAGGCCTTGGCGACGATCAAGGCCTACTACGACTACGGCATGTTCCAAGCCATTCAGATCGCCGCGATCATGGCCTTGCGCAACACCGAAGCCGCCGTCGAATCGCAGGCCAAGCTCTATCAGCGCCGCCGCGACGTGCTTTGCGAAGGCTTGCGCCGCATCGGCTGGGATCCGACTCCGCCTCGAGCCGGCATGTTCGTCTGGGCCAAGATCCCGGAGAAGTACCTCACGAACATGGACACGCTCCAGTTCGCGATGAAACTTCTCGAAGAAGGGGGCGTCGCGGCCAGCCCCGGCACCGGCTTCGGCCCGGCCGGCGAAGGTTACCTCCGTCTGGCGCTGGTCGAAAACGAGAACCGGCTGCGGCAAGCGGTCCGGCAAATCGGTCGCTGTTTGGATGCCGATACGAAGGGCTCAACTGCCACGAAGAATGTAGTCGACGACGGCAACGCTGTTGCGGATTCCGGTAAGTCGACCTCGGCGACCTAACGCACGCTCGAAGTTGCGATCGTTGCGGAAACTTAAGGCGAAAATTTTCTCAAGTCCGCATTTCGCCGCGGCTTCGCGCTTCGGCCGGCCGCTATTCGGCGAAGCCTGCCGGCGATATAATCTGCGGAATTCGTCGCAACTTGCCGGCCTCGCCGGGGCGTTGCGGAGGATTGGGGGCCCGCAAAGTTCGGGCGGCAGGCCGACGTCCGCGACGTCTCGCTGTGTAGAGCGAGCTGTGGAAACAAAAAAAGGAGAGTCCTTGCTCGCCGGGG
>JAFLCO010000095.1 GCA_017303535.1 Planctomycetota bacterium
GACGACGGACGATCCTGTCCGCCGAGGTCGTAGTTGTGCTCATACAACCTACTACGGTGCTATCACACAACTTGGTTCAGTCACTTCGCAGAGAAGAGTAATCATCGACTTCGAAACGGACGTCGGGGTACTTTTGGAGCAACTGGTAGTTGGCCAAATTAAATCCGTTCCGTACCAGCAATTCGGCACCAACAAGGTCGTATTGCGGGCCGAGTTCGAATTAAGTTTAGCCGCGCTACTCCCCGAGCAACTTGTTGCCGCGCTCTCTGGTGCCTCCGATTGGCGACCCAATCAATGGTTGCCAATCAAACGAATCCAGATTGACCTCTTTGAACCCTCCCTGGTACCGCAACACGCTGTGGCGGCCTATCGTTTGAGCTTGGAAAAGGAAAACGGCAAGAGCAAAACCCTGTGCCAAATTGGTCAGCAATTGGGAATCTCAAAACGCCAGGCCCATTTGGCCAAGCAACTCGGAAAAGAGATGAACGCTGCCGGAATTACAGACGCGTACATATGTTTGGATTGTGCACCGCACGCCGCTAGCCGTTGGCGAAAACGGCTAGCTACAGGTCGCTAGCCTGGAGTCAGGCGTGAGTCCAATGACGATTTCAATGAAGTTTGATCCGCTCCAATACAGCGATATTTGCGGGGCAGCCCATTGGGCTGCCCCGTAGTATTTTCATTCGTGTGTCGCCGCCACTCTCGCCAACAATTTGCTTCGCCTTGTGCCATTAGGTCCATGCCACTTCTGCTTCGTCATCTGCCATGACGACAGATCAATGCGTCAGGTCAAAGCGTCTAACTTGTCGGATGCGCCGATTGTTGACAGCGTCATCCAGCAACCGTCAAATACCCGAAGCGGCCTGCCGGAACATTTGTAAATCGTACCTGACGTAGGGTTTAAGCCGAGGGAACAGTTGCGTTCTCCCGTTGTTTGCGTTACTCATTGCACGAGAGATCGCGACGTCGATGCTTTGTGCGACTCTATCCGCTGTCTCCGTCGTGGGGGCGCAAAGCGCATCATTGCTCAACAATGCTGTCCACTACCAGTTCAAAACAGCAAATGGCCGGAAGATTCTTCGGACGGCCGTGCGACAAGACCCGTAAACTTTGACTCGCAGAACGAATTATGCCCTCACATCGCGGACCTCGTCGGACCGCTCTCTCGGCGAACTCAGCGGCGAAAAACCGGTCGCACCCTTACATTTCAATGCTGTTACGCGGGGAGCGAGTTGAAAAGAGTGCAAAGCGAGTAACAATCGTCGACCTAAAATCGGAAACCGACGACGTAGTAAGTTACATCCTCCACTATTTGGAGAGCTACCCAACTCTTGAAAAGCGCTGGCTAGGCAGCCTCTTTCCTACGTCCTACGATGATTTCGCGCCAAAGATGCTCATTCCAGAGGCATCTGATCTTCATAGCGAATTACGCTGGCAGTCAGCAATTCTTTCACGTTACGGGGACAAGCTAAACGAGCTGGTCGACTTACTCTCACAATTCACGAAGGCGCTACTGACGTCAGATTGCGGACGCGCTGAACTCGTATTTGACGCAGTAAATCGGGCGCTGGGAAACTCGCTCTGGTCGATAGAATCGGGCGTGTTACTCGGAAACATTAAGGGTGGGATCGAAGAGAATCGCAGGTTTCTGTCAGGAATCAGGGAAGTTGCAAAGGACGCGTATGCTCAGCTATTTGGGCAGTTCGCGAGCGAGCGATCAGACACCAATCTTTCGGTTAATGCGTACAACGCTTACGTCGCCGAGTTGCTCGATGATATTAAGCGCAATGGTGGCGACAAGGACACTTTGAACTACCTGCGCCTAAAACTTGATAGCAAGTGCCAGCTTCGTTTTCCTGATTCGTTGCTGCGGTATGCGCTCGCCATCGAAAGCACGTATTCACTCGTAGACAGATACTTGCTGTTTGTTCGTGTTGCCATGACGTTGGCGTACACATCCACATTGGCCCGGGCGCGCGAACTGCTGTCGCATCCAATTGCCGCGCTAACAACATCGGTTCGTGACCCACGAATCGCCTCGCTATCAACCTATTTAACCGGGCGACTGCCGCCCAGCACCGCATATTCAGATGCCTTTCATGCAGCGGTAGAGCGATACACTACCGGGCGATATTTTGAGGCATCCTTACTCATTGGCAAGCTCATTGTAAACCGGTCCGACAACTTCGAGCTTTATGAGCTGCTTGCAAAATCTCACCTTCTATTAGATCGAGAAGTCGTTAATCCGTTCCCGCAGGGATCAATTGCACAAAAAACTCTCACCGCAGTCACAGATGTATTGTCGAGGAATGACAGAACTGACGACTCATTGCACTATCTCTCACAACAAGCATCTCTATTTACATGGTCGTGCTTCGGCTCACAGTTATGGGCGTTCGTGCTTAACAACTCTACGGAAGTCAGCGTAGCACGCCAGGGATCGATTCGAGCGTTGAATGTCCATGTAGTTACACCTCGCTTTGCTGACGTCTTCGAAGACAATAACGATCGAACGATATTCTTGGGTGGAATGCGCGATCAGGGAGTGGCGCCAATAACTGCCGGTCTGTACCTTTCGGACAACGATGCCCTTCCAGAAAGCGTACCGACGTATAGGCGCGCCGCGTATACAGCCCGGCATCTCGAAGCGAATGACGCTCTTGATCAAGCAGTAAAGGCGTATCAGTCGATTCTTCAATCCTTCGGTGATCGTCCCTACATCGCCGCAGACGCTTTTGCTGGCTGCTTTCGTTGTCTTGTCAGACTCGGGCGCCTTCGAGAATGCGCTGCAATGACTCTCGACGCTTATTTCGCGCATCGCGAAATGCTTGCAGGCGTGCACTTGAAGAGCCTACTCGAGAAGTACGACCAAGAGAATGACGATGACCTAAAACGTGATATTGCGTGGCCGCTTCTTTACCACATCTTCTACCGTGAGAATGATCTGCCAAGAAACGACAAGCGACTGTTTGTTCTGTTAGATAGCTTTCTAACAGCTAACGGCTTGACACTCCCTAGTCGCATGCTAAGCCTCACCCCACCCCCTGCGCATGCGTACGCTGTGTATCTTTTGCGTTACGTTTGCGTCCCCGAAATTATTGACTCATTGCTGACGTTTCGGACATCAGATGAAGTTGAAGAAGAAAGAATCGCGATTTGCTCTCTATTGCTTGTTATCGATCCGGCCAACAAGGAAGAGTACGCTAATGAGGTGGCTAGTATCGCCAAAGCGCGGTCCATACGGCAAGCACTTCGGTCAGTGGATACGACCAGGGTGTTTGTTGATACTGACGGATTGCGCCGTTCCTTAGATCGCGTCTATATAGAGCGATATGAGCGATACCGCGGATTGCATGGATTGGACACGCGCCTCCGCGAGAGCGTGATCGAAGTTCGCTCTCTTGGCGGTAAGCGAGTTGAGACTAAGGCCACGATGGTTGTTGTGGATGAAGTGGTGGAACTGTTCAACGAATTGTTCCTTGACCTTCGTGAGCGGTACATTTTCAGTGCGGACTACGGGTTAGATTCCTACCTAAGCCTGAGAATCAGGCACGGAACGCTGACCGGTCAGCTCCGGTCTCTTTTCGAGCGCAGGCATCTGATTACCACGAAGGATGAGCCCACAGGCAAATATCAAAGGAATCAGTATTGGTTTGATCATATTCCACTACTTAATAATCCGAACGTCGCCGCGATGGTCGACAACGCCTTTGAAAGATTCGCAACTACTGTCGACGCGCTCATCGAAGAAGTACGGGCAGAATGGATTCAAATTAAAGGTGACAATCATGCGAAGGCTCTTTTCGACTTCGATTATTCTGCACGTGATCTAGGGCGGTTATATGCTCGCTTCGGTGATGCAAGGGACATAGAGTCCTTCGTCGATGGCTGCCTCGACGAACTGCGGGACAGAACTGAACGTACATTGCAAACTGTGCGACATGCTATTGAGAACACTCTGCTTGCTGGTTTCACCTCCGCTTTGGATGAGTTGGAGCTTGCGGTGGTAAGTAGTAGCTCAGAGCTGCGCACATCTGACTTGGTTGTAGAAATCCGGCGCGCTCGTACGGAAGTTCAAACAGACGTGATCTCGATTGCGGGCTGGTTCGAAAGTGTGGGCGAAGTTCCATTCCCGGATTACGATCTGCGTCACCTGATTGATACTAGTATCGAAGTATGGCGACGGGCACATACGCAAGAATTATTTAGCCCGCTCGTTAGTGCAGACGTTAGTTGCACATGTCTTGGACGCACATTCACATACCTTATAGACGCACTCTATATCGTATTAGGAAATGCGTTCACTTACGCGCCGCGTGACGACAAGGTCGTCCGTTTAGAGGCATCGGTGTCCGATCATCGCGCAACGATAGTGGTGTCGAACAATTTGCCTCACCCAGCAGATCGCGGGTCACTGGACGCGCTGATTGTGACGCTTAAAGAACGCCTGGGCCAGACGCAGAGGAGCATTGGCGTACAACGTGAAGGCGGAAGTGGGTATTACAAGCTCGGCAAACTGCGCGCTGTCGACTTGAAGGATCTGGACCTAGAAATTGAGCCGTCGTTTGCGATAAGCGAGTCGTCGTCAACGTTCTCGGTATCGGTGGCGTTCAACTGCGCGGAGTCGCGGCAATGAAAATTCTAATCGTCGAGGATGATGACAGGAAAAGAGATCAGGTCCGGGAAGTCGCATTGGACGCATTGCCTGGCGCTTCGATTGAGGTGGCTAGGTCGTTTAGTTCAGGGCGAAGAGCAATCCTTTTGGATGGCCCGGACTTGGTGCTGCTAGATATGACCATGCCGACCTTTGACACTACGGAAAGCGATCGCGGTGGACGACAACGCGGATTCGGTGGGCGCGACATTCTCGAAGAGATCGTAAGGCTCGGAGCGAGCACTAAAGTAATCATCGTCACTCAGTATGACGTCTTTGGCGAAGGGGATGATAAAAAGACATTAAATGAGTTGCAGTCAGAGCTCGAAAAGGCGTTTCCACGCCTGTATGTAGGGACAGTCTATTACCACGCCGTGTATACGAATTGGCAGCGGGAACTGAACGTGCTGATGAAAACCGCAGCGAGAGAACAATGATTTCTGTGCTCATTGTCGAAGACGACAAGTCAAAGCGAGCGAAGATTGTGAATGCCATATCGGCTGGCGACTTTAAGTCCGAAATTCATATAGTCGAAGCAGCTAGTGTTGCAACGGCCGCGGCTAATCTGGAGCAGTCGCATTTTGATCTAATGATATTGGACGTCCAACTCCCCAAGCGCGACAATGAATCAGCGCACCCAGAAAATGGGGCCGAATTGCTCCGGCAGGTTCAAGTTAGGAGTACGTTTCACCGGCCGACCCACATTGTCGGCCTGACTGGTTATGGAGATGTATTCGACAGATATTCACAGCAGTTTGCAGAATTCAATTGGACTCTGCTGCTTTATGACAATACGTCCGATGGCTGGCAGCGAAGACTTAGCGCTCGACTTGAGTATATACGAGCCGGGAAAGAAATAGAGCAGAACAAGGATTATCAATCCGATCTCGGTATCGTGGTCGCGCTAGAAGATGTTGAACTGCGCGCGGTATTGGCTCTTGATGCAGGCTGGGAGCGTCATAGGGTAGCTGGCGACGACACAATCTATTACACGGGACAATTCAAATCAAAGGAGAAGAGTCTCACGGTTGTTGCAGCGGCCGCAATTCAGATGGGAATGCCTGCATCCACGGCCCTTGCTGTAAAGATGTGTTCTGCGTTTCGGCCGCGGTATTTGGCGATGACTGGTATCGCCGCGGGTGTGAAGGGAGCGTTCGGCGATGTGATGATTGCGGATAAAGCCTGGGATTACGGAAGCGGAAAGAATAAGTTGATTGAAATGGACGGTGGAGAGCTGTCACCCAAATTTGAGCCGGCTCCTACGGCAATACCGCTCGATCCCGACTTGATTGCTAAGATTGGTGCATTTCGTCGCAACGACCAGATTACCCGCCAAATCGAAGCCCGTTGGACCGGTGATCGTGCACCGGAGAAGCTAGCGACTCACTATGGACCGATTGCCTCGGGAGCATCCGTACTTGAAAATCCATCAATGGTGGAGGCAATCAAGAACCAAGATAGGAAACTCATTGGCGTAGAAATGGAAGCATACGGGATATTTTTGGCAGCTCGCATTTGCCCCGCGCCCAGACCAAAAGCGATAGTAATGAAGTCGATCTCGGATTTCGCTAATCCGCGAAAGGACGATCGATGGCAGTTTTATGCTGCGTTCACAAGCGCGCAGTATCTTTATGAGTTTTCGCTGGCCGAGCTATGAGCCGAAACTGTACGCGAGAATTGACGCGGAGGCGACGACAGGTCGCTCATGCAATATGCTTTTAACAACGGTGAGCGCCGATCTGCTTGGATACGCAATGTGGAAATAGGCCAATTTGCCGGACGGAATTCCTGTTGTTCTAGCTTTGTCGATCCGTCGCGCAAAGTGCGCGGTGCTAACGAGTTGCACAAGTTTCTGAATAGGACGCCGTGAGTACGAACCCGCCGTCACGACGAAGAACGCGCCGGACACCAGGAGTCGCGGCTCACGTCGGCCAGCTAAATTCTCGGTAAAAATCTGGCACTTATAACTGATAGTGTTGCTGACTACCTGTCACTACGCTGGGCCTTTTTATCGCATTGAGGCCCGGGCATCGCGTTTGGCTGCTCCGCTTCTCCGGTAGTAAATCATTTGTCGCGACGCGTCTGTCAGCTTCCCCGCGTCCTCCGTCGCCGAGACGGTCGCACGAACTGATCTAGCCGTGGGTGGCGGCGGGCGACTCGGTCGCGCCATTCATACTGCTGATCAAACGTCAGTTTTTCAAACTCCTCGACGGCGGCGAAGAACTTCTTCATCGCCGGGGTCTCAGGCTCTTTCGCCTCCGGCTTCTCGAAGAACATGTTCGTCTTGTCCATCGCGTAAGCGATCGAGCGGTTGTTGTCGAGCACCGCCATTTCGCGCACAAGGGCTTTCAGCAGCATGTTGAAGTAGGGCGGCCGCTGTCGAGGCTTCATGCCGTGCAGACGCTCGGCTTCTTCTTCATCGAGGGCGGGCTCTTCCCCGCAGATCGGAGGCGCCCGATACGGTTTGCGGCCCCGCTTCTTTTCATAAACGTCCGCATAGCTGCCGAACCTCCATCCGCGGTCAAGCCAGAAGCGAATCTCTTGCGCGACGTACAGAATCGGAAAGCATCCGTACGACTGCTCCGTGTAGGCCATGAACACGCGGCGATCGACGTCCCAAGTCAGATCCTTGAGATAAACGCCCATCGTATCAGGGCGATCGTTGAACATCGCGCCGGTGACGATCAGCCCTTTCGTGGGCACAAACGGCAAACGCACGGAGTTGGTGAGCACGATGCCGGGGCTGTTTTCCGACATCGGCGGGTTAAAGCAAAGGTGGACGTCGATTTCGAGCGTGAACCAACCGTCGTCAGTTCGGACGTCCGGCATGATTATCGTCCCTTGCCGGCTTTGGCTACTTTCTTCGACGGCTTGACGGAGCTTGATTTGCCGTTGCCGGCCGCGGACTTGCGTTGTTTCGGTACGTCGGGGGCGGGGATGACGCGGGAGGCCCGGATGCGATCAAGCAATTCGGACGCGGGTTCGTAGTCGCGGCCTTCTTGGCGAGCGAGTTCGGCTTCGGTGGGGACCAACTCGCCGCGGAACGCCTTGGCCAGGATCGCCTCCGTGATTTTTTCGACCCGCGCCGTCGCCGCCTGCACGCGGGATTCGATCTTGTCCGCAAGCAAGAGGAAAGACTTGACCCTACGTACAATCTCATGCTGTTCAGTCATAGGTGGCAATGGGCATCTGACCGCGGCAACATCTTGCTGATTGATGCTCGATTGGTTGATTGCGTGTTTGGCGTTCTGCCGCAGCTCTTCGAGTCCCCTTAGACTGCTCAGATACCGAATCAAAAACTCTGGAAGGATCTTCTTCGAGTCGATCCTAAATCGCATCATGTTGCTCTCGAAAACGCACGGCTCCTGCAAACTGCGAACAAGCGCAGACTTTCCAAGGTAGACCATGCTATTGACGCGATTTATGAGAAAATCGTCATTGCTGAGTCCGAAAAGTTCGCGTTCAGCCGCGGATGTCTTGAGTTTCTCTAGGCTAGCCCAGGAACGAATTACACCGTCATAGAAATCCGCAATACGAACAATAGGTGTCCCAGTGCCATAATCACTGCGAGGCTTATACAAGCCGTTTTGCGGGCCATCGATAATTAGCTCGCCGAGTTTGCACTCGTACCACGGCTCCGATTCGATCGACCGCCAGTCGGAGGTGAGTTGGCCGGAGCAGGCGGCGGCGAGGACGGATTGGCGGAAGCGTTTAAGGATCGTCGGGGCCTTGGCCAGCCGCTCCCGAGCCGCGTTGACCCGCGTCAGCAACTCCTCCACCTTCGCTACAATTCTCCGCTGCTCGGCCAGCGGCGGTATCTGAACCTCAAATAGCTTGATGTCCTTCTGGAATAAATGAGGTGTCGTGCTGCCCGTAATTCGAGACTTTACAAGCTCCTGCATCGCGGGACCGCGAAGCAAGTAATAGAGGAATTTTGGGACAAGCGCCTCCGATGCGCGCACCAGCAGAAGTGACGAGTTTATCGTGGCAGGCTCATTTAACCCCACGACAATTCCGAGCTTACCGATACCCGCACCGTCTTTGGTCAAGAGAACATCGTTCTCTTGCAGCATTATTTCAGGGCTTTCCTTGAAACGCTCCTGCGAAATGTGATTGGCTAGAGAGAAGTCGACGTGCTCTCCTTGATTCAAGCTATGAACGGAAATGAAAAGTGGCCCCGCCTTGGTGTATTCGTCGGCTTTGAGTCCTCGCCAGCCAATTCGACCAGCGAGATAGACAAAGTCGCTTAAAACTGTATGTGCCCATCCTTCTGGGAGCCCATCTGTGGCCGAACTGCTGGCGTTTACAATCGCTCTCACGCCTGCACCTCGGTCCCATTCTCCAGCAGAGCGAGCACGGCGTTCAATTCTTCCGCGGCGCTTTCGAGTTCACCGATCGCGTCGGCCGCCAGTTCTTCCGGCGGCGGGAGTTCGTCGGCGTCTTTCAGGCTGTCGTCTTTGAGCCACTTGAAGCTGTCGAGCTTGAAGTCGCGGGCCTCGACGTCCTTGATTGAGAACGACCGCCAGCGGTCGCCGCCGAGGTAGCCCTTTGAGCTACTCGGTGAGTCGCTTTCTTTGCGTTTGGCTCTGCCGTTCGGATCGGCACCAAAGCATTTTTCGAACTCGGCGAAGTGCTCGGCCGTCAACGGGCGGTCTTTTTTGGTAATGCCCGGCACGTTCGAGCGGGCGTCGTAGATCCAAACTTTGTTGGTCGGCGCGCCCTTGGTGAAGAAGACGACGTTCGCCTTCACGCCTTGGCTATATGGCGTGAACGTGCCGCGCGGCAGCCGCAGCACGGTGTGCAGGTCGCAATCTTCGGCCACGATTTTGAAGACCTCGCCCGCCTGATCGGCGAAGAGGCAGTTGTCGGGCAGCACGACCGCGGCCCGACCGCCCGGCTTGAGGACCGTGAGGATGTGCTGCATGAAGTTGAGTTGCTTGTTGCTCGTCTCGACGGTGAAGTCTTCGCGGTTGGGAAGTTGATTGGCTCCCTTGGTGCCGAACGGCGGGTTGGTGAGAACGCAATCGAACCGGTCCGAGGCCGGAGCTTCGTAGATCGTGTCGCCGAGACGGATCGTCGGCTCGATACCATGTAGATAGAGATTCATCAGCGCCAGCCGGCGGGGGCGCTCGACCAGCTCCTGGCCGTGGTAGACCTTCTTGCGGATGCGGCGGGCGACGTCTCGTTCCAGTTTTGCCCCGTCGCCGGTCTGCTCCATCAGCCATTCGTACGCGGCGACAAGGAACCCGCCGGTGCCGCAGGCCGGATCGCTGACGGTGAAGTCGCTTGCTTTCCGCGGGTCAGGCTGCATGCAGCGGACGATCGACTGGATGAGGACGCGGGGCGTGAAGTATTGCCCCGCTCCTTTTTTCCCTTCGCTCGCCGCCTTCTCCAACAAGCCTTCGTAGGCTTGGGCCTTCACGTCCACGCCCAGGCTGGTCCAATGCGTCTCGTTTATCAGCCCAATGAGCCGCTTGAGATTGACCGGATTGTTGAACCGGTTCTGGCTCTTGGCGTAGATTTCGCCCAAGATGCCCGGCTGCTTGCCGAGCGCGCGCAGAGCATCGGAGTAATCCTCGACGAGCGCCGTGCCGCTCTTGCCGGCGATCGACGGCCAGTCGCACGACTTCGGCACCTCAACGCCGCGCTCGTCGGCCATTTTGAGGAACAGCAGATAGGTGATCTGCTCGATGTAATCGCCGTAATCGACGCCGTCGTGACGAAGCGTGTGGCAGAAGCCCCAGAGTTTTTGAACGATGTCGCTCATCAGTTCGTCGTCGGACCTGTGAAGCCCACTTCGGCTACAAAGCGCCCAATCAACTCCAGCGAATGCACGTCGTCCGTGTGCAGCTGATTCGCTTTGTAATGCATCATGTTGTTTCTAATTGAATTGACTTTCTTCAACGCTGAAATTACGACGGTTCGAGACAATTTTGTGTTTATTCTGGCCCAGTTGTCCGGGTTTTCGAGCTTCCGAATTAGGTATCCGAGCGAGGGCACATCGTATTTGGGTTTTTCGTTCTTTACCGGCTCGCCGTCCAAGTTGTACTTAGAGATGATTTCCCGCAACTGCAACTCAACTTGTTCGATGACAAGATACGGGACTAGCACCTTGTTGGAGAAGTCACACAAATCCCAAACGGTTACGATTCCCGTGGCCTTGCCATGCTTGTCAACGACGATCACATAGTCGTGCCGCAGAACATCAGGAAAAACGTCGTGAATCGAGCGATCCTCACTTACCGTACGAGCTTCGACCATCCAATCGCGGACGCTCGCAGGCTTTTCACCATCAAGAAGCCGACGAGTTATCGATGTCCAGCGTAAAACGCCGAGAGGACGACTCTCAGGATCAAGTATCGGAAGCTGATCGAAATCGAATGCTAGCATTTGCGTCAACGCAGTTTCGATACTTTCGTCGGGGCAAACCGACACCATCTTTCTTTCGCTCAGATTGAGGCATCCGAGCTTGCGCATTGCAGGTCTTTGCATATCTGTCATGCAGCCAAGGCTCCGTTTATATCTTCGAGGATTGCGAGTAGTCGTCCCTCGAAATCTCGGTCTGCCGCAGTCCAGCCGCCGTTGCGGGAGAATACCGGGAGGTCGTCGAAATCTTCGCGGTCGATTGAGAGATTAGCAATGAGGTGCTCGCGAATTCGATCGAGCCATGCTTGCTGGGCACCGGTGAAGGTATGGCCGGCCGTCAGTTGAGCAAAGGCCCGGGCGACCCGCTCTTCCGCGGTAAAGAGCGGTTGACCTTCGTCGGCCGCGTGCTTGACCATACTGATGATGTCGACGAGGGCCTTGCGGTAGTGGACTTCGTGCGCCTTTTGCAGCATGTCCGGCGTGAACCGCTCGCGCGACTGCGAGAGCTTGGTGCGTAGCTCGATGAGGGCCTGCGTGCCCCAGTCGCGCGGACGGTCGAGCAAAATGCGGATCGCTTCGATTTGCGTCGGATTGTCGCGAACGAATTGAGCGAACATCTCCAAATAGTCGGCCGGCTTGAGTTCGCGGCCTTCGCCGTCGCGCAGAAACCATTCGGTCGTCACCATGTCCTGCGTGCCGATGGCGACGACATACGAGTCGCGCTTACGCGGATACTCAACGAGCAGTTTTTGAAAGGCCGGATCGCGGAGTAACTGCATCGTCGCATTAAATCGGTCGGCAATCGCTTCACGCAAGCTCTTGGCAAATGCGGCCAAGTCTCCGTCGGGAACATAGGCCCCGAATAGCGTGCGGGCATCGCCGCTCATCTCCTTGTCGATCCGCTGGAGGCGTTTGGCCAAGCAGCGGACGTTGTAGTCGCGGTCGCGATTGTGCCAAATGTCGTCAATGATCTCGGCATAGGTCCGCGACGGCGGCGCGGGCTCGTCCGCGGTAATGGCCGTCGCCTGTTTGAAACGCTCCAGCAGCGTGCCGCCGAAGCCGTCGAATACCGTGAAGTGTGACTTGTCGGGGTGCTTTTCTCCCTTACGCGTGCCGCGGCCGAGCATCTGCTCGAAGAGGATACGAGAGCCGACGGGGCGAAGGAAAACGATGATTTCCAAGTCGGGGATGTCGACGCCCGTGGACATCAGATCGACCGAGACGACGATGCCCGGGTTCTGACGATTACGAAATTCGCGGATGCGCTGGAGCGGGCGATCGACCCGACCGGTGATCTTTTGCACGAAGGCGTCACCGCGGCCGAAGACGTCGCGGCAGACCGAGACGAGCTGATCGGCGTGCGAAACGTGCGGCAGATCGTGCGCCGCGAAGATAAGCGTCTTGGGAAATCGCCCGTACCGCTGCTCGTGTTGAGCACAGTGCTCGCGGAGTTTTTCGATGATCTTGCGGTTGGAGTCGGGCGAGGTGACCTTACGCTCCACCTCTTGCGGTTCAAACGTCCTCTCGTCTTCAAGGCGATCGAGCTGCTCGGCGCCGCTGGCCGTGTCGACGAGGCCGACTTGCTCCCCTTCTTGGAGGAAGATGCCCTTGAGGCGGACGTCGGAATGGACTTTGACGATGTCGTAATCGACGAGATGGCTATCGAGAACGGCGGTTCTGTAGTCGTACCGGAAAACCGGCGAGCCGAAATAGGCCGTCGTATGCGCGGCCGGCGTGGCCGTGAGGCCGAGCCGAATCGCGTCGAAATGATTTAGCGTGTCGCGCCAGACGGAAAGTTCTTGGCCGGTGTAACCGCGGTGGCACTCGTCGGCGATGATCAGGTCGAAGGCATGGATGGGAATATCGAGCGTCTCGGCGTCGTCGTTTCCCCCTTCAAGTTCCCCGAACGCTTTGGCGGCAGCTTGGCGACCGAACAAGTTCATCGCCAAGCGTTGAATTGTGCAAACGTAAACGAACGCATGGTCAGGATTCGGATCAAGCAAGTAGTTCGCCGGCAGTACGGTCGGATCGAATTGCTCGTCCTCGTCGAAGTCTTCGCGTTTGAATTGCTGGCTGTAGAGTTCGTAGATTTGGTCGAACTTCAGCGCGGGCTCGGGTTCAAAGCTCTTGAAGGCGCGGACAGCCTGCGCGGCCAGCGCGCGGCGATCGACGAGGAACAGCACTCGCCGAGCGACGCGGGCCTTCATCAGTCGGTAGACCTGATTGACCATCGTGAAGGTCTTACCGGTGCCCGTCGCCATCGCCACGAGCATTTCGCGCTTGCGGGCGGCGATCGCCGCTTCGACCGCGGTGTTGGCTTCGACCTGATAGGGACGCAGGCGCGGGTGGGAGTTCGGCGTTGCCCTGAGTCGCTCGCAGGCAGCATCAAAATCGAGCTGCATCATTTCGCGGAACGCGCCCGGCGTATGAAATCCGGCGATCCGCCGCGAGCGGTTTAGCTCGTGGCGAACGTCATGGAACCAGATAACTTCGCCGTTCGTGGAGTACAGGAAGGGAACGCGGTACTCGCCGAAGCAGAGCGAGTTTGCCGTCGCGCCGCGAGAATAGCGCTGTGCCTGGGTGAGGACGTTCTGAGGGCCAAGCGAGAGCTTCTTGGCCTCGATAATGCCTACTGCGTCTGAATCAATGCAAAGTGCATAATCGGCCGGCCCGGCGGCGGTTTCGTACTCTTCGAGCCGGTATGCGCCGTTACCTGACGCCGCGCGGCGTCGCCAGCCGCAAGCGTCGAGCTTTGGGTCGATGCGCCGCTTACGCGTCAACCATTCGCTGTTGCTTTCGCCGCTGGGCATGCGCAAGTCTCACGCAGGTCGGTCCCCCTAATGGGTGTGAGCTGCGATTCTACTCAACGCTAGATCGGCAATCCAGCAGACGCTCCGAGGTTTCGGTCTACCGCGACTTCGACAAGACGCGTTCAAGCCGTCGACTAAAGTCGACGAGGCTCGTTCCCAATACGATACACAACTCGCGAAGCTCCAATACATCGAGTCGTCGCTCACCACTTTCGACTTTCGAGATGAGACTTTGCGGCTTTTTGAGGCGCTTCGCGACGTCTTCTTGGCGCAAACCGGCGTCGACCCTGACTTGCTTGAGCAAAGCCAGGAACGCCTTCTGTTTCGCGGTGTAGAGACTTTTTTCCATATCGCCCGGGTTTGCCGAGCGACTCTACATCCCACTTGAGAATATCCCATCATCGGATATGCTCGCCGAAGTTTTGTACTTCGGCACTCCATTACCTCGATTCAGTCGACGAATCGCCGGCCTGAACGGGCCGTACAGGATCGAATCCGTCAAAGCGACGGAACCGAGTTCGGTATCGGAGCAATGACATGTCTGAAACGATTGTTGGCGTACTTCTCATCGGAATATTGGCGGCGTACTTATTGTTCAAGCGACAAAGTCGTCGGCGATTTGCGCAAGAAGCCGAAGTCAGAAAGGAGGAGCTGAATCGGTTACGATTACAGCCCATTACGGAAGCGCAGGCGCAATGCCTTGTCACAGAACGCGAATCTCTCAATTGGGAGATTCAGAAACGGCGAATGATGTATCGCCGAGGAGTGATCGCGTACATGGTGATCGGAGCTAGCGCACGCTATGGTTACGACATCCCGGTTCGCGAAATGTGGTCGCAACGCGAACTGATAAAACTTGCAGTACTTGCTGCCGTTCTCTACTTCTTCTGCGACGCAATCGCTTCGCTCGCCAAATCGCATTCGCTGCAAGAGTGGCGAAACTCTGAGCGTAGTAAAAGTGCCGACGAAATTGCTACGCGCCTACAGGAAATCGACACACAACTCCTCGCGCCGCGGAACGCTCAGCGATAGATTATTGTCGGCCGGCTCCGAAGACTTTCAGGCCGAGTGCTGTACGGAGCGTCCGGCTCATTGACTCTGGTGTTCCTTTGTGAATGCCATTCTATGGAGCACGGCAGTTGCTTGTTGTGACATATTGCGATCGCCCCGTTCGAAGGTGGCGGCGAACTCGTCACGGAGTTTGCCTTACATTCGTGCCTTCGGTCTCCGGCGCAAGAGCTGAGCGACTGACGGTTACGCTCGACGAGTGGAAATCATTTCGTCGCTTCCGGCATTACGACGCAAAGAAGATGCCGAACGTCTACCAAATGGCGAGGGCCGCGAAAGCCGGTGCATCGCCATCTATCAGGCCGCTTGCCGAACTGGCTCGTCGCGTGAGTCAGCGCTAGCGGCACTACGAGACCGATCCAGTGGTCTCCCTATTCATCCAAACTCGCGTTGCGACAGACAGTGTCGCGGTTTCCGAGTCGGGCTTGTTCTGAGAGGCTGGGTTCCATGTTGAAGGAAGAAAAGAAGATCGCGGATTTGCTCAAATTGCTTGATCAGGTCGAGCACAGAGTGGAGTCGTTGGTCACGGCTACGTGCCGTCTCGGCGCAGAGTTACAGCGTGTCGGTGAGTTAAGGGCGCAACTACCCGACCTTGATTCTCTGACGGAACGATGTGAAGCGGCGGCGCGATTGGCGACCTGCTTAGAACAGTCGAGCAATTCGCTGTAGCGGAATCATACTTCGAACCGCCGATCCGGCCGTTCGACCTCATACCTAATGTTTACGAGCCCCGAGTGGACGTGACGGAGTGCCGCATCCACTTCGGGGCAACTTTTTTCTCCGGGCCCAGCGCCCGAGGAGAATTCGATTGTCAAACGAATGCGATCAATTGCTCGATGAATGCGCGCAAGTGACGACCGCGATTCGAAAGACTCTTGACGAGTTGGTCTCACTCGTCGGCGAAATTGATACGCGACTACATCGGCTCGCGATTCTGCGGCCGGACGTTTCGCGGAATCTGGTCGGCGACGTCGTTCTTCGCGCGCGTGATAAGCACGCTTCCTCAAATTCGGAGCTTACCGTTTGCGCGTGCCTGCCGGGCGGAATCGGGATGTGCATCTGGTCCGGCGAAAGCGTGGCAGCTGACATGGCGGCCGAGGTGGCGACCGGGTCGCCTAGCTTTGTTCGATTTGCGGACATCCCACCGCTTCTACAACGCCTTTTGGTTCCGCAAGTGGAACAGGTAATCGGCGCCCTGCGTCGCCGTCTTCGCGACTAGCGGAATGGGTCGCGCCATTTTGGTCCGCCCAATGGGCGGTCCCTATTCGATCCGAATCTCACAACCCACATGGGGAAACCGATATGAATTTCTTGAGTTTGGCGCAATTGAGCGCAAGAACTGGAATCGACGAAGCTCGGCTGCGGTATTGCGTTGACAATGGACTGACCTGGCGCGACTGGCTCGTGCCAGATCCCGGCCGAAATCGACCCGATTGTCTCGATACCACGGCCGCGGTTTTCGCGACGATGTCCGCGAAGCTGATCGAAATCGGCTGCACTTTAGAAGGTGTGAAGAACCTGATGAAGGGCGTTACCGCCTTCCATCGCCGAGAGCGCAACGCCCTCAATCTTCCGCTGCTCGCCGAAGCCATCACCGGTAATTTACCGGCGATTGTGCAGATCGCCGACGGTACTCACGTGAAGTTCCGGCTGAACGAGCGGACGATCAGTTGGCATCGCTTCGTGCCGTCAATGGCACCGGATGAGCAATATGAGCCCTTGATCGTCGTGGCCATCGACGTGGCCAAAGTGCGCGACATCGTTCGTGGCGTCGAAACCTCAACCGGGAGCACTTGATTCTTGAGCCTCCGTGCGGCCTTCGCCGCGCGGGGGCTCTTTTCCCAATCCATTATAGAGCTTGAACACAGCCGCCTCGTCATCCCATCTTGCCGGAATTACGGCAATCTCGCTCCCAGGAAGTCCGCCATCTGTGGGAGACGAGTTTCTCGGCGAAAAAAGGAAACATGAATGACCAAAAACCGAAAGCAAGTTAGCGTTAGTGTTGGCACTTGTCAGTCGCCGCTCGAACGCCCGACTCCCGACGCCGCACCACAAATACGATTGTTACAGCTTCTTGCGCAGATCGTTCTCCAGGAGCTTAGAACCCCGGGAGGGCCGACCGATGCCGAAAGGGAAGCAGTCCACCGCCGTCACCGTAGTGTCAAACGCAAAGCCTCTACCGAGCGATCGTGAGTCACTCGGTTTGTTGCTTCGTGCTTGCGAGCGGGTAATCGAGTACGTCAATGAAGTGGCCTACCGCGAAAGCCTTCGGCTCAAGGCGTGTGCCGCTGCGGCACGTGACGATACTGCCGAGGTCTTGATTGAAGGCTGGGTGCATGCGGCCGCACAGAGTGCGGAAAACCAGTTGGCCAAGCCACGTCCGCCGATCAACGCCATCGCTCCCTACCTCGACCCTCAATTCGCGACGCGGATTGTCGAGCTTCAACGAATGGAGCTTCCCAATTTCGAGTTCGAGGCTCCTCGATCTCTCATGGCATTGGAGGCAGTTCTCAAGCATCAGCGAATCGGGGCGATACTTAGCGACGTACTTTCCTGCTTGCATGATCTACAGACGGATGTCCTGGCGAAACTGGAGTCGGCATGCGACAGTTCTTGCGACATTCCCAAAAGAACGTATACGGCTCCCACGGACGATCCTGAACTTATCAAGCTGGTTGCGCAACTCAACAAGCCCGCCAATCAGAATCGTACGCAATTTGATGTGGCGCTGGACATTACAAACGGGAACCAGAAAGACGCTCGGAGTCTGCTACGCAAGGGGCACCGGCGCAACATACTTCCGCAACGGCGTCGCAAAAGCGACAAAGCGCGCGCCTAACCGACCGAACTTTGGTTTCATCGTCATCGCATCGCAACTTGGCGAGGTGATGACGTGGCTGAATCAAAAACTACTTTTCGCTTCGGCTGCCGGCGTGATCAACGTCGTGTAGTCGCGGGCGCATCCGACCGGGCGGCTTTCGCCCTCGCCGGTTACTCATGTGACGGCGGTGCTCGTCGTGGAGATGTTCCACGATGAGCCGTCGCCAAATCGTCACGAAGCCGGAACTCGCTCGTGCTCGCCGCGAGCGTCGGCTTCCCTTCGTTTGCACGCCTAAGCGACTCGCGAAGCTGCTAGGCGTCAGCAAGAAAACCATCTATCTCTGGCGCGCGGCCGGGCGGTTCGAGGGCTCTTATCGCAAACGAGGCAAATACCTTCTCTTCCAAACGGACAAAGCACTCAACGCAATTTTCAATGACCCCGAATGGCAACCCATCACCCAAACGCATCCTGATCGGTGAACGAGTGTCAATCGTTCGCCGCGGTAAACGCGGTATCTGGACTGCGGATTTCTACCACGACGACAAGCATCGTCGTCAGTCACTCAAGACTAACCAACTACGGATTGCTCGACAGCGAGCAGCTCAACTCGACCGGCAGCTTAGCGACGGCAAATTCGCCACGTCGCATTCGCGATTACCTCAAACCAAAGTCGAATCCATGACTATTGAGTTCGCCATCAAAAAGTATTTGGAATACTGCAAAACACAAGGAAACCGT
>JAFLCO010000096.1:0-7012 GCA_017303535.1 Planctomycetota bacterium
ACGAGTTCCCGAAGCGGCACGATTTTTAAGCGTCAGCCGATCGCTCATATATCGGCTTATCAATTCGGGCGTCTTGCCCACCGTTCGCATTGGTCGGAGTCGTCGAATTCCGATCCGGGCCGTCATCGACTTTGCCGCCGATCAAATGGCCGGCGAAGGTTCTTCGGTGAAATGACCCAAAAAGAAAGAGCCGTCCGCTGGTGGCGGACGGCTCTCGTCAGAGTTTGCTCAACATTATTCGTAAGGAAGTTATCCGTATGTCAAACAATAATCTGTTCTCGTCTGTATCTATCCCCGCCGGTGCCGGAAATGCCAATGGTTCACCTGATCCATTCGACCTTTCTCGTCTTCGCATCTCGCAGGATTTCGTTGCCGCCGCCGGCGTCAAGAAAGTCCTCAACACGGTGCCGGTTCGCAAGCCGTCGAAGGAATGGTTTGTCCAAACGCATCCCGATCAAAACTATCGGCTCCAAACGTGCGTCATCGAACTTAAAGAAGACTCGGAAACCTATCTAGTCGATCCGTCATTGTGGCCGGAACTAGCTTCGGAATCGACATTCTCACCACGGGCACTCATCACCACGATCAATCGACAGGGTGTTCTATTTCTCTGGCCGATTAGATTGCCGGGAGCCGATGGCCGGCACGATGAATGGTCGAGATCGGCAATGGAGGCGGCGACGCATGCCGCCGGCAAGTGGGTGCGAGTTCAGGCCAACATGAGCCTCGGAGCTTATGAGCTATACGAAGCGGCCGGCCAGTGGGCCGCACCGGAATGGCCCGACCTTCCGTTCCAACAATTGCTCAAGATCGCCTTCAAAGACCGATTTATCGCCGACTATGACCACCCCATCCTCAAGCGACTCAGAGGGGAGGCATAATGTCGTCGCTAAATCAATTCAAAGAAATCTGGTTGGTTGATTTCGAGTTCCAACAACTGAACGGCGAAAAGCCGGCTCCGGTTTGTATGGTTGGGCGTGAATATCGAAGCGGTCGCATTGTGCGGTTGTGGCAACACCAGTTGTCACAACCGCCGTTTTCATTAGATGCCGACAATTTGTTCGTCGCCTACTATTCCTCGGCGGAATGGAATTGCCATCTCGCCTTGGACTGGCCGGTGCCGGCACGCATTCTCGATTTATACGCCGAGTTCCGGTGCCTCACGTCCGGTCTACCGACGCCGTGTGGATTCGGGTTGCTCGGAGCGTTGAGCTATTTCGGCCTAGATGCCATCGACGCATCGGAAAAGGACTCGATGCGTCAATTGGTCCTGAGAGGCGGGCCGTGGTCGGACGCCGAACAAGCCGCACTATTGCATTATTGTCAAAGCGATGTTGATTCTCTGGCACGTTTGCTGCCGGCCATGTTACCGGCAATAGATTTGCCACGATCGCTGATTCGTGGCCGCTACATGATCGCCGCCGCGCGGATGGAATCCGCCGGCGTGCCGATCGACATGACGGCCCTCTCGAAGATTCGCAACAATTGGGACGGACTTCAAGAACGGCTCATCGAGAACATCGACCGGGATTATGGCGTCTACGAAGGTCGCACATTCAAATCCGATCGCTGGTCGGCATGGCTTGATCGGAAGGGAATCGTTTGGCCGCGACTTCCAAGCGGCTCCCTGGCGTTGGATGACGATACGTTTCGTGAAATGGCTCGCACGCATTCCGAAGTCGGCCCGATACGGGAACTCAGAACGTCGCTCTCCCAACTCCGGCTAAATGAATTGGCCGTCGGTTCGGACGGCCGCAACCGCTGTCTGTTGTCGGCCTTTGGTTCCCGCACCGGCCGCAATCAGCCGAGCAATACGAAATTCGTGTTTGGGCCGGCAGTTTGGCTTCGGGGTCTAATTCGACCGGAGCCGGGCATGGCGATTGCCTACCTAGACTACGAGCAGCAAGAGTTCGGCATCGGAGCGGCACTCGCCGGCGATCGTGCGATGAAGGAAGCGTATACAACCGGCGACCCGTATCTAGCTTTTGCTAAGCAAGCCGGAGCCGTTCCATTAGATGCGACAAAGCATACGCATGCCGACGAGCGAGAGCGATTCAAGGTCTGTGCGTTGGCGGTTCAATACGGAATGGAGGCGGAAGGGTTGGCGAGAAAACTAGAAGACTCGCCGGCCCGTGCCAAGGAATTATTGCGGCTCCATCGTGCAACATATCCGGTCTACTGGAAATGGTCGGATGCAATTCGTGACTACGCCATATTGCACGGCAAGCTACAAGCCACGTTCGGCTGGACAGTGCGTGTCGGCGAAAACGTCAATCCGAGAAGTCTGCGGAACTTTCCGCTCCAAGCAAACGGCGGCGAGATGCTGCGGTTGGCGTGTTGTCTTGCGACGGAGCATGGCATCACAGTTTGTTGCCCGGTTCACGACGCCCTCTTGATCGAAGCTCCCGCCTCGGAAATCGACGACACCGTGAAGCGGTGCCAAGCGGCGATGGAGGAAGCGAGCCGAATCGTTCTCGCCGGCTTCACGATCCGCACCGACGCAAAGATCATTCGATTTCCCGAACGCTATATGGATAAACGTGGGGCGGGAATGTGGGAGGTTATATCGGGCCTCGTCGGGGGATTAGATGAATGAACAATTCCCCGATATAGAGCGATTGCGATTGACTGGTTGCCGGCCAACTACGCAATCCCCAGTCAATTCAACACGGATCAAGATTTCATCGCCGGCCGGCAAAGTGCAGGGCGAGTTTTTGAAAGGGCCGATCCGATTAGATTGGCTCGGCCGTGCCGCCGGCTTGCCCGGTAAATCGTTAGCGGTGGCAATAGCCATCATGTTTGAAGTTGGTCGCCGGCGGTCGCAGCAAATCAAGCTGACCACGGCGATCCTAGATCGCTTCCACGTCGGCCGCAAAGCCAAGTATCAGGCGTTGAAGCAACTGGAAGGGGCCAATCTAGTCTCGGTCGTTCGCCGGCCCCGCAAGAATCCGTTAGTGACGGTTCTTAGTGTGAGCGACCAACAATCATCAAGTTCTAGTTTGAAAAAGGAATAGTTATGTTTGATTTGAAAGCGATCGAGAAGATGCACGATTTGAGTTGGGAACAACTGTTGGAGGTTGAACCACGATTGGAGTCACTGTTGGTCGAAGTCGAGTCGGCACGCCCGGACGATCCCGACGATGAATACTTCAATTGGGAGATTTGTTGGGGACAATTCAAAATGCCGATCGCTCGATTGGTCGGCTGGCACCGTCGAGACGAATGCGACCCGATCTTACGAACTCAAGCGGCCTACGATGTAGCCTATTGGAAATTATGGCACGCCCTCCACGATTAGATCGCATGAACGCATAAGGCCCTCGCCGCGACGCGCGGCGAGGGCCTTTTTATTTGAACCAGCGAACACTACATATCACATGCGACCAATCTTCCCCACATTTTCCGAATGGCTTGCCGCCCGCAATGAAGGGCTGTGGCTCAACGACAAGAAGGCAATCAAAGGTATTAGTAAGCCATTGCGAATTCCCGGCTTACCCCGCCCGCTACGGGCCGCAAAAGCCCTCGGAACAAGTCGATCGGTCGGCGTCTAGTTCCCACCGCTGTTGATTTTTTCGCTAATTGTCTTCAACAAAGTTTGCTCTTGGGCCAACAGACTCTTGTTCGCATTGTCGTAAGAAATCATTTTGATTCCTTGATACTCCGTCGGAGAAATCAATGATTTCTTGACAAGCATCGCCGTTGCATCGGCCAATGTCGGCATCGCCCCTGTCGAAGAAACCGGCAAGCCGCCTGCTTTGTCAATTAATGCGATGATCTCAAGTTCTTGCACTAGAGCATCATTTTGTTGCCGACGGGCCTTTAGCCGAGCGGCCTCAAGCACCATCGCCGGCGGAGCTTTAGTGAGGTCAATTGGAGCGTCGGCCCTCGCGACCAGGGCTTTCAATTCACCAAGTGTAGATATGGCTTGTGCCACGGCGAGTTTTGTTCCTGACAACTGCGTGCGAGCAACCTGAATCTCGTAGACGAACTGAAACATCTTGAGCACTTCTTGCTCTTGCGCCCCTTTTACAGAGTGCTCGATGAGCCTGATTTCGGTATCTAGCGGTTTGGGGCCAACACTCTCGCGGAATTCAATTGCCGCCCGATGAGCTTTGTCGAACAATTCTTTTCGGATTGTTATGGCCGGCGTCGCCGCTGCCGGAGCGGGGACAACCGGAGCGGGGACAACAGATGCAGCGACAACCGGCGCGGGGGCAACCGATGCGGGCATCGGAGACGGAGCAGTTTTTCTGTCGGGACTTGACGGCTTATCAGATTGGGCAACGGTCGGTGACTTCTCATTCTTCAAGACCAAGAACACACCGGTTCCTACAATCCCGACAATTACGATGCCGGCCACAATACCGACTACCGGGAATCCAGACTTTTTCTGCGGCGGCGATCGGTATGTCGAAACAGTCGAACCAAAATTTCCGAAGTTCGATTGAGCCGGCATCGCCGTGGGGAATTGTGGTGCCGTCGGAAATGATGCGGTAGGAATGACAGGCGAAGAATTGAACAGGCCGGCGACCTGGACCGCCTGCATCCATTGTTGGCGCGCCGAATTGAACACTTGGTCGGCGGGTGCAATCTTTCCTTGGCCGGCAAGTTGCCGTAGCTGTTCGTCGGTGAAAGGACCGAAGTCTTTGCCCTGTTGTCTGATAAACCAGTTTGCAGACATGTGCGTTCCAGAAATGATCGTCTGTGAGGAATTACGGCGTTCAATAGCAGCTAGGATAAGGCCTTGGCGAGCGATGGGCTATCCTGGGTCGCCCACCATACGAAGCGACGGCGGGGTGCATTTTCCTGCCCAACCTCCACGACCCAAAACCACGCATTCGTCGGTAGAAGCGTGCCGTCACGTTCAAAATCGACTTTTAACGATCCGTTCCCTGTCCATGCCGGCCGAGATGGAAAAACAATCCTGGCTTCTATGCCGTCTCTTGAGAACAAAGCACCGTCTCGAATATTTGCGCCGTCAAGAAATGCGATCAACTCAAGTTCCTCTGCCCGATTGCTTGGAACTAAAACCGAACAAACGCCTCCCGTATACTTCGACCAATCCTGATGATTCATAGTTGCCCCGCTCGATCAGGTTCCGTGAATTCCCGCAAGCTACGCATCTTAACGATGAGTTTGTCCCGACTCAACGAACACTAGGTTGCTCAGCGGAAACTGACATTTAGAGTCTCGCGAGCGAACAACGACTTTTCCGCTGAAATTCTCTGCGAGTAGTCGCGCGAGAAACATGCCATTTTGGGTATACGTTATTGACAGTCGCACCGTGCTTCCGGTATAGTTCGTGCAACGAAAAAAGTGGTTTCCGAAAAAGGTGCGGTCATGTTCGGCGTTTATGTGAGAGTTAGCACGACGGGGCAGAATATCGACGGCCAGAAGCAAGAAATCGAGCGTTGGCTGCGGGGGAACGGAATCGAGAATGCTCGGTGGTATATCGACAAGGCCACGGGGACGAAGTTGACGAGGCCGGCTTTCGAGCGATTACAAAAAGACGTTTTCAACGGCGAGATCAAAACGGTCGTCTGTTGGAAATTGGATCGGCTCTCCCGAAGCCTGCGAGATGGAATCAATGTGCTGGCCGATTGGTGCGATAAGGGCCTGCGGGTCGTTGCCACGTCGCAGCAGATCGACTTCAACGGCAGTTTGGGGAAGATGCTCGCCGCCGTGCTACTGGGTATCGCCGAGATGGAACAAGAAGTCCGCAAGGAGCGGCAAGCGGCCGGCATCGCCGCCGCGAAATCACGGGGGGTCTATTTTGGCCGGCAGGCCGGCACGACGAAAGCGAAGCCGAACCGCGCCAAACAACTGCGTGAGAGAGGTCTGACCGTTACCGAAATCGCCCAATCTCTCGACGTGAGCGAGCGAACGGTGTTCCGCTATTTGGACGCCGCCTAAGAATTCAAGATGGAGCGTCGCCCGCCGGCCGATCACGGCCGGCGGGCATTTTTGTTGGGAGCCGATGATGAAGGTCAAAATCAAAGTTGCGGCATACTACCGCATGTCATCCGACGATCAGAAAGCGTCGATTTCGCAACAGCGGAAGGAAGTTCGAGCCTACGCCGCCGAGCGGGGCTACGAGATCGTTCGTGAATACATTGAAGAAGGCAAAAGCGGCTCCAAAGATCAAGAAAAACGGGTCGAATTTGAGCGGATGCTAGTTGATGCCGCCAAGCGGGAGTTTACGGCCGTTTTATGCTGGAATACGTCGCGTTTTGCCCGATTGGATTCGCTCGACGGATCGTTGGCAAAACAGGTTCTTCGGAACAACGGCGTGCATCTCGAAACGGTCAAAGAAGGCAAGATCGACTGGAACACTTTTGAAGGTCGAATTCTCGACGTGCTGTTCGCCGAAAGCGATCACAAGTTCTCCCGCGATATTTCGTCGCTCACTCTGCGTGGCCGGCTCGATACGTTGAAACGGGGGTATTGGCCCAACGGTTCCGTTCCGTATGGTTTCGATCGCCTCTACATCGACGGAGAGAAGACCCATCACGTCCAACGCCAAGACGATTTCCGCAAACCTCGCAATTGGAAGTTGAAACTAACTGAGAACGCCGGCGAAGCCGAAATCGTGCGTTGGCTTTTCGATCAGTTCAGCAAGCGTGATACATCGTTCCGGCAACTGGCGATGGAACTCAGCGAACG
Source organism: Planctomycetota bacterium (assembly GCA_017303535.1). Classification (GTDB taxonomy): domain Bacteria; phylum Planctomycetota; class Planctomycetia; order Pirellulales; family PNKZ01; genus PNKZ01. The sequence goes on from JAFLCO010000096.1 coordinate 6,664, forward strand.
GGGCGTGGCGAGTCCCGGTGCCGGCCGTGGCGGTTGGACGAAGGATTCCGTGAAGCAGGTTCTTTCCAATCGTGCGTATATCGGAATCGGACAAATTGGGCACGGCCGGCGTCGTGCGAAGGAAGTATTCAATCGAGCCGAACCGACAGAACAAGAGGGATGTTGTCCCAAGATTATCGAGCAAGCCACGTTCGACATGGTGCAGGCGAAGCTAGTGAAAAAGCGCGCCGCAGGTCGGAAGCCGCATGGCAATCGTTCGTCACCTTTGACCGGTTGCCTCTACTGCGGCCATTGCGGCTATAGTCTCGACAAGAAATCACACAAAGGTCGCACCTACTTCACTTGCTCG
>JAFLCO010000096.1:7022-18130 GCA_017303535.1 Planctomycetota bacterium
GGCGATTCGCCGGCCGAAGTTGCGATGCCACCAGTGGCGGGTTTACGAATCCGACATGCTGCCGCTCGTCACAAACATCTTGGCGGAGGAAGTTGGCTTTGAGTTGTTGAAGTCGATTCAATCGGAACCTGCGGCAGAGGTCGAGAACAACATCGAAGCAATCCGTAAACGCGGCGACGGTTTGAAAAAGAGAATCGACCGTGGCACCGAACGGTATCTCTCCGCCCCGGATTCACTCATGGCCGATTTGGAAGCCAAACTCGTCGAATGGAAGCGGGAGTTGACGGAGATTGAAGCCACGATTCTGCTTGCAGAAATCGCGCAAAGCGAAGGCGAGCGTTCGGCGTTTTCAACATGGCTGGAAAAGGTTCAAGGCAAGCTGGTCACCGTCGCCGAAATCGAATGGGGCAACCAACAGTCGATCCGGCAACCGATCAATTTGACCATCGCCGATCGTGAAGCCATGCAGAAGCATATCGGCGCGAAAGTCGGCAAGTGCCGTGCGTCATGGAACGGCAATCCTGATTCGGGCTACACCATGACGCTCGGCGTGGGAGACATGATCGAACTGACCGCAGAGCAGGATTGGATATGGGCCGAGTGCGAGTTTCCTGTTCGGCCGGCGATCCTTGCGGAAGTCGATGCGTTGCGGGAGTTCCTCCACCAACTCAACGTCAAAGTCACCTTGTTTTGGAAGCCGGCGAGCGGTCGGTATTTCACGCTGGACCGCCGGCGGTTGCAGGCGGAAATCAAAAACAACTTTGTGGGTGGGCATACTGTTATGCCCGACCGGGGCACGAGTATCTCGGTTTCAATGCGGGGATCGATTTCGAAACCCGAATTATGGTGAAGCTCGAAGCTCCCAAGCTTCTCCGCGAAGCACTCTGCAAGCCGTCGTGGAAGGGTGAGTTGATCGCGATGTCAGGCGTGACCGATTGTTACCAGCCCTGCGAGCGCCGCTTCGGGCTGACGCGAGGATTGCTGGAAGTAATGTTCGAAGCGCGGCAGGTGACCGGCATCATCACGAAGAATGCACTGGTCACGCGCGACGCCGACGTGTTGGCGGAAATGGCGAAGCTACGGTTGGTTCACGTGAATCTGAGCGTGACGACGCTCGATGCCGAACTGGCCCGGAAGCTCGAGCCGCGCACCTCGACGCCGGCCGCGAAACTGGCCGCCATTCGCACGTTGGCTCAAGCCGGCGTGCCGGTCGGCGTGATGATCGCGCCGGTCGTGCCGGGCCTGACCGATCACGAGATCCCGAAGATTCTCGCGGCCGTCGCCGAAGCCGGAGCCACTAACGCCGGCTTCGTGTTGTTACGCCTCCCGCATGCCGTAAAGCCCATCTTCTTGGAATGGGTCGCCGAGCACTATCCCGACAAACGCGAACGGATCGAAGCGATGATTCGCGACACGCGCGAGGGTGGGCTCTATCAAAACGATTTCGGCGTCCGCCAACGCGGCACCGGCCGATACGCCGAACAGATCGAACAGTCGTTCAAGGTGTTTGCCCGCAAGCACGGGCTCGATCGGAAAATGCCGGGGTACGACTATTCGCTCTTTCGCCCGCCACGGCCGGCGAGCGGGCAATTGAATCTGTTCTAGCGTTCAACGGGCCGCCGCATCGACGGAGGCCGGTTGCTCTTTCTCAAACGGACGGCGAATTTGGTCGACTGCCGGCGACGGTCCGTCGTCGATGCGTGCGGCCAGTAGTTCCGATTGGGCCGACCGATACCCGGCGGTCGCTTGCGCAAATCGCAATTCGTACTCGCGGTGGTTCGTACCCATCAGCCGATCCCAGATGTTGAAGTAGAGCCCGTAGTTGCCGCGCATCCGTTCGTGGTGCTGCACGTGATGCGTCGGCGTGTTGAGGAACTTGCCGCCCCAGCCGGCGAGCCAGCTTCGCGGAAAGAACTCGTAGCCGATATGCCCGAGCACGTTGAACGTGATCTGCCAGAGCATGAACGTCATGAAAGCCAGAATGTGCATCGGCATGACGACGAGCAGCAGCGGAAAAATGCCGGCCTGTACGACGGCTTCGAGCGGCGCGAAGGAATAGGCGGCCCAGGGGCTCGGGTTCGTGCTGCGATGATGGACGAGGTGAAACCGACGAAATAGCTTCGGGTGGTGCATCAAACGATGCGTCGAATAGAAGTAGGCGTCGTGGATGAAGATCGCGACGACGACGCTGGCCCAGAACCAAGCTTGGCCACGGCCGTTCAGCTTGTGATAGATCTGCGTCCAGCCGCGGTCGACCATCCAAAACGTGCTCGCGCCGACGACGCCGTAAACCAGGGCGGTGAGCAGCGAGTAGCCGATCTCGCGCCGCACTTCGACCGATTCGGGAAAGCGGGGAATGATCTTGTGCGCGAACCAGCGGCGTTTAAAAACGACGTAAGCCAGTAACCAAGCCAATCCTGCGGCGAGAAAGTAGCGGACCCAAGTCTCGAGCGCGACGACGACGACCCATTTGTCGAAGCCGGTCAGCGACGGGGCCAGCAATTTGTGGAAGTCCATAGTTCGATCGCCGGCGGGCACACAAAGTCGACGTTTCAGGACGCGTCGACTATATCATAGCCGCCGAGGTAACGCCGCTGGACGGCCGTCGAGGCTCCGCACTGCAAACTTTTCCGATTTCACAGTCGACTTATGGCAAAAAAGAAACGCCTTCGGCGCCGGCCTGAACATGACGAAGGAACTTACGTCTGTGACGCCTGCGGGGAAGAAATCGTCGTGCCGCTCGATATTTCCGCCGGCGAGAGCCAGGAGTACGTCGAAGATTGCCCGGTCTGCTGCAGGCCGAACGTCATACACGTCGAATTCGACGAACAAGGGGAGCCCCGCGTGTGGGCCGAAGCGGAGTGACGTCGCCTAACGTCCGCGCCGGAGGTCACCGATCATGCGCCGCAGTTGGTCATCGAGCGGGAGCGACGGAGGCGGCGGATCTTTTCGCTGGGCATAGGGACGAATGATCGCCGCGGCGCGCTCGGCTTCGGCCATTGCTTCCGGCTTGCGGCCCGCATCGGCCAAGTAGCGAGCTAAGCCCTGCCGCATTTTGGTTTCGAAATAAGCGTACACGAACTCATCGGGGAACTGCTTCGTGAGCCGGGCACAGGCTTCGACGCCCTGTTTGTAGACGGCTTCCGCCTGCGCATTGCCGACACTCGCCAGCAAGGCCGCCAAACGGTTAAGAATGTGCGGCTGCTCGCTCGCAAACAGCGTAGTCGCCGGGTACGTAGCGACGAGCTTCTCCGAGATTGCCAACGCTTCGCGCAGACGGGCTTCCGCGACTTCGCGTTGCTCAAGGCGCAAATCGCGAGGGTTCATGTCCGACAGCATCACACTGAGTTCATGCGCGTAGTCCGGTACGTCGGGATAGGCCGCGCAAAGTTCTCGCAGTAGGTCGCTGCCGGCCTTGAGGTCGGGTGACGCGACGTCGAGCAGGCCGGGTCCGTCGGGCCTCGAACGCAAGCGATAGGCGCGGGCCAGCAACAGCTTCGTGGGAACGTCGGCGGACCGCTCCTTCGAGAGACTCGTCAGGAGCGCGAATGCGGCATCGAGATGACGACGAGCAACTTCCAGATTGTCTTCCGGCGGACCATTTTTCGGCGACGCCTCTCGCTCCGGCCGTGGACCTGCGAACCCGGGAGGCCCGTCAAAGCCAGGCAAACCTTCGAAACCGGGCGGTAGTCGGCCCATGCCCGGAGGCGGACCGAAGCCGTCGGGAGGCCCGAGCCCATCGTTGGGCGCCGCGCCGGGACGACCAAAATGCGGCGGCCCGCGCCCGGGACCATGCGGGCCGCGATGCTCGCCTTCGGAAGGGGGCCGACGATCGGCCAATGCAAGGTGCACACGAGCCAATTCGCGGCGAGCTTCGAACGACGGCGCCGTCGCAGGAGCCGTGAGAGTTTCAAGCGATTCGAGCGCTCGCCGATACGCGGCCACAGCGTCCGGCGTGCGGTCTTGCATTCGCTCGAGATCGCCGACGTCGGCGTCGATCACGGCCCGGGCCAGTTGCAATTCGGCTTGGTCATTCGTCGCGGTCGTCGCGAGTTCGCCAAGTAAATCCGCTTCGCGGTTCCAGATCTCGCGGGCTTGTTCAAACCGTCCGACTCGAGCCTGCACGAGCCCGATACGATGCATGGCCGCAGCGGCTTGTCGGCGAATGCGCGGATCGTCATCGCGCTCGGAGGCGAGCTTGGCGTAGAAAGGGAGCAAGGCTTCTAAGGCGGCGGCCGTTTGCGGCGAAATATTGGGAACGACGGCCGCAACGTTTTCGCCGGTCGCCGCGCCGCCGAGACCACCGGAGGAATCGTCGCCGACGCGCGACGAACTGGTGAGCGCGGCGAGCGGCGCGAAACGTTCGAATACCGTGTCGAGCGCTTCAAGCGCCGTGCGAGTTGTCGATTCTGCGGACCGTCGCGAGGCCTGCTCTTGCCCGAACGACGTGCTGAGTTGCTCGTTCAACCGACTGGTTCGCCAGTAGCCAATCGTCGAAACCACGGCCAAGAGCACTAGGGCCATCGCCGCGGCACCAAGGGCTGAGGCCGTCAGACGGTTGCGACCGCACCAACGGCCGGCCCTTTCAAAGGGGCCGACGCGCCGCGCCGTGACCGGTACCCCGTCGAGGAATCTTTGCAAATCGTCGGCCAGCGCGGCGGCCGATACGTACCGATCACGCGGCTCGCGGGCCGTCGCCTTGTGAATGATCGTTTCAAAATCGCGCGGGATGCGGCCGTCGAGCTTGCGGAGACTTGCGGGCTCGCCGCGCGTGATCAGGTTCATAAGCTCGACATTCGAACGAGCTTCAAACGGAGGCCGGCCCGCCGCGGCTTCGAAGAGCGTGACGCCGAGGCTGTAGACGTCGCCGCGGGCGTCGGAAACGCCGTGAAATCGTTCGGGCGGCAGATAACGCAACGTGCCCGCGACATGCGTCGTAGCGGTCGCGTCGGACTCGAGCACCTGGGCCAGGCCGAAGTCGGTGAGCCAAACGTGCCCGTCGTCACCGATAAGGATGTTGCCCGGCTTCACGTCGCGGTGCAAAGTTCCTTCTTCGTGCGCTTGTTGAAGGGCGCGGGCCGCATCACGCCCAATTCTTGCGACCGTTTCCGGCGTCGGTCTCTGGTCGGCATGCAGCAGCTTCCGGTCCCAGCCGACTCCTTGGATGCGCTGCATGACGTAGTAATGCAGACCTTCGTCGCAGCCGACGCCGAACACCGGCACGATGTTCGTATGATGCAATCGGGCCGCGATCCGCGATTCCTGCTCGAATCGCTCAATGCGCCGCGTATCGGCCAGCATCTGCGGCGGTAGCACCTTCAGCGCGACCGTGCGACCGAGCGATTCTTGGACCGCTTCGTAGACAATGCCCATGCCGCCGCGGCCGATTTCGCGCACGATGCGGAAATCGCCTAGCCGCTCCGGAACATCGCCCCACTTCGCCCGCAAGCCAGAAAGATCGCCCGACGATTTCGTTTGCTCGATCGCCGCGATCGTCGGCAGCAGTTCATTGAGTTGCTCGGCGAGTTGCGGGTAGCGATTCGTGTATTCGGATGGCGCCGGAGCGCGACCTGCGCGACAGCGCTCGGTGAACTCTTCCACGACGGCGTCGAGCAGGTCATCGTCGTCGACGATCATGATTCAGATCCGAGGGCGTTCCCTACAGTTATTTCAAAACTTGCGATTCGAGAAATCCCGGCACTCGTTCGAGCACTTTTTTCAGGCGTTCGAGCGCGCGGATGTAGCGGATGCTGGCGGCCTTCCGTTCGATGCCGAGCACTTCCGCCACTTCCTTGTTCGACAGTTCTTCGAAGTGCCGCAGCGCCAAGATCTCGCGATCGGTTTCGTTCATTTCTTCCAAGGCTTGCGAGAGCGAAACGGAAAGTTCGGCCCGCATCGCGGCTTGGCTGGGGCTGCTCAGCTTGCCGAGCAGATGAAACGACATTGACTGTGAAGTGTTCGGCGAGATGCCCGCGCCAAGCGATCGCTCGCGACCGGCGTCGCGCATCGCCGCGCCAATGTGCTTGCGATGCAGATCGATCAGCGTCTGCCCGACGATGAGCCGTAGCCAGACGAAAAACGTCATCGGTTGAGAAGTGCGGAGGGCGTCGCGGCGCCGCACGGCGTCGACGAACACCTCTTGCAGGACATCCTCGGCGTCGATCCGGCCGCGCAGCCGTGGATCGAGGCGGAAGTGCACCATGCGTACGAGTCGTGGACGTAGTTCGGCGAAGCATTGCGTGAACGTCCCTTCGTCGCCGGCCAACAATCGGGCCAGCCGGGCCTCGTCGTCGCCGGCCGGCTGCGTCGCCGGGGCGTCGTGAGAATCACCGGATTGAGAAACGGACGAAGTCATAGGGCGTCTACAGGGGATTATCGCGTTCGACTGCAATTTTAGCATATCTCCCTTAATGCGAAGAAAACGGAGTTTGCGTTCGCAAAGGTCGCAAGAGATTCGAAATCGCAAGCGGTTCCCGGCGTTTAAAGAAATTCTTAGGGCGACCTGTAGACGCCGGCAAATCCGTACGTTTCCCCCTTTAGCGGCCGAACCTGTCGGCCTCCCTTCCGCCGGTTCACGTCATCTTTTCGAGGCCGTCCATGAGCGCTTCCGAGCGTTTGGCGCAGATCGTCTTTCACGACGACGGTTTTCTTTTCGATCCTTCGTCCGGGGAGAGCTTCGTCGCCAATCCGACGGCCGTCGAAATTCTTCACGGCCTGCAAGAGGGACGCAGCGAAGCGGCGATCATCGCCGATCTGACTTCGCGCTTTCAGGTCGGGGATGAAGAAGCCCGGCGCGACGTCGCGGAGTTCCTCGCTCGCCTCAAGACCCTGCAACTTTCGTAGAGGCCGACAATGATTCGTCGCAATGATTTCGTCGTCGGCGTCTCCGGCATCAATGCCGCCGACAATCCCGGCCCCGGCACCGGCGTAGCCCGCAGCTTGCTCGAAGATACAACTCTCGGTGCTCGCGTCGTGGGGCTGGCCTACGACGCCCTTGAGCCCGGCATCTACATGGACTGGCTTTTCGAGCGCTCGTTTACGTTGCCGTATCCGAGCGGCGGCGGTGAAGAATTCGTCGATCGCTTACTGGAAATTCAAGCGACGCACGGCCTCGACTTAATCGTACCGAATCTCGACGTTGAGCTGCCGCTCTACATCAAGTACGCCGACGAACTCGCGTCGCACGGCATCCAGACCTTCCTGCCGACGATGCGACAGTTTCGCCTCCGCGGCAAAGACAAGCTGCCGGAAGTCGCCGAAACGCTCGGCATCGACGTGCCGACGACCCGCATCGTGATGAGCGACGAGGCGCTCGTCGAGGCCTGCGGAGAGATCGGCTTTCCGCTCGTCGTCAAAGGGGCGTACTACTTGGCATACACGGCTCATACGCTCGCCGAAGCCCGCGGGCATTTCCATGCCATCGCCGCTCAATGGGGCTACCCGGTCATCGTGCAGCAACTGGTGCGCGGAGAGGAACTGAACTTGGTCGGCGTCGGCGACGGTCGGGGCGGATCGCTCGGCAGCGTCGCGATGAAGAAAGTCTCGATCACGTCGCTAGGCAAAGTCTGGGCGGCCGTGACGTTGAAGAACCCACTCTTAGCGACGGCCGCCGAGCGATTTGTGGCCGGCACGAAATGGCGAGGACCGTACGAACTGGAATGCATTTTCGACCCGGAGCAGCAGCGGCTGTACCTCATTGAAATCAACCCTCGGTTTCCGGCCTGGAGTTATTTCGCTACGGGCGTCGGCGTGAACCTGCCGGGCCGTATGTTGCGGCATGCGATGGGTCTGCCGTTGGAAGAAGCCGCCGCTTACGACGCCGGGCGGTTCTTTATGCGATACACGTACGAGATGGTGACGGACATGAACCGGTTTCAAGACGTCGTGATGCGCGGCGCCACACTGTAGTTGATCAAACAAACGAACACCACGCAGAAAGCAACGAACGAGGAGCCGCCGCCGTGAAACGACCATACGAAAAGCCGTTCTTGATGAAGCTGCAAAGCCGGATGATGAACAAGCACGGCTTCGCGCCGGGAGCCGGCCGCCGCGTGCGCAAAGCGATCGACGGCGTGAAGATCTCCGACTTGGTCGACCGCTACGGATCGCCGCTGTTTGTCTACTCCGAGCGCACGCTCCGGCGCAAGTATCGCCAAATGCACTCGGCTTTCACGACGCGGTACCCCAACGTCGTCTTCGGCTGGTCGTACAAGACCAACTATCTGAAGGCGATCTGCGCCATCATGCATCAAGAAGGGGCTTATGCCGAAATCGTCTCGAAGATGGAGTACGAAAAGGCCAAGGGACTCGGCATCGCCGGCGATCGCATCATCTTTAACGGTCCGCACAAGCCGCTGGAAACCTTAGCGGCTGCGGTAGTCGACGGCGTCACGATCAACATCGATCACCTCGACGAAATCAACGACCTCGAACACGTGGCGGATCGGCTCGGCCGAACGATCAACGTCGGCATTCGGTTGAATATGGACGTCGGCATCCATCCGCAATGGTCTCGCTTCGGCTTCAACTTGGAGTCGGGCCAAGCAATCGAGGCCGTGCGGCGAATCTCCCGCGGCGGCAAACTGAAACTCACCGGCCTGCATTGTCACATCGGCACGTTCATCACCGATGAAACGGCTTACGCGCGGCAAGTCGAGAAACTCGTCGCGTTCGCCTACCAAGTGCAGGCGGCTTTCGGCTACGAGATTGAGTCGCTCGACATCGGCGGCGGGTTTGCCTCGCGGAGCAAGCTGAAAGGGACGTACCTTTCGCCCGACGTCTCCGTGCCTACAATCGAAGATTACGCCGAACAGATCTGCGACGCACTTCGCAACTCGCTGAGGCCCGGGCATTTTCCGACGCTGGTCGTCGAAGCCGGTCGAGCCATGGTCGACGAGGCGGGCTATCTGATCACGACCGTTCAGGCGACGAAGCGGCTTGCCGACGGCACACGAGCTTACGTGGCCGACGCCGGCATCAATCTGCTGTTCACCTCGTTCTGGTACAAGTTCCACGTCGAGGTCGATCGCGACGTGTCTGGCGCAAACGAGCACAGCGTCATTTACGGCCCGATGTGCATGAACATCGACGCCATCGACGACGGCCTCTCTCTGCCGCCGCTGGAGCGTGGGCACCGGCTGATCTTCTCGCCGGTCGGCGCCTACAACAACACTCAATGGCTTCAATTCATCGAGTACCGCCCGAACGTCGTGCTGGTCTCGGAGACGGGCGAGGTCGAACTCATTCGTCGGCATGAAGACCTCAGTGATATCGAACGCCGCGAAGTGCTGCCGTTGCGACTGATTCCGGAACTCGATCAAGCGGCCTTTCAACGTGAACTGGAACGGGAAGCGTAAGAGCGCGAGATACGCGTTTTGATTGGCCGACGCATCGACGCTCCGGCTCGACGCTCGCTTCGGATGACACCATCATGTTCGACCGTATCTCAAAGCTTGTTCGCTCCACCGCGGCCGCCGCTCAAGGCATCGTCCGCAGCTACGCGGAGATTTTCTTTCTCAGCCGCGCGGCCGTCGGGTTCGTGCTCGTCGTCGGCACGCTGCTGAACTGGCGCATCGGCGCGGCGGGACTGTTGGCCGTTGCGGCGGCGTACGGCTTCGCGCGGCTGATTCGCATGGACGCTCGAGCGTTGCAGTCGGGTTACTACACCTACAATCCGCTGCTCGTCGGTCTTTCGCTCGGTGCCACGCTTCCGTGGTCGTGGTCGTCGGCCCTGTTGATCGCCGCCGGCGGCGTGCTGACGTTTCTTCTCACGACGGCCATCGTTCACGTCTTCCGCACGTACTTTAACCTCCCGGCGCTCAGCTTGCCGTTCGTGGTCGGTAGCGCGATCATGCACACGGCGGTCTTGCGCTACTCGAGTCTGGGCGTGAACCCGCGTAAGCTCGGTGAGCTTCTTTCCGACGACTTCGGGCTGCCGCTCGTGATCGTCGGGTTCTGCAAAGCGCTCGGTGCGATCGTCTTTGTGCCGAGCGTGGCAATCGGGGCCATGTTTAGCTTGCTGCTCTTGGTCCGATCGCGGATTCTGTTCGGTCTGGCCGTCGCCGGTTACTACCTCGGAACATCGCTGCGAGGTTGCCTGCTCGACAGCTTTGAACAGGCCTATCTCGACGTTTACAGCTTCAACTTCCTACTTATTGCGATGGCCGTAGGCGGCGTGTTTCTCGTGCCCTCCGGAACCAGCTTTCTGATCGCCGCAGCCGGCGTCATGCTGTCGATCGTGCTGGTCGACGCCGTGCAGGTATTCGGCTACTTCTTCGCGGTACCGGCCTACACGTTGCCGTTTAACGTCGTGACGCTCGGAGTTCTTTATGCTCTCGGCGTGCATCAGTTTCCCGGTTTGGCACGCGTTATCGGCACGACGCCGGAAGAGACGATGGAGAACGACATCGCCGGTCGCCGGCGCTTCTGCGAAGCGGGCCGCACGTTGACCTTGCCGTTTTTCGGCGGTTGGACCGTCTGGCAAGGCTTCGACGACGAGTGGACGCATCAAGGCCCTTGGCGCTACGCATACGATTTCGTCATCACCGGCGAAGATGGCCGCACGCACGCGGGCGACGGCTCGCAACTCCGCGACTACCTCTGCTACCGCAAACCGGTCCTCTCGCCGTGCCGCGGACGCGTGGTGAAAGTCGTCAGCGACCTGCCCGACAATCCGGTGGGCCGCGTCGATAAAACGCACAATTGGGGTAACCACGTTATCGTGCTCGACGAGCGCGGTTTCTACGTCGAGTTGTCGCACTTTGCGCCGGAATCGATCGGCGTAAAAGTTGGGCAGCAGATCGACCGCGGACAATTGCTCGGCCTCTGCGGCAACTCCGGTTACTCGCCACAACCGCATCTGCATATTCACGTGCAAGCGACAGAGCAAGTCGATGCGGGCACGCTCCCTTTCAGCTTCGCTCGGTTCCGATGCGGCGACGTTTTCTTTGCGCAGGCCCGACCGGAGAAGGGGAGCGTTGTCGAGCCGGCGGTGGTCGACGATCGGCTCGATGCCGCGATGGAATTCTTGCTGAACGATGAACTGACGTTCGACGTCGTCAAACGGGGCCATACGATCGGTCGCCTGCATCTCAAGGTCAAGATGGCGA
>JAFLCO010000097.1 GCA_017303535.1 Planctomycetota bacterium
ACGGTCGAAGCCACGGAGCGGCTCGTCGCCGAGGGCTTTCAAGTGCTTTGCTACACGACCGACGATCCGATCACGGCCCGCCGGCTGAAACAGGCCGGCGCCGTAAGCGTAATGCCCGCCGGCAGCCCGATCGGCTCCGGCCAAGGGGTGTTGAACCCGAACAACATTCGGATTTGCCTGGAGTATCTGAAGGACGGCGACCCGACGTATCCCGTAATCGTCGATGCGGGCGTCGGGACCGCCAGCGACGTGACGTTTGCGATGGAACTCGGCGTCGACGGCGTGCTGCTCAACACGGGCATCGCCCATGCCAAAGATGCCCGCGCGATGGCGCGGGCCATGCGCATGGCGACCAGTGCCGGCCGGCTGGCGTATCTCGCCGGCCGCATTCCGAAGAAGCTCTACGCCACGGCCAGCAGCCCGGACGAAGGAATCATCGGGCCGGGGAAGCCGCGCTAGTTGGCTCGACAGGGCTAACTCGCACGACAACGGATTGTTTAGCCGTCGCCATCGCGCGACGCTTGAAGGAACGGAATGCTCACCGCCGCGGAAATCTTGGGGACGACCGGTCGCATCGCGGCGCGGCTGAAGCATTACGAAGAACGACCGCAGCAGCTGGCGATGGCCGCGGCCGTTGAACGAGCGCTGACCGAGCGGAAACATCTCGTCGTCGAGGCCGGTACGGGCGTCGGCAAGAGCTTCGCCTATCTGGTGCCGGCTATTCTCAGCGTCGCCCAAGATCAAACGGCTCAAGGCCAAGGGAAAGACTCCGGCGACGGCGAACCGCGCCACAAGCGGATCGTCATCTCCACGCACACGATCAGCTTGCAAGAGCAGCTCATCGAGAAAGATATCCCGCTCTTGAACGCCGTGATTCCGCTGGAATTCTCGGCGGTGCTCGTCAAGGGCCGCAGCAACTACCTGAGCTTGCGACGGATGCAAAGCGCCATTCGCCGTGCGAGTTCGCTTTACCGCGAAGACGAAGAGTTCGACCACCTCCGCACGATCAGCAGTTGGTCGCAAGACACGGGCGACGGCTCGCTCAGCGATCTCGATTTCCGCCCCATGCCCCAAGTTTGGGACGAAGTCCAAAGCGAACATACCAACTGCATGGGCCGCGCCTGCCCGACCTACGAACACTGCTTCTACTATCGGGCTCGCCGGCGTGTGGCCAACGCGCAGCTGCTGATCGTTAACCATGCGCTCTTCTTCAGCGATTTGGCGTTGCGCATGCAAGGCGCCGGCATCTTGCCGGAGTACGACGCCGTCGTATTCGACGAAGCCCATACGCTCGAAGCCGTGGCGGGCGACCATTTGGGGATCGGCGTGTCGTCGAGCCAGATCGAGTATCAACTCAACAAGCTTTACAACGACCGCACGAATCGCGGTTTGCTCGTCAATCAAGGAGCCGCCGACGCCGAGCAGACGGTGCTCGAATGCCGATTCGCGGCCGACGACTTCTTCCAAAGTGCGCAAGAGTGGCGCAACCGGCATGCCTCGGGCAATGGCCGAGTGCGTCATGCCGACGCCTTCGCCAATACGCTCTCGCCGGCGCTCGTGAAGCTCGCCAAGCTCGTGCGGCGGACGGGCGACAACGTCGAGGAAGCCGAAGAGAAGCAAAACTTCGCAGCGGCCGGCGAGCGGTTGCTCGCGCTCTCCGGGTCGGTCGAAGCTTGGTGCAATCAGGCCCTGGCCGGCGGCGTGTATTGGATCGATACCACGCAAGGTCGTCGGCCGCGGACCACGCTCAACGCCGCGCCGCTCGACGTCGGCGCCCTGCTGCGCGAACACCTGTTTCAGCAGGTGCCGAGCGTCGTGATGACCAGCGCCACGCTGGCCGTGCGGCCCGCGACGACGCGCAACGACGCCGACCCGCACGCCTTCGATTATTTCAAAGCTCGCGTCGGGCTCACGCAGGTCGATGCGCTCGAACTCGGCAGCCCGTTCGACTATGCGAAGCAGGCCCAAATCGTGCTGCTGGAAGGGATGCCCGACCCGACGGCCGACGCGCGCGGCTACCTCAGCGCATCGGTCGAGATGATCGAACGCTACGTCGAGCGCAGCGACGGCCATGCTTTCGTACTCTTCACCAGTTACGAAATGCTCCGCGAAACGGCGGCCCGGCTCACGCCGTGGTTGGCCAAAAACGACTTCGCCCTCTACTCGCAAGCCGACGGCATGCCGCGCTCGACGATGATCGAGAAGTTCAAAGAGAACCCGCGCGGCGTGCTTCTCGGCACTGACAGCTTCTGGCAAGGCGTCGACGTTCCGGGCGACGCCTTGCAAACCGTGATCATCACGAAGCTGCCGTTCGCCGTGCCCGATCGGCCGCTGCTCGAGGCCCGGCTCGAGGCCATCAAAGCGGCCGGCGGTAATCCGTTCATGGACTACTCGCTTCCCGAAGCCGTGCTCAAGCTCAAGCAAGGCTTCGGCCGGCTGATCCGTACGGCTCGCGACTCCGGCAGCGTGGTGATTCTCGACCCGCGAGTCCGTACGAAACGCTACGGCAAAGTCTTCCTGAACTCGCTGCCGAAGGCCCGCGTCGTCGTCGAAGCCCGGCGCGGTTACGCCGATGTTCCGGTCGATGATCCTGATCCGTTCGGATCGTAGGCCGTGCGGCGCTAGATCAGTTTCTCGTAGTCGCGGGCTCCGTGAAGCACCCGCAGAATCTCGACGCCGTACGACGTCGCTCGGAAGTAGATGACGTAGCTCCCCAAGAACGTCCGTCGAACCTCTCCGGAACGACGAACTTCAAAACGTTCGCCCAGCGTCGGTCGCCCGGCCAACTTGCCGAACAGCGTTTCGAACGAGACGAGCATCGTCGCCGCATGGGTCGGACTATCTTGAGCGATGTACGCGTAGATATCGACGAGATCTTGATCGCCGAGCGGACTCAACTCAAAGCGGGGCATCGATTACTGCTTTGCCGAAGTCCGCTGAATTTGTTCGGCGCCCCGTCGCATTATAGATTCCGGATTCCAAGGCACCGTGCCTTGTCGGTCCGCTTCATCAATCGCGGCTTCTACGAGAGATCGATGCTTCTCATCGCGATCGACTAACTCACCCGAAAGCGACTCGACGGCTGCATTAATCAGAGCATCTCGGTCAGGGAATCGCCCGGCGGCCAACGCCTGTTGAATGAATTGTTCGTTCTGCGGATTGAGATTCGTGGCCATGCTTCAAGGATACCGTGCAAGTTAATCACGAGCAAAGTTGACCGGCCTCCGGCAGACGTCTGCTGCAACCGCGCGCAGCACGCGTGCCGATAACTCGGGCAGCTAGCATGGGTGTAAAGCCGAATGCGCGGAGCCGCATGGCGGATTCTTAACCTCATACACGCCATACCCTTGCGTGTGCCACGACCACTTCGGTCGAGTGGCGACCGCGCCTCGCGGCACAACATGTGTTTATGCCCCGAATCGCCTTTGCTCGTGAGCACCGCAGGGACATGCGGTTGCCGCGCGGCGAAGCAGTGTGATGAAGGGTACGGCATTGGATCTCGCAGACCGACAACTCGTCCCGCGCGTCCGACGGATCGGCACGTTCGGGGCGGTCGTCGGTTTTCTTGTTTCGCCGGCGTTGTTTGTTTTGACGGCGGCAACGGTCGGGCAGGCCGAAGCCGCGGCGCTTCCGCGCGGATGGCGGTCGACGACGACGGCTAACTTCGTGGTGCAAGCGGCCCTGAGCGACGACGAACTCGTCGCGTTGGGCGAACAATGCGAGACCCTGCTGACCGAACTGAGGGCGAAGTGGTTTGGCGAAGGTTCGGCTGCGGTCGACGCAGCGGAACAGAAATCGGTTGCCCGTTGGACGCCGCGTTGCTTGCTCGTGATCCACGGCGCGAGCGACACCTACTTGCAAGCGGTCCCCGGCGGCGAGCGAACGCTCGGCAGTTCTTGGATTCAGACGCGCGAGCATCGCGTGGTGACGCGGCGCGTCGATATTCGCGGCGAGCGCGAGAACTGGTTCTACGGGGCGCTGGCCCATGAGTTGATTCACGTGCTGTTGGCCGATCGCATCGGCGGCTATCCGCCGGCGCGTTGGGCCGAAGAAGGCTTGGCGATCTTGGCCGATCCGACCGAGAAGCAACAGCGGCACGACGCCGACTTCCGCGCGGCCGCGGCCCGCGGATCGCAGTTTCGTTTGGCGGAGATGCTCGGCTACACGGAGTATCCCGACGCGACACGGATCACGGCGTTCTACGGACAGAGCGCCTCGCTGGTGCGGTTTCTGATTCAGTTCCGCACGCCGGCCGAGTTTTCGGCCTTTTTGAAGCAAGCCGCGTCGTACGGATACGATGCGGCCCTTCGCTCCACCTACGCGATCGACGGCATCGCCGACCTGGAACGCCGCTGGCAAGCGTCGCTCCATACGGAAGAGTTGGCGATCCGGTAAGCGGCGAGCCGCGGCTTTCCGATGCTCCTCCGTAAAGCCCAGGGACTTCAGTCCCTGGGAGAATCGCAACTGTCGGCCATTCTTGATGGAACCTCGTCGGCCGGGTCCCAGGGACCGGAGGTCCCTGGGCTTTAGGGCGGACTTCCCCAAGTCGCCACAGTTCCCGCGGCTGACGGCTGACTTCTGAAGTCCGACGTCCGAGAATCGCCGTAAGTCCAGCGGCAAAAAACTTTTTTTGGCCACACTTACGTCGACCGGTTTTTGGCCACTGCGTGCAACTGCGGACTCGTTGCACGCACCTTTAATTCCAAAGTATGTCGTGCGTGCAAACCGGCCGGCGATGCACGCACTTGCGCGCAGCGCGATCGACGTAAGTTGTTTCCATTTTTCCAAAATCTTCGAGCACTTACGTCGATTTTCCATCGCTGTTTTCTCCCTGTTCGTCGCCCTCCGCGCCACTCCGCAACTTAGCAAATCGAGGAATCCGTTCAAGGAAGTTTTTGGCCGGCGACTATTTTGCTAATTCGCGCCCATCGGCCAAGAATCGCCTTGCTTTTGGCCACGCGATTTCGACGGCAGAGAAAGTCTCGCGCAAAGACGCCAAGCCGCGAAGACGCCGAGCGGAATGCGAGGGAGATAGGGGGATGAGGAGGAGATTTTGGGGTGCAGACGAAGGAGACTGGGGAGACTTGCAGACGGGGACTGAGGGGACGGAGAGAAACAAACTACTGAACCTTCTCCCTCCGGGAGACTGTTTGCTTGTCGCCTCCTGCCGGAGGCGAATGCCGCGAAGCGGCGGATGAGGGTGACGTCAAACGACTGACGGCACGGCTACCGCGAAGCGGGGACGATCGGTCCTTCTGATCGATCGCGTAGCGATCGTTCGATGGTAGCCGTGGGTTTTAACCCACGGAATTTGTTCGATGTCATGCGCGATTTGCGTCGCGTCGCGACGCACGACGTTCGGATTCAATCGTCGCTACGCGACGAGGGCCGTCGAACATCGCCGAACACCGGGCGTTGAAACGCCCGGCTACCATCGTAGGGTCGCGACGCGACCCGTCGCTCGGAACTCGCCGATTGCCAAACCCACCATCACCTGCCCCATGAACCCGCCGCCCTTCCCGTCTCCGGTCTATCGTCTGACGTCTGAAATCTTTAGTCTTCGGTCCTACGTCTTAAGTCTTGTCGCATTTCGCTTGACTCCCGCGACGGGGCGGCGATGTTAAGTGGCGGGGCAGCGCATCGCGGAGATTCTCTCGTGGCCCGCACTTCTTTTCGGCCCGCCGCTCGGCGCGGCTTCTCGCGGTTGGATTTATTCGTCGTTATCGCGATCGGCATTGTCGGCTCGGCGTTTTTGTTATCGATGCTCGGCGGCGTTCAGTCCGCTCGAACAAATAGCTTTCAGAACACCTGTCGCAACAATCTGTCGAATCTTGCTAAGTCGCTGTTCAGCTACGCCAATCGCAACGGCGGTCGTTTGCCCGGCTACATCAACACACTCAATCGCAAAGACGGCTCCCTGTACATCGATCCGGAAAGCGGCAAAGCGACGCCTGTGAGTTGGACGGTCGAAATTCTCACGGACATTGATCGACAGTCGCTTTACGAACAGTGGCAAAAAGTCCGCACGCCGGTAGATGTTCGGCAACCTGACGAGTCGCCGACTACGTCGACGAAACTTTATATCGACATGCTCGTCTGCCCAAACGATCCGGCGACCCAAAAGTCCGGCACGCCGATCAGCTATGTCGTCAACACCGGCCTGACCGATGCGCCGATTTCTAAAGCTTCGCCGGACTCCGCAGGCCCGGACGGCGCCGAGGTGCCCGGCATCCCTCGCGACTGGCAGGCGAATGGCGTTTTCCTCGATCGATACACGGACGACCCGCGAGTGACGACCGACGCCAAACGCCGGCCGCCGAAGATCGTGACTCGGTTCGATCGGATGCGGCGTCCCAAAGATAAGATCATCATGGTGACCGAAAACGTCGATGCCGGCGATTACACGCTCGATGCCGACCGCGACTCGGCCGACGATTGGCGGCGGGCTGAGGTGAATCTGGGGGCGACGTGGTCGGCCGACATCGTCGGGCCGGACGGCCAACTGAGAAAACGGCCGCTGTCGCCGGCGTTGCACTTGAACGAACGGACCGGCGAGGGCGACGGCCAAGACATCCGCTTCGCCCGGCCGTCGAGCCGGCATCCCGGCCTGATCAACGTCGCCTACGTCGGCCAGAACGTGCAGTCCCTACGCGACACGATCGACTACTACGTTTACGCGAAGCTCATGACGACGGACGACAACCCCATGCACCCCGGCACCCGCGACCCGATCGAAAAGCTCGGCGCGGCGTCGTTAACGGACGCCGACATCAATCCGTAGCTCCGACTGCCGTAGTCCCACCCCTTCGCGCGTTCACTTCGTTTCGACGAGCGGGGCGAAGTGCGTCGGCGCTCGTTTGCGAAGTTCGGCCAGCTTGTCGGTAAACGCCGGGTTGCCCGCGAGATTGGTCCATTCATGTGGATCGTCGGCGATGTTGTAAAGCTCTTCGCCGCCGCCGGCGTAGCGAATGTACCGCCAGTGGTCCGTGCTGAGCCCAAAACTTCCCGGGCGGTCGAGGTACGTCACGGCGACATGGTTCCAAGCGGCGTCAGGCTGCTTCAAAAGCGGTACCAGCGAAGGCGCCTCGCAGGCCTTGTGCGGCGGCGCGTCGGCCAGTTGCAAGAGCGTCGGCAGAATCGAAAGCAAGCTCACCGGCCGATCGCATGTCGCCGGCGTGGTTCCGTTCGGCAATGCGGCGCAACCCTTGGGCACGCGCACGACGAGCGGCACGCGCGTGCAAGCTCGCCACGCAGTAAACTTCTGCCAATGCTCCTTCTCGCCGAGATGCCAGCCGTGATCGGACCACAGCACGACGATGGTGTCGTCGCGGTTGGGGCCGTTCTCCAAGGCGCCGAGTACGCGTCCCAGCATCGCGTCGAAGTAGGCGATCGCGGCGAGGTAGCCTTGAACGCCTTGTCGCCACTGTTTCTCTTGGCGGATGTGCGCGAAGTATCGGTTGCGCGCGAGCCGCGCTCCTTCGGGCGGCAGATCCGCGACGTCGTCTTCTCGGTACCCGACGGGGAGTTGAATCGATTCGAGCGGGAACGGGTCGAAGTAAGACTTGGGAACGAACCACGGTTCGTGCGGACGATAGAAACCGCAAGCGAGAAAAAACGGTCGCTCGTGTTTGCGGCCCAACTGCTCGCCGACCCAACGGGCCACGAGCGTGTCGCCGCCGTACGATTCGTCGTCGGCGTCCAGCGGCCCCCAGTCGGTTTCCACGTACTGCCAATCGCCCGCGCGGGTCAGCGACAACGGGCGCTTCTTCGGATAGATCGTCCGCGGTAAAGGGTTTTCCTTCTCGGCTTCGGGGAAGTAGGCGTCCCACGACGGGGCATCGATGAAGTAGTGTAGAATTTTTCCCGAGCCCAGCGGCGTGTACCCGTGGTCACGAAGCAGCACCGGGAGCAACTTGGCGGCGGGCAGCACGCTCCGCATGGCCTGCGTGTTCTTGTACTGGCCCGACGCGGCGGGAGAGATCCCGGTGAGGACGGCCGTGCGGGAAGGATTGCAGGACGCGGCCGGACAGTGGGCGTTGGTGAACAGCACGCCGGAGCGAGCCAGTCGATCGAGATTGGGGGTGCGCGCTTGCGGATGACCGCCGAGGCAGCCGACCCAGTCGTTAAGATCGTCGACGGCGATGAAAAGAATGTTCGGCTTCGCGGCCGCATTCGCCTCGCGCACGCCGAACACCGCGACGACCAGGGCGACGGGGATAGCGACGGCCAGTGTTCGAGTTAGGCGAGTCAACGGCGTCATGTACCTCGAACCCCTCGTGTTTTGACTTCGCGAAAGCCTGACGAGGGCTTGGTTTCCGTTCAGTACGAAAACTGCCAGAGGTCGAACTGCTTCCAGTCGATGCGTACCGGCTTTTTGGCTTCGAGCAGTGTCAAGCATTGGCCGTACCAGCCGGCCGTTTCCAGGTCGGCGGCTTTAATCGCTTCCTGCGCGTGGCGAAGTGCGTCGGCGTAGTTACCGTTCTCGGCGAAAGCCAGGGCTAGGGTGAATTGCGTCACATGCGATGCTTCCAGATCGAATGCTTCGTGAGCGAGCTTTAAGGCGTAGCTCGCGTTCAGGAACTTCTCTTCCGCCGACGCCGACTTCATGAGCGACATCACGATCGGCGCGAGCACGCCTTGCGGGTCGAGTTCGCGGCATTTCTTCAACCGCGTTTCGGCCAACTTCAAGCTCAAGAAATTCCCGCGACGCAAGTAAACCTGCGCGCCGAAAAAATTGACCGACCAGTTCTCCGGATGCGCTTTGAACGATTCGACGGCGTCGGTCACGGCCTCGTCGATACGATCGACGCGGGCCAGCCAACTGCCTCGCAAAGCGCGAAATGCGGCTTCATTGGGCAGCACATTTATCGCCTCCGTGATCTTCTGCTCGGCCGCTTTGTGGTCGTCTCCGACCAGGGCGATACAAGCCTGACCAAAAAGTCCCCATCCCTTATCGAGCGGTTCGGACTTCGCTTGCAAACCGCCAAAAAGCCTTACGGCTTCGGCCAATACGGCCGGCGGCTTGATAACGGCCGGATGAGCATGGAAAAGAAATTCCGCCCGCAAGCGATCGGCTTCGGCGAGCAACCGATTTTGCCGATTTTGCTTCGACAAAGCGGCGGCGGAAGCCTGCGCGAGCTTCGGCTGGAGCAACCTCTGCCTCTCATCAATTGCCGCTTTCCTCGCCTGAAGATCAGCGATTCCAGAATTAAGTTGCGATATTTGTGAGGCAATTCCTGGGTCGTTTGACAGGGGAAGGGCCTGTGTCAAAGCGTTGCGATCTCCGATTGCCTTACTGATCGCAAAGCCAAAGTTGCGAGGTTGCTCTTTGAGTTCGCCGAACTCGCCTTGAAGCAGAGTTTGCTCATCCAGGGACTGCTGCAGACTCGGCGCAGCGTTTTCAATTTCACTGCGTATTTCATCCCGACGGCGAAGCATCGCTACGGCTTTTGTACGCCAAGCTTCCACCGCGGGATCGGCCTTTGGATTTGAAGGTTCAATGATGCGCGGCGGGATGCTACCGGTAATGCGCGGCTCAGGGACGGCGGGTCGCGGCTCCACGACGGACGGCGGGGCTACCTTGCCCCGTGTTCGATCGTCGGGAAGCGTTGCAACAGCAGGCCGTTGCGGAGCCGGGATGACGATAATTTCGGGCTCGAGCGATTGCTGGGCCGCTTGTTGCGGGAGCAGAACGTACGTCTTGGCGACATAAATGCCGGCCGCGCCGCCGATGAGCACCATCGCGACGAACAAGATCGTGCTGACAAATGAGCCAGATTTTTTTCGCGGGTAGCGAGTAGTCGAAGACGACGCGACGGTTTGCGGCAATGAAATCGCCGGACCGGGAGAAATGACCTCGGCGGGGATAGGCGGCGGCATGGCTTGGGTAGCTAACAGCGCATAGGCTTGGCCGGCCAGAACCCAAGGGCCATCGAGACGGCGAACATAGCTGGACGCCGCGACGCTTCCTTGCTGGATCAACCCGAGGAGTTGCTCTTGCGTGTAGGGACCGACCGGTTGATTGTTGGAAAGGACGAACCACTCGGGAATCATCGGTGCGGCATCCATTCGTCTGCTTCGTGCAACCGCTCCCGCTTGCCCTCCAAGCGGGAGCCGCCGCCCCGCTAAGTTTAGCTATCCCAAAGGCGCGCTCCAACGCAAAACCGCCTCGCGAGCGAGGCGGCTAAACGGTCATTAGTGATCGGTTCCGATCATGTTTTTTCGCTTCGTGCGGCGGCAGTTTCGCACGGTTGACCGGCTGTTTTGGGGAGCTTACAGTTAAAAGTTGTTACTTTGGGCGGCTGGGGAAACCTAGTCGGCTCCACGTCTTGCGCGCATTTCCTGCGTCTCACTCGCTTCGCCCGTCAGGTCCCGGTCGCCTCCGACATGTTGGCAACGCGCCTTATTCCCTGTCTCGACGTCGACCGTGGCCGCGTGGTCAAAGGGACGAAGTTTTTGGAACTTCGCGACGCCGGGGATCCGGTCGCCGTGGCGGCTCGCTATGAAGCCGAAGGGGCCGACGAGCTCGTGTTCCTTGATATTTGCGCCAGCCACGAAGGGCGGGCCACGATGCTCGAGGTCGTCCGCAAGGTCTCCGAGACGATCTTCATGCCGTTTACCGTCGGCGGCGGCATCCGCACCATCGACGATGCGACCGGCCTGATCCAAGCCGGGGCCGAGAAGGTTTCGATCAACTCTTCGGCGGTTCGCACGCCTGAGCTGGTTCGCGAGATCAGCGATAAGTTCGGCAGCTGTGCGACGGTCGTGAACATCGACCCGAAGCGCGTGATGCGCGACGGCCGGGAAGTGTGGGAAGTGCACATCAACGGCGGCCGGGTGCCGACCGGGCTTGAGGCCGTCGAGTGGGCTCGCCGGGTCGAAGAACTGGGGGCCGGCGAAATCGTGCTCACCTGCATGGATGCCGACGGCACGAAACAAGGCTACGATCTGGAAATCACCAGGGCCGTGAGCGACGCCGTCGGTATTCCGGTCGTCGCCAGCGGCGGAGCGGGCACGCCCGACCACTTGGCCGATGCGGTGCTCCTGGGACATGCCGACGCCGTGCTCGCGGCCGGGATGTTTCACTTCGGCGAATACACGATACCGGCCGCCAAACGAGCGATGGCGGCCCGCGGCGTTTGCGTCAGAATATAGGATTGCTGAAAAGTCCGCGGGGCGCGCATCGCAAGCGATGCGGCTAAACGGGCGCGTTGAAATATCAAACACGAACGAAGGCGCACAAATCCCTGCGGATGAAACACGCGGCGAGTCGCCGAGTTCTCCTGTTAAACGAAAAAGAAATTCATGGCAGTCGTCGACGCTGATGCAGAACGGTTTATCGCCAAGAAGGTCGATCTCGAGGTCGACAAGCTCTTTCGCGCGCTGGTGAAGCTCAAAGGAAGCGACTTGCACCTGAAGGTCGGCCGGCCGCCGATCGTGCGCGTGAACGGCGAGTTGCGCCCGCTCACGCGTCCGCCGATCGACGACGAAGAAATGGTGAAGCTCTGCTTCCCCATGATGAGCGACCGCAATCGCAAGATCTTTAACGAGACCGGCGGCGCGGACTTCGCGTACCAAGTCGACGTCGACGGCGAGGCTTGGCGCTTCCGCGTGAACTTGCTCACGCAACTCGGGCACGTCGGGCTGGTGGCGCGGCGCGTTAACCGGACGATTCCTAACTTCGAAGGACTGTACCTGCCGCCGGGCGTCGTCGAACTTTGCAAGTATCACCAGGGCATGGTGCTCTTGGCCGGCGTGACGGGCTCCGGCAAGAGCACGACGATCGCCAGCATGCTCAACTGGGTCAACCAGAACTACCGCAAGCACATCCTCACGCTCGAAGACCCGATCGAGTTTGTGTTTACGGAAGAGAAGTGCCTGATCAACCAGCGCGAAATCGGCATGGACGTGGTCGACTTCAAGATCGGCATGAAGCACGCGGTGCGTGAAGACCCCGACATCATGCTCGTGGGCGAAATGCGCGATGAAGAGACGTTTCTCACGGCCATTCACGCCGCGGAAACCGGGCACTTGGTGTTCGGCACGATCCACGCCTCGAGCGCGCCGTCGACGATCGGCCGTATTCTCGACTTGTTTCCGCAGGCGATGCACCCGTCGCTGCGCAGCGCGATCGCCATGAATATGAAGGCGATCGTCGCGCAGAAGCTCTTGCCTTCGATCAAGGAAGGCGTGGGGCGGGTGCCGACCGTCGAGATCATGACGTTCAACTCGATCGTGCGCAAACTGATTTTGGAAGAGAAGGACGAAAAGCTCGCCGACGCGATTCGCATGTGCGAAAAGGAAGGCATGCAGGATTTCACCATGAGTTTGAAGAGTCTCGTGGACCGCGATCTGATCGATCGCGCGACCGCGTTTGAGGTGGCGCCGAACGTCGACGCCCTCAAGATGGCTCTCAAAGGCATCAACGTCGCCCAACCCGGTATTCTCTAATGCCCCGATTTCGCATCGCCCTCTTTTTGCCGTGCTTGATCGCCGCAAGCATGGCCGCGCCCGCCTTCGCGCAGAACAAAGCCGCGCCCGCCGCCGCCGACGCCGCATCGGCCGATGCCGGGGCCCCCGCGGCGACGTGGCCGATTTGGGTCGGCGATGAGTATCCCGAGCAGTTCACGCTGAAGAACTTCAATTACGGACAGGGCTACTACCTCAGCATCCCGAAGATTCTCGTGTCGGTGGTGCTGTTGCTGCTGTGGATTCGCAGTTGCGATTGGGTCAACCAAGACGCGCAGCATCATAAGTATCCGTATTTGAAGTGGAACTCGATCGTCGTGTTTCCCTTCGCGGCGGCGTTCATCCTGCAATGGTTCTTGCCGTGGTATTGGATCGCCGGTTTTCCGCTGCTGCTCTTGAGCTACGTCGGACCGCTGTTCGCTTACGTCGGCTTCCGCAACAAGAAGGCGACCGACGACGACAAGGTGTTCACGAGCGTGCACATTCGCCGAGTGCTGGCCGAGCAACTCGCGAAGGTCGGCGTGAAGATCGACTCCAAACCGAAGACGGGACCGGTCAGCCCCGTGGTGCTGAACGCCCGCAACGCGAAGACGCCGGCGGAGAAGCAGCAGCGCGAAATCGCGGCCCGCGCGACGCCCGGCTTTCAAGCGGCTTGCGGCATCCTGCACCGTTCGTTCGAGACGCAAGCCACGGGCATCATGCTCGACTACTCGGCCGAAGCCGTGGCGATCAAGTTCCTGGTCGACGGCGTGTGGCTCGACGCCGAACCGATGCATCGGCAGATCGGCGATCCGGCGCTGGCGACGATGAAGACCGTCTGCGGCTTGAAGCCCGACGATCGTCGCACGCGGCAGCACGGGGAGTTTACGGCGTTCGACGAGTTCACCAAGCACACGGCCTTGTGCAAGTTTACCAGCCAAGGCACCAAGACCGGCGAACGGGTGCTGATCCAGTTTGAAGATATCCTCGTTCACAAGCGGCGGATCGGCGAACTGGGCATGCGGCAGAAGATGCAGGAAGACCTGCAAGAGTTGATGAACCGCAAGCAGGGGCTCGTCGTCATCGCCGCGCCGCCTGCCGGCGGGCTCACGAGCTTGAGCACGGCCTGCTTAGCGGCGATCGACCGCTTTACGCGGAGCGCCATGGCGCTGGAAGACGAGCAGAACAAAGACATCCAAGTCGAAAACGTCCCGGTCACGTTTTACGACAGCCTCGCGCAAGAGACGCCGATGTCGAAACTGCCGGGCATCATTCGCCAATTCCCGGACGTGCTGATCGTGCCGGACATGGTCAACGCCGAATCGGCCGCCCTGCTCTGCGACGAAGCGTCGACGGAAGATAAGCTCGTCGTCACGTTTTGCCGCGCGAAGGAAGCGGCCGAAGCGCTCTTGGTGCCGGCCGTGCAAACCAAGGTGCCGCTGAAGGCGTACGGCAAAGCGATCGCCGGCGTGATCGTGCAGCGGCTGGTCCGCAAACTTTGCGACAACTGCAAAGAAGCCTACCCGCCGCAGCCGGCGATCTTGCAGAAGCTCGGCATC
Organism: Planctomycetota bacterium; assembly: GCA_017303535.1. Lineage (GTDB taxonomy): Bacteria > Planctomycetota > Planctomycetia > Pirellulales > PNKZ01 > PNKZ01. Next base: position 14,007 of record JAFLCO010000097.1, read on the forward strand.
CCGGCCGACAAGGTGCCCGCGTTCTTCCGCACGCCGACGCAGCCGCGTCAGGAAGTTTGCGGCAATTGCAGCGGCCGGGGCTACAAAGGCCAGATCCCGCTCTTTGAATTGCTCGTCGTCGACGACACGGTTCGCCAGACGTTGCTTACCCAACCGAAGCTCGAAGCCCTGCGGGCCGCCGCGCGTAAGGCGGGCATGAAGACGATGGAAGAAGAAGGGCTGCTGCAGGTGGTCAAAGGCACGACGTCGATTCAAGAATTGCAGCGCGTGCTACGAGAAGGCGCTCCGGCCGCACCCGCCGCGGCTCCGGCGGCCGCCCCGCGACCGCCGGCCGCGAAGAAGTAGAAGTTGATCGTCGTTTCACATCCTGCCGACCGCCCACTGCCTACCGCCGACGGAAAACCATGGACTACTTTCTCGTCATCATTCTCGTCGCCGTGTTCGGGAGCCTGCTCCGCGACGGGCTCTGGAGCAACCTCATTACGCTCTTCAGCGCCGTAACGGCCGCGCTCGTGGCGACGAACTACTTCGAACCGGTCGCCATGCTGCTCACCGGGATCGTTCCATCGCTGCTGCACTATTGGGGAATCATCGCCCTGGGCTTGGTGTTCGCGGCCGTGTTCATCCTGCTCCGCGCCATCGGGCTGAATTTGTCGCGGTTTCGCGTGCGCTTTCATCCGCCGGTCAACAACTTCGGCGGCGCGGCCGTGGCCGGCATCGTCGGCTGGGTCGCCGTGATGTTCATCTGCTTCGGCATGCACTTGGCGCCGATGTCGCGGACGTTCATGGGCAACTCGTTCGACCCGGAGAAGAAAATGTTCTTCGGCCTCGCGCCCGACCGGATGTGGCTGGGCTTCGTGCAAAAGCTCAGCAACAACGGCGCCTGGGGCCGCAATGTGACGACCGAAAGCGGCGAAGTGACGAGCATGTTCGACCCGAACAGCGAATTCATGCTCAAGCACGCCTCACGCCGGGCCTGGCTGGAAGAACGGCTCGACAACTTCCCGACCGAGTGACGGCCGAGGCGAAAAGAGAGTCTAACGATCAGCGAGCGGCGGGGTTCATCCCCGCCGCCTGCGTTTTACGACCTCTACCGTCTGGCGACGCTACTTCCCCAAGACCCACGGCTTCGTCGTCGAGTCGTTCTGAAAGAACTTCAGCAGCTGCTCGCCACCCTTGCGGATGCCTTGCTGCGAGTGGTGCGTGCCGTCCGAGCTGAAATCTTCCGGCGCGTAGGCGAAGCCGTCGGCCGTGCGCGGCGTCGTTCCTTCGGCCCAGAGATAAGGTCCCCAACTGAGCCACGGCGCGCGGACCGGACCTTTGTCCGGATCGAAGTTCAGTTCGGCCGAGCCCTGCAGTTGTTCCTCGATCAGCCACTTCACCGAGAAGCCCGACTCGTACGCGTACGGTTCCGGGTTCAATCGCGTGGTCGCGAAACCGCCGTAGGTTCGGCTCGAGAGGTACGCGAGCTTGCAGTTGGGGAACCGGTCGTGGATCACGTGCACGATCTTGCGCAGCTCGTCGCGCAAAGTTTCGGCGTAACGCGGAAAGCCCTGGCTCGGGCCGGCGTCGGCCTGCTTGATCCACACGGCCTGCACCTGCGCGCGCGATAGGCCCGACGATTGCAAACGCTCGTCGATCACACGCCAGTACTGGGTGCCGCGACCGCCGTCGTCGGGGTCTTTGATGGCCGCCGCGGTCATGCCCCCTTGCGCGCCGTTGAGGAATTGAAACGTCGGGCTCAGCCCTTCGGCCTGCCGCAGCGCCAACTCGAAACCTTGCGAGAGCTGCGACGTGTTGCTCATGCCGATCGACAGCAAGACGATCTTTCCGGCGTCGCTGGGCTTGCCGTCGACGTCGAGTGGCCGCACTTGCGCCACCAGTTTCTGCCCGGCCGCTTCATGCACGGCCGGCCGCTCGTTCGCGCCGTTCGGGTAAAGGCCTCCTTCGAAGCCCTGATACTTGCCGCGGCCGAGTTCCGTAAGCGGCTTCAAATCCTTCGTGCTCGGCGTCACGCGACGGGCCGCATCGGGCGGAGCCTCGCGATTGCCCGGCCCTCCTTGCGCTCGACCGCCGCGCGCTTCACCGACGCGCACGGCGTTCAACAAATCTGAGTTGGGGTCGGCCCGAAAGAAGAGTGCCGTCCCTGCTTTAACGCCGGCCCGCTCGAATCGCGCCGCCAAGTCGCCGTCGCGCGGGACGTCGAGCACCTGCATTCGTTCTTGCAAGCGAAAGTTTTCATCCTTGTCGCCGTCGACGGCGATGGTGATCGAAAGCTGCTCCAGATCCAACCGCGCGACCTTGCCGTGCCGAATCTCTTGCCCGGCGGCGGGAGCGGCGAGGGCAAGCAGTCCGACGACGGAGAATAAAAACGCAATGACGGCCGTTCGCATGACAAAGCCTCCGGAAGGATTGCGCGCTGGCGTCAACTCTTACCCCGGAACGTGGAAAAAGTTCCGCGAGCGTCGGGGGTTCGCCGGAACCCGGAGGGTTCGAAGGTCGCGACCTACTTCGCCCGGTCCTGTTCTTCCAGGTTGCTGAAGTCGGGTTTGCTGCGGTATTCCAGCGGCAGGTCGTTCAGCGAGGTGCCGGGCGTCGGAGCATTGGTCCGCTGCATGATCTCGCGGGCCTTGCGGTCGGCCCGTAGCGTGCTCCACCCGACGGCGATCACGACCACGACCAGCGCGACCACGGCCCCGTTGACCCACCAGTTGAAGCCTTCTTCCGCCGCCGCCGCTTGCGGGCTCGGCAGCCATTCGAGGGTCTTGCCGACCAACAGGGGTGCGAACTGGATACGTTTCTCCGCCAGCTTAGCGTCGGCCGGTTTTTGCCCGGCTTTGATCTCTTCGTCGAGTTCCTTTTGCGCCGCGCGGCGCTCTCCGTCGGTCCAATCGCGCTGATAGGTCCAGGTCACAAGGTACGTGCCCGGGATGCGAGCCTGCTCGTTGAGGTTTTCGCCGGTCGGAAAACCGGCCGGTAGTTCGAGCAAGTTGAACAACAGCGGATTGTCGTCGGAGCCCGCGGTCACGAGCGCCACTTCGTAGTAGCGTGCGACGCCGAAGCGGCGATGCAACTCGTCCCCCGGCACGATCGGCACGGCCCGCAGCACGCGGCCCTCCATCGCAACGAGTTCCCCGCGCATCGATTCCGGCTTATTAAAAAGCGGCACCACGGAATAGTCGCTCTTCGTCAGTTCCTGCAACTTCGCGAAGTCGACTTTCTTCATCGCGCCGAGCAACTGAAACAAGGCCTCGCGCTCGGGCCCCAGATCGGGTGAGCGGACCGGCAGACCGTCGTACAGCGCGTAGTCGACGCCCAGGTCTCCCAGGGGCGTGCGCTTGTACCATGCCAAATGCCGCGCGGCGAAAATCGGTGCGGCGCCGTCGGCTGCGGTCGACTTCAGATACACGCCTTCGACGCCGACACGCTCGTCGAGCGTCGTCTTATCGCGCAGCAGATCGGGAACCGTCAGCGTGTAAACGATCGCAGGCTCCGTGCGACCGGTCATCGCGACTTCGCAGCGAAAAAACTTGCGCCGCGCGTCCGTCGCAGGAAGCTTGAAATCGGGCGCGTCGGCCACCGCCGCCGGATAGATCTTCTCCAGTTCGGCGTCGGTCAACTCCTGCGGCTCGATCTTCTTCAGCGTGCCGGCGACCTTCCACAGTTTGCCGCGAGCCGCCGCGTCGAGCTTCGCGGGCGCAACGGGAAGCGGGCGGGCGTACGTGTTCCAATCGTCGGGCTTCAGTTGCCGCAGACCGCCGAAGATACCGGGCAGAGCGCTACGTTCCGCTTCGCCCAAGGCCGCGCCGTCG
>JAFLCO010000098.1 GCA_017303535.1 Planctomycetota bacterium
ACTGGACGCGGCGACTCGTCGAAGGCCGGCAACTGCCGCAAGAGCAGGGCGGGGCAGGGGAGGGGAGTGCGACGATTCCCGCGACGACGAAGAAGGGGAATCGCGGTACGCGACGGGCGTCGTAGCGACCTCGATAGCCGCGGGTGTATACCCGCGGGAGGTACCGCGGATATTCATCCGCGGCTATAGTGGGCGATGAACTTAACGACATCGACTCCGCGAAGGCAACGATGAACCTCGCCGCCGTTTTAAAAAATCTCAAAGCCGCCGGAACGGCGCAGACCCGCAAGACCTACGCGCGGCACGGCATCCCCGAGCCGATGTTCGGCGTGAGCTTCGCGCATCTGAACAAGCTGGCCAAGCAGATCGAGACCGATCAAAAATTGGCCGAGCAGCTTTGGGACACGGGCAACTTCGATTGCCGCAGCTTGGCCCTGATGATCGCCGATCCGGAGACGATCAAAAGCTCGACGCTGCAAAAGTGGGGGAAGGAAACCGACAACCATGGTCTGGCCGGCATGGTCGGCAACTTCGTCGCGCAGACGCCCCACGCTTGGAAGCTGGCGAGCCGGTGGTGCGAGGCGAAGAGCGAACTCTTGAGCACGGCCGGCTGGAGCACCGTGGCCGTGCTGGCGTTGCACGAAGACCACGCCGATCACGACCACGGGCCGGACGAACCGTGCGAGGAAGATGCCCCGCTCGACGAACTGTTTGCGACGTGCCTGGCGGCGATCGAGAAGAATATCGACGCCGCCCCGAACTATACCCGCCACGCCATGAACGGGGCCCTGATCTCGATCGGCGGCCGCAATGTGCAACTCCGCCAACTCGCGCTGGCCGCGGCCAAACGCATCGGCCCGGTCGAAGTCGACCACGGGGATACCAGCTGCAAAACGCCGGATGCGCAGGCCTACATCAAGACGATGTGGGACCGTAAGGCTGAGGCAGCTGCGAAGGGGAAGAAGCCGCGGAAGAGGTCGGTGTGCTGACACCGAAATCATCGCGAGCGCAGTTGAGAGTTATCCAAATGGATGACGCATTTCGTTGGCCTTCGACTTGGATGCCGATCCAACAACAAGGCAAGCAATTAGAAAGTGAATTGGCTAAGGAAGTTGGCCTCGGGCACCCACTCAAAGGAATACGAGTTCGTGCGATCGCGGTTTCTTGTTCGTCGGATGACGTCCTTTTCGAGCTATTGGACGGTCCTCGCAAGTATGCAATCGTGCATCTAACTTGGCGGGGACTTGCCGAGCCCGACGCAAGCTGGCCAGCGACGCAATTCTTTGATCGACTGCAAGATGCGCTGCCCGACCCTTCTTAGCGGCGTCTCCGGCCCCAATTGAAGGGGCAGGGGAGGGGAGGGTATATTGGGCGGTTCCGTTTGGCGGCAGATTGCCGAGTAGGGAGCGAGCGCGAACTGATCTTAGTCGGCGGTGCTCTTACTCGTGTCGGATTGCGTGCCGACGTCGTCATCGCCTCGCGAGCGAGGCGGCTAAACGGGCTCTTTCTGGTTGCGAAACTTTTTGAGGATGCTTGCCGTGTTTGAATCGTTGGCCATCGTGGGCGCTACCGGCGCCGTGGGAACCCTGATTCGTCAGATGCTCGAAGAGCGGAACTTTCCCGCCAAGCGAGTGAAGTTCCTCGCCACGAAGCGCAGCGCCGGCAAAAAGCTCACATTCCGCGGCGAAGAGCACACCGTCGAAGAGCTCACGCCGGACTCTTTCAACGGCGTCGACATCGCCATCGGCAGCACGCCCGACGAAACGGCGCGCGACTTCTGCCCGTGGGCCGTGAAGGCCGGCTGCATCGTCGTCGACGAAAGCGGCTACTGGCGGATGGATCCGAAGGTTCCGCTGGTGATTCCGGAAGTGAACCCGGAGGCTGTTCGCAATCACCAGGGCATCATCTCGAGCCCCAATTGCTCGACCACGCAAATGGTCGTCGCGCTGAAGCCGCTCCATGATGCGGCCCACGTGAAGCGCGTGGTCGTCAGCAGTTACCAAGCCACGAGCGGAGCAGGGGTGGCCGGTCAACGCGACCTCGAAGCCGGCTCCCGCGCGTCGCTCGCCGGCAACCAGCACCAGTACGAAACGTTCGCCCATCCGATCGCCTTCAATCTCATTCCGCAGATCGGCGGCCCGAAGCACGCCGGCTACACCTCCGAAGAAATGAAGATGGTGTACGAGACCCGGAAGATTTTGGGCGACGACTCGATTCAAGTCTGCCCGACCTGCGTCCGCGTGCCGGTTTCGAACTGCCACAGCGAGAGCATCCTGGTCGAAACCGAACGGAAGCTTTCGGTCGAAGAAGCCACGAAGCTGTTCCAAAGCTTCCCGGGCATCGTCGTCGTCGATGATTTGCCGAACAAGCAATATCCGATGCCGATGACGTGCGACGGCCGCGACGAAGTGTTCATCGGCCGCATCCGCGAAGATATTTCCGGCGGCAACGGTATCGCATTCTGGTGCGTGAGCGACAACCTTCGCAAAGGCGCGGCGACCAACGCGGTGCAGATTGCGGAACTGTTGGTTCGCAGCGCCGCCGGGGCGGCTTCGTAGGTTTTGTCCGTGGTCCGTGGTCCGTAGTCAGTTGTTCGAACCGACTCCGCCTGCAACTGACAACTGACCACGGACAACGGACTCGCAGTCATGCGAACCATCAAGCTCACGCTCGCCTACGACGGCACCAACTACGCCGGGTGGCAGCGGCAGCCGGGCAAGCCGACGCTGCAGGATACGATCGAGAGCGCGCTGGAGCGAATCGTCGGCGAGCGGATCATCATCGCCGGCAGCGGCCGGACCGATTCCGGAGTTCACGCCTTGGGGCAGGTCGCCAGCTTTCACACGACGGCCCGCCTCACGCCGGCCGCCTTCAAACGGGCCTTCAACGCCGAACTGCCGCGCGATATCGCTTGCCTCGACGCCGAGGAAGCCCCGCCCGGTTGGCATGCCCGCAAGCAAGCGAAGCGGAAGCGGTATCGCTACCTGATCCACAACAGCCGGACGCACGACGCGTTCGACCGACACCGCGCCTGGCACTACTGCTTCGGCAAGCTCGACGCCGAAGCGATGCACCGCGCCGCGCAGGCCTGGGTCGGCAAACGCGATTTCCGGGCTTTCGAAACCCAGTGGCCGCAGCGGAGCACGAGCGTCCGCACGGTGTTCGACGCGCAATGCTTCCGGCTCGCCGCGCCGCTGGAGAAGCGAGTCTGCTTCGAAGTCGAAGCCGACGGGTTTCTCTACAACATGGTCCGCACGATGGTCGGCACGCTCGTTCAGATCGGCCGCGGCCAAAAGCCGGAAAGCTGGGCAGGGGACTTGGTGCGCGACGGCGATCGCAGCCAGGCCGGCATGAAAGTGCCCGCCCAGGGCTTGTACCTGGTAAGCGTGGGTTACGAGTACCCGCTCCGAGCCGCACCGAGTGATTGGGCTGCGCCGGGCGATCAGGCCGCGCCGATCAATCAGGCCGCGTCGAGCGATCTCACGGAAAGCTAACACTTCGCCGGCCGCCCAAGTTGCTAACTTAAACGCACTCCGCACGTGCCGCTCATAAAGAGCGAAGTGCCGCGGACACTGCGACAAGCTGAGCGACGGCCGGCCGTGTATCAACTCAACAAGCAATTCGTCGGCTCGCACCGGTTGCTTTACCAGATTCGCTCGGGCCGCTTCAGCCAAGTGTGGGCCGCGATCGACGACGGCACCGGCCGACGTTACGCCCTTAAAACGCTGCTGCCCGACTTTCAAACCGACCGCGAACAAATTGCGGCGCTCGATCATGAATACTCCGTCGGGCACAAGCTGAATCATCCGCGCGTGCTCGGCGCGGATTTTCGCGGTACGTCGAAGGTCGGTCCGTTTCTGCGGATGGAGCTTTGCGAAGGCCTGAACCTGCGCGACGTCTTGCGCAAAGATCGCCGCGCGTTGCAACCGTGGCTCACTTCGATCGTGGCGCAGGCCTGCGAGTCGCTGGTGTATCTACATTCGCTAGGCTGGATGCATCTCGACCTGAAGCCTGACAACTTCATGCTCACGCCCGACGGCGACGTGCGGCTGATCGACTTCGGCCTGGCTCGACGATTGCCGACCGGTTGGGAGCGATTCTTTTGGAGGCGACGCAACAAGTCGATCCAAGGGACGCGGAGCTACATGGCGCCGGAGCAAATCCAGAAGCGGCCCCTCGACTATCGCACCGACGTCTACGGCCTCGGCTGTGCGCTCTACCACATGGCCGCCGGCGTGGCGCCGTTCACCGCCTCATCGACGAACGAACTGCTGACGAAGCACCTCATCTTTCCGGTGCCCGACGCGCGGACCGACAACCCCGACCTGACGCCGGCGTTTGCCGATTTGCTGCGGCGAATGCTGGCCAAAAAGCCCGAGAAGCGTCCGCAAACCGTCGGCGACGTCTTAAAGGAAATTCAGCAAATCACGGTGCGCAAAGAACCTGAGGCGGTCGCGGGTTAGCGGCTGGTCCGGGTTAACAGCCGCAGCGGGCGAAGTTAGAATGGCGAACTTGGCCGACGGGCCGTTTTCGCATTTCGCTCCTTGCTCGAGGTTCGCTCGCCGATGCCTGCCGCCGCACGACTTTCGTTCGAAAAGCCGATTTACGAACTCGAAGAACGCATCACTAAGCTCGAAGCGGCCCAAAAATCGCCGGAAGAGGCCGATGAAATCCGCCGGCTGCGGCGCGAGTGCGTCGACCTGAAGAAGCAGGTTTTCGGTTCGCTCGAACCGTGGCAAACCGTCGAGGTGTCGCGGCATCCCGATCGGCCGATGACGAGCGACTATTTGAACCTGGTGTTCGACGACTACGTCGAGCTGCATGGCGACAAATCATTCGGCGACGACCGCGCGATTCTCACCGGCTTCGCCAAACTCGGCGAACAAAAGGTGATGGTCATCGGCCACCAGAAAGGCAAGACGCTCAAGGAGCGACAAGCTTGCCACTTCGGCTGCGCGCATCCCGAAGGCTATCGCAAAGCCATGCTGCGGATGAAAAACGCGGCCAAGTACGGGCTGCCCGTGGTGTGCTTCATCGATACCCCCGGCGCTTACCCGGGCATCGGCGCCGAAGAGCGCGGTCAGGCGCTGGTGATCGCCTACTCGATGTTTGAAATGTCGCGGCTGGCGACGCCGATCGTGTGCGTCGTCATCGGCGAAGGGGGCTCCGGCGGGGCGCTGGGGATCGGCGTCGGCGACCGCGTGGCGATCATGGAGCATGCGTATTATTCGGTCATCAGTCCCGAAGGTTGCGCCGGCATCTTGTGGAAGAGCCACACGCACAAGGAAAAGGCGGCCAAGGCGCTGAAGCTGACCTCGCGCGATCTGCACCGGCTCGGCGTGGTCGACGACGTTATCGAAGAACCGCTCGGCGGCGCCCACCGCGATCACAACCAAACCGCGGCCCGACTGAAGATGTACCTTCAGAAGTCGTTCCGCGAATTGAAATCGCTTTCGACCGAACAACTCTTGGCGGCCCGCTACGAAAAGTTCCGCAAGATGGGCATCTTCACGGAAGGCGCAACGGCGTAGGTTGCCGTCTTCATCGCGCCGTTATTCATCGTCGAGCACCTGCGCCTCGACGACCGGCAGCCCGGCGGCTAACGCCTTCTCCGCGGCTCTCATCCGCTTGCGATAGAGCGTCTTTTGTCGCGCTCCGAGCTTGCAAACAAGCCCGATCTGCAACGCTCCGGCGATGATCATGAGCGCCGACGCCACAACCAGCAACAGCGGCGGATTAGCCACCGAGTAGAGCCGCAGCGCGAGCATAAACAGGCAAAAGCCGAACGTCAGCTTCGCCAACACGGCCGCGGCCCGCCACGCTCCGGCGAGCGCCGAACCTCGCTTCAATCGCCACGCCTGGCCGTCGCCGACGGGCACGCTCGGATCGGACCCGCGCCAGATTTCTTGCATCACGCTCAGCGGCAACCACCAATTCACGATCGGCACGATCCACCACACAAGCGACGTCAGCGGCTCGCCCCGCATGCCCGAGGTCCCCAGCGCCGGTACGTTGCGATGGACCCGTAGTTGCCAGCGACAGAAGGCGATCAACTCCAGCCAGTACAGGCCGATGAAAGTCCGCAGGAGCCACTTCTGGTCTCGTTCAAACTGCTCGAACTTGGCCCGACGCGCCAGCGCCGCTTCGTAGAGAGCCCGCTCCTCGGCAAGTTCGGGAATGTCCAATTCGAGCAACCACTCGTGCTCGCTCATGGCGGCGACGTTGTGGTCGTCGAACGGATTCAATTGCTCGACCCAGTCGTGCCGCGCGAGGCCGAGAAAGTAGTAGACCGCAAAGCCGAACCAAGCGATCTGTACCAGAGTGACGACGACCAACGCAACCGCCGTCTTCGCCGGGCTAACAAATCCCGCGGGCCGAATCGGCGGTCGCTGCACTCCGATTGTCTCTCGACCGCCGCCGTGGTCGACCGGCCGATCGGCGAGCGAGGCCGAGGCCGGCCCTACGTCCAATTGTTCCAAGCCGGCGAAACTCGTCGCGTTCGCCCCCTGCCCGTCGTCAAAAGATATTGAACGATGCCCGCCGGCAACGGTCGTCGCTGCGTCCGCGGATGGAATGCCGACCGCCCCGTCATCTTGCCTAATCCCGGCCTCGGCACTAATCGGCAAAGCTTCCGGAGCCGGCTCGGCTGAAGCACGCGGACCAGCGGGCAGGGGAGCGCCGTCGGGATCGCCCGCCGAGCCGGGCAGGGGGTCGCCATCGCGATGAACCTCTTCGGTCATAAGCCCGCTCCTCCTCAAAACTCCGGTTCAGCCCCCTGCCGGCCAACGAAAATTCGCCGGCCGCCGGCCGCCGACCGCGCCGGATTCTAAACCGCCGCCGGCCACCGGGCGAACTTCTCCACAGCCCCGCTCCGAACGCCCGACGAACTTCGGGCCGCCACGCCACCGCCAACATCGCCGTCGCAAGCCGACTTCAGAAACACTCACGGGACGTTCAGATCCAAAGTCATCAACACGCACTCAGCTCAACCAATCACGAGCCGGAGCAGGGCCCAAACAGGCCCTCAAACACCAAAACCAGCCACCCCCAATAACGTCCGATAATGTTTCTTATGTTCGGTTCCCAGTGTCGTTTTCTCGGGGAATAGTCGCTTCGCGTGGTGTTGGCGGCCGACTGGCCCGTTGTCGTTAAGTCTTGGGATGTCGGTTCGTCGGTTCCGGTTTTCGGCGCGGTGGGAACCGTCGGAAAGTTGGCGGGCGGAGGCAGCGACGGTTTCGCCGTCCGCGGAGTTGTGGTGGAAAGAGGCCGTAAGCTCACCAGGCCACGACGGCGGATTTTGCGCACTTGGCAGGGGGCCTCGCGGCGACGACGTCGTGCCGAACGCGGCGGATGGTTGCGCCGGTCATTTATCAGGATCTCATCCCGCGGCGGCCGTCTCGCCAGGTCGAAGCTTGGCCGAGAAACCGCTTCCGCCCCCCTGCCTCGCCGCGGCCGGATCGCGAGCGTCGTCCGCCGGTCGCCGCGGACTTTGCCGACGGCGTCGAACTTTCCGGTGCTCGACTTTGAGGGCAGGGGCGTCGCCGGCGGATTTTCCATTCCGCCGACCGGGGCAAAGCGAAACGCTCGTGACGACTTTAGCGAGTCCGTCGAGTCTGTTGGGGGGCGAGAATTCGTTAGAAACTCACAGGCCGCCGTCGAGCCATGTCCGCAAGCGACAGTAGAAGTCGCCGTCGGTTTCGCGCGGGCCTTGAGTGCATTCGCCGTAACGCTCACGCCGCTGGGCTAATTCCGCCTGGCCCACGTCCGTCGCACCGAGCAGCTCGACGAAGCTCTGCAGTTCCGCAAGCCGCCGACGCATGCGCTCGGGCTTCGGAAGCGATTCGCGCTCGTCGAGCAAGCGCTGCATCGAGGCGAGGTCGTCCTGCTTGTTTTGTCGCGTCGGAACCGTATGCGTCATACCGCACCTCGAAAGCTAAGCTCCGCGCAGGGCGGGCAGGAAGGCAGGGACTAGACCTGCGGACGCACTTCGTAGCGCGTCATGTTGTTGACCTTTTGGGCCAAGGCCGTGACTTGGCAATCCAGGCGGCACTCGGCGATCGACCGCGCGTACGGCACCCAGGCGCCGCCGACGAATTCGAACGTGTTCTTGCGATCGTCTTCCAGCAACACAAACGGCTTTCCGTAAACCGGCTTAGGTTGCCGCTCGGGACGCGGTGTCGGAGGCGCAGGCGGAGCATAGCGCGGAGCCGACTGACGGCCACCGCGATTGTGAGAAGGGCGACGACCGGCCATGCAAATATCCTTCGGGAGAAATAAAACGGGCGATCGGCGAAAGACTCGCCGATCGCCCCGAATCTTGATAACGACCGCCGGATCACCAGATTCCGGTGATCGCGGACGTTATTGCTGCGATGCTGTTATCGCTACGACGCGGTTATCGCTTCAACGCTGCGGAGCGATGCTTAGTAGCGTCGGCCTTTGCCGCCGCCGCCACCACCGTAGCCGCCACCACCGTAGCCGCCACCGCCGCCGTAACCACCGCCACCGCCGCCGTAGCCGCCCGAGCGACCGCCGCCGCTGCGCTCTTCGCGCGGGCGAGCTTCGTTCACCGTCAGCGGGCGTCCGCCTTGGTCGGTTTCATGCAGGCCCTTGATGGCGTCGTTGGCCGCTTGGTCGTTTTCCATTTCGACGAAGCCGAAGCCTTTGCTGCGGCCCGTATCGCGGTCTTGCACGACTTGCGCGCTGCGCACGGCGCCGAAGGCCGCAAACATTTGTTCCAGATCGGCACTGGTGACGCTGTAGCTCAGGTTGCCGACATACAGTCTCTTACTCACGGGAATCCTCAAGAATCAAACAAGACATACGGCCCAGAAAGCATTCGAGCCGAAGAATGGGGCCCGGAGTGGCAGGCCCGCCAAGTCGAATGGGCGAGAGAGAGACTGCGGCCGAGAAAGAGCTAAGGCCGGGAATCGCACCGTCAAGACAACTACGTCAAGCGTAGCAGGGTGCGGATGGGCGAGCCAGGGGAATTCCGGGCTATTTGCCGAATGTCGGTCGTGCGCCGGGGGCCTGATCGTTAACCGGCCAGAGCCAACTGGCGGGCTTCTTTCGTCAGCCGGTCCATTTCCTGTTGAACGAGCGTTTCGCATTCTTCGAGTTGCTCGCGCGTCGCGTCTTTCGGCACGGCCAGCGGCGTGCCGGTGAGGAAATACACTTTGGTGAATGGCAGCGGAATTTCGAACCTCGTCCAGCCCGCCGCCATTTTCCAACTGCGCTTCGCCGCGAAGCCCGAGGCGACGATCGGCCGGCCGGTGCGCGCGGCCAAGAGCGTCATGCCCGGCTTCGTGCGATGTTCGGGTCCGCGCGGGCCGTCGGGCGTGAGCACGATGTTGCGTTCGGCGGGCACGCGAATCATTTCCCGCAGCGCTTCCATTCCTTGGCGGCTGCTGGAGCCGCGCACCAGATCGATGCCGAGTCTCGCTAGGCATTCGGCCAAGAGCGAGCCGTCGTCATGTTTGCCGACGAGCGCCGTCGTGCGGGCATGCCGTCCGGCGAAGATCGAGTAGATCATCACGTCGTGCCAAACGCTGTACACCACGGCCGGCCCGCGGCCTCGATAGGGATTCGTCTCCGGATCGGCTTCGTGAAACCGCACTCGCAACGTCCGAAACAATAAGCGAAACAGCACGACGAGGCACCGTGCCGCAAGACGAGTCAGACGCGGATTGCGAAGGTTCATAGCAAGGAAATTATGAGGCGCGAAAACCGATCGAACGGCCCGCGAATTGACGGGCTTGTCGATGCGAAACGAGTTCCGGTAAAGGAAGCGTGTACACGTTTTCGCCGGCGGCGTCGAGTGCGTTTGCGATACCCGTCGTCATTGCGATCGTCGCGAGCGGTGCTCGCACTGCTTAATTCGTCGAATCGCGGCGATCCGCAGCGAATTGCCGTCGGAAGCCGCGAAAATGCTGCTAGACTTTAACTGGCGTCGCCACGTCGGTTCGTACTCTCGCACCGGCGCACCGCGACGGATCGCTAGAAAGGTCCTGCTCATGCGTCCTAAACCGGTTCAAAACGTAGAAACCTTCGACGGCCGCATGCATGAGGTCGACATGAAACTCGTCGGCAAGGCCTACACGGCTTGGGGCTTCGTCGATGGCGCGATGATCGAAGGTGACCAAGCGAAAACGGCGCTGCTGGCGCTCGCAAGCTGGAAGCGCGAATACAAAGAGCATTTCGAACCGGCGGCCAAGTAGCGGCCGACGCCGGGGTTGAGGGGGCGAAGAATTCACGCCGCCCAAAAATCGAGCCCCCTCCCCTGCTCCGCTTGAGTCCGAACTATTCGTCTTACGACCACGACGGCCCTCCCGATTCACGCAGTGCGGTCGAGCTTGTCTAGCTCTCGTTCCAACCGTTTCCATTGACGGAAGTTGTTCGGCAATTTCGATTGCCCGAACCGCCAACAGCCGCGAAACGTTTCGCGAAACCAGCGGTTGCTCCGCGCCGCTTCGGCGACCTGCGGAAAGAATTCGGCGAAGTTGTACTCCAGAAGATGCTCGAGTACGCAAGTGGCGATGGCCGTTCGCGCGTCAGTATGACGACGCGAACCGTGTTTGAGAATTAGTGGCCAGATTAGCTCCGGCGATGATTGCGCGAACGCGCCGAGCGCGATCGCGGCTTGCCAACGCTCGCGTTCGTTGCCCGAAGCAAGCGCGCGATCGATCTTCGCAAGCGTCCGTGGCGAGCAGGTGGTCGGTTTCTCTCTGCCGTGCATTTCAGCTGCTCCGCCGGTCTCGATATAGTCGGGGGGCGGCGATAAGAAATGCGATAGTACCGAGGTCGGCAAGCCAAACGAGGGCGATCGTCCCGAGCGGCCGGCGCGTGAGAACAACCCAAGCCGTCAGCAACAGCGGGCCGATCACAGGCACGAATACCGGGGAAACGTGACGCTTGCTGCGGCACCAGATCACGGCAGAGGCGTAAGCGGTAAGCCAACTCAAGATCGGGAAGATCAGTCCGAGGATCAGCAGTAGCGTAGCCAAGTAAGTCAAGGAGACTTGCAATAGAAGCAATAGAAGACGTGTGGTGGCAACCTTTCAGCTCGTCCCAAAATGATGATCGCGCGGCGGAAGTATAAAAGTCAAACGACACGGTTTAAGCGTATCGCGGAAACCGGCCGCCGGCCAAAAACGTGCTTGAACCGCCGCCGTAAAAGTGGAGAATACGGGGTTGGTTCTTTGACAATTTGGCAGAATTTGTAGTCGCCGACAGCGAGCCGGGAGCGTCAGCGACCGGTGTCTTTGCGGCGTTGTAAATTACGGCGTTTGGTAAGAAGGTTTGCTCCCTCATCCGCGGCTTCGCCGCACCTTCTCCCTCAGGAGGGAGAAGGGGGCGTTTTGCGCCGGCTAAGAATCGACGTAAGTCGCGCAAGTGAATCGGGACTTACGTCGACGCGCGCTGCGTACATTTTGGACGGGGTGCGTACTTCGCGCGCGAAAAAGTACGCACTCCGACACTAGGAACTAAGGGTGCGTACAAATTCCGAAAATAGTACGCACTCGTAATTGCAACAGAATTGCGCTTTCGTCGTAAGTCGCGCAAGCGTTCGCGGACTTACGTCAATTTTCGGTCGCAGGTTTTGTCCGACTCTTAGCCCTGGGCGAGTCGCCCAGGGCAGCGTTGCACGATCTGCGGCGTCGCGAATTGTTTGACACTGCCCCCGGCGTACGCGGCCTTGCCGCTATCGACGGGAGCTCAGCCGCGCGGCTCCTCCCCTGCACCGATGCGGCTTGTCTTACGGCGGCGGCGGTTGCTATCGTTCAGCGTCGGCCGTGGGGCGCCGACGTATTGAATGTTCAAGGATTTCGCATGATCGTCGTGACGGGCGCCGCCGGATTCATCGGGTCGAACTTGACGCATCGGCTGGCCGCCGACGGTGCCGAGTTGCTGTTGGTCGATCATCGGCTAACGGCCGCCAAGGCCGCGAACTTCGTCGGTCTCCGCTCGTTTCAGTTTGTCGAACATGACCGGTTCCTCGAAATTCTGCGCGAGCGGACGACGCCCTGCGATGCGATCTTCCATCTGGGAGCCTGTTCGAGCACGACGGAGACCGACGCCGACTATCTCGAACGGAACAACGTCGGCTATTCGCAGGCCTTATGGAACTGGTGCTCCGCGCACGGCACGCCCTTGATATATGCTTCGAGCGCCGCGACATACGGCGACGGCTCGCGAGGGTTCGACGATCGCACGCCGCCCGCCGAACTCACGCCGCTCAATCTCTACGGCAAGAGCAAGAACGACTTCGATCGTTGGCTGCTTCGTGAAATCGCAGACGGCCGTCCGCAGCCGCCGGGTTGGGCGGGGCTGAAGTTCTTTAACGTTTACGGGCCGCGCGAACGGCATAAGGCCGCAATGGCCAGCGTCGTGTGGCAGGCGTATCGACAGATCGCGGCCGGCGACGCCGACTTCACCGGCATGGTGAAGCTGTTTCGCTCGACAGACCCGGCCTATTCCGACGGCGGACAGCGGCGCGATTTCGTGTTCGTCGAAGATTGCGTCGATCACATGCTTTGGCTGTGGCGCAATCCGTCGGCGTCGGGCATCTACAACAGCGGCACCGGCACGGCGCGAACGTTTCTCGACTTAGCGAAGGCCGTGTTCGCGGCGCTCGGGCGCGAGCCGCGGATCGAGTTCGTCGACATGCCCGCCGGCTTGGCGAAACAGTACCAAAACTACACGCAGGCCGAGATGACGAAGCTTCGCGGCGCCGGCTTCACGCAGCCGGCGACGACGCTGGAAGAAGGTGTGGCCCGCTACGTCGAATTCCTTCGAGCCGGCGGGTAGTGCTCCTCGGCGTAAGCCCGTTGCCGGCAAGCAATTTGACAATTTCCGCCGGTCGCCCGATGATGGGCCGCCGCAGGACCGAAACGGCCGAAAATGCCGCCAAGCCGGGCCTGCGGATACGGTTTTCCGTGCCTAGGACCATAGAGGTTCGGGGCCGAGGCCATAAGAATTCGGGCCGGCACGGGAACTTTCTCCCCGGGCGTCGCGTCGAATCGTCGTGTGAACAACGTGACTGACGATCAACTTATCGACGAAGCTCTCACGGGGCGCGCGGCGTCGTTCGGGCTGCTGGTCTCGAAGTATCAAGACCGGCTGTACACGGCGCTGGTGCACGTCGTGGGCTCGTTGGAAGACGCGCGAGACGCAGCGCAGGAAGCGTTTGTGCAAGCCTTTCTCAAGCTCGATTCGTTTCAACGGCAGAGTTCGTTCTACACGTGGCTCTACCGCATCGCCTTCAATAAGGCGGTGAGCAACGCGCGAAAGCAGAAGCCGCACGGCTCGCTCGACCAATGCCGCGAGGCCGGCGGGCCGGAACCGATCGACCGCGGCGGAGCACCGGAGGAAGCGCTCGAGCGGCGTGAACGGATCGGCCAGGTGCGCAGCGCTCTGGCCGCGCTGCCGCACGACTATCGAGCGGTCGTCGTCCTGCGAGAGATCGACGGCTGCGATTACGAACAGATTTCCGAAATCCTCGACATCCCGGTCGGCACGGTCCGCAGCCGGCTGCATCGGGCTCGCTTGCAATTGAAGGATCATTTGAAGGTCGTAGTGCAGGCGGAATGAGGACAAGACCGAAGACTAGAGACTGAAGACTCAAGCAACTGACAACTGAATCTGTCGACTGACAACTATTTCCATGTTTTCCTCCGACGAAGAACTGATCAGCGCTTATCTCGACGACGAACTGTCGGCCGAGGAACGAGTGCGCGCCGAGCAGCTTCTGACCGAGCGGGCCGATCTTCGGCGTCTGCTAGAGGAACTCCGTAGCGTTCGCGAAGGGCTGCAATCGTTACCGGCGTACGCGCTGGGCGACGACTTCTCTTCGTTGGTGTTCAAACGCGCTGAACGTGAGGTCCTCAAAGACGGCGCCGATTCGACCAGTTCCTCGACTGCGGCACGGGCGACGGCCGACGAACCGGTGGCGCCCGCTAAGCCTTTGACCGGCGAAGATCGCCGCACTCACGGCGGCAACGGTGATTATCGTCATTCCTGGCGACCGCTTGGTTGGGCAATTGCTGCGCTGGCTGCGGCAGTCGTACTGACCGTCGTGCAACGAGGCTGGATCGCCGATCGCCGGCAAGAAGTGGCGATGAATCAAGGTGCCAAAGAGGAAGCCGGGGTTCAAAAGCCTGTTCCTCGCAAAACCGCGGAGCAAAAGGGAGATTTGGCGGCGACCGCTGCACCCGCTTCGCCGCCCGCGGAAGCCATGCGTAAGGAAGCGGGCCCGGCAATCGCCGACGCGGCGAAGAAAGAAGAGAACCTCGCGACCGCCGATCGCCGCGCCGGGGCGCTGGGTGCGGATGCGATGCGCGGCTTGAACTTGCCCGCGACCACGGCCACGACGACGCCGACGGCCGCTGCGTCTTCCGCGGAAACGGAAGGCTTGGCTCGGCGCGACGCGCCGATCATGACGAAGGCGGGGGCTGCGCCCGGCGCGGCCCCGAATGATTTCGCTGGGAACGCGCTGCCCGGCAACGCCGGCCGCAATGCCTTGGCGACCGATTGGTCGCAGCCGGTCGCCGAGATCGCTCAAGCCGATTTCAACCGCGCGGCGACGATCGTCTCGCAACTTCGCAGTTTGAAAAGCGAATCGCAAAGTGCTCGCGTGCCCGCCGCGCAGCTTCAGCAGCGGCTGGCCGTGGTCGAAGAGATTCGGCTGCAAGAGCGATCGAACCTGGCAGGTGATCTCGCGCCGCAGTCGCAGGCGGGTCCGCAATCGCAAGCCGTGCAGACGCCCCGTCCGGCTGCGAAGGATGCAGCGGGCGAACGAGCGAAACTCGGCGACGACAAGTCGGATGGGGCAGCGGTCGCCGGACGACCGGCCGAAGATAAACAGCGTGAGCAAACGGAGAAGCGGACGTTCGCCGAACAGCAATTGATCCCCTCGCAACTGGGCGGCAACGTCATCGTCGTCTACGTCGACGGCACTCGCGAAGCCCTCGACAAGGTGCTGGTGCCGACGTTGCAGCAGCAGCAGATTGCCGATCTCAACAACTCGTGGCAGCCGCAAGGCCTTGCCCTGGCCGCGACGAACACCTACACCGGCGTGTTGGATTCGATCGTGCCGCCGACGTTCGTATCAAACGTCGGTTCGCCGTCGCTCGCTGAGCCGTCTTCACGGCAGCGTGGCGACTTAGCGAAGTCCGGCACCCGCCCCGCAGATTTGAACGGACGCGCAGGCGAGAAGAAGCAAGGCGAGAAAGCCGCCGACGGACAGCAAGCCTTCTCCGGTGAATCGTCGACCGGCGGCGAGGAAGAATACTTCTACCTCGTCTGCCCGACGGACAAATTGGAAGCCACGCTCTCGACGCTCAAGTCGCAGCCGCAATACGTTTTGAACTTGCGCTGCGAGCCGGGCCCGACGACGCCGCAAGAAGAGGTGCGTTGGCTGGCCTATAACCGCGACGGCGCGTATCAGGGAGGCTTCGGCCGGAACTCGGGCGGCAAGCTTGCGGGCGAATCTTCGACGAGCGCAGCGGTGCAAGGGCCGCCGGCCGCCGCTTATTCGGGCCAGACCACGGTCAGCGGCGGCGGCAGCGCCGCAACAACGTCGCCGGCGGCTCCCGCCCTACCGCACGCCGCCTCAAGTGGCATCGCCGGTACCGATAACGCCGGCGGTGCGATGGGCTCGACAGTTGCCAACGGCGGGATCCTGATCGGCTCGGCAGCCGTCGCCAAATCAAGCTCCGGTACATTGAATTTGTCGGGCGCCGCGGGCGGCAACGGCTTTGGCGCGCCGACTCAGGTCCTTAACAACAACGGCGTCAACAACTTCGCGGTCGACAACAAATTGCCGGTCGCCGGTTTGGCGCTGCAAACGCAAGTCGCTCAGCCGAGCCGTGCCCAGCGATTGACGTCGCAACAGGTCGTTACGCTGGAAAGCCTCGCCGGTTCGCAGGCTGGGCGCGCGCAGGCGGGGCAATCGAAGGCCATCGGGCAGCAAGGTTATGGAAGCGTGACACCTCCGCAACAACCGCAGCAACAATTCGGCGGAGTACAGTACGGCGGAGTACAGTACGGCGGAGCGGTGCCTGCTCCTGCGGCGGG
Source organism: Planctomycetota bacterium (assembly GCA_017303535.1). Lineage (GTDB taxonomy): Bacteria > Planctomycetota > Planctomycetia > Pirellulales > PNKZ01 > PNKZ01. Next base: position 16,075 of record JAFLCO010000098.1, read on the forward strand.
CAACGAGCAGGTCGCTCGTCAGGTCGATGGCGTCGCGAGCGGTAGCGTCGCGAAAGACGACGGTGAAACGCGGTCGGCGACCAATCGAATCGCCGGCAAGAGCAATGCGGAAGCCGACGCTTACAAGGCAAAAAGCATGAGCGAAGCGACGCCGCCGAAATCGGGCGATGCTCCGGCCGCCGCGTCGGCTCCTGCTGCGGCGCCTTCACAAGCAGCAGCCGTGCAGACGGCACCGACCGGGGCAACGCATGCGGTACAGCAAGCGGCACCGTCGCAGATGGCGCAACAACGTGGCGTTGCCGCGGTGGGCGAAGGGTTCAGCTTGTCGCTCTCCCAGACGAGCCCGATGTTGCCCGCCGATTATCGCGAGGCGATTTTCGTATTTCGCGTGGTCGATTCGCCCGCCCAAGAACCGGCGGTGCCTGCTGATGCGAAACCGGAAACCGCGGCGCCTGCCAATACTTCGCCGACTCCGGCGAAACCCGCAAACACGACGCCGGCCGTCAAGAAAGCCGGCTAGCAAAAGTCTTACGACTTCTTCGCTCGCAATTGCGCGAGGATCTCGGCCGTCGAAAGTTTCTTGCCCGCGTCAGCCGGAGCGGCTTCTTTCTTCGGCTCCGGTTTCGGAGCAGGCGCTTCGGCGACCGGTTCCGGTTCGGGAGCCGGGGCAACCGGAGCAGGCTTCGGTTCCGGTTTTGCGGCCGGTGCGGCACCGCCGGCCTTCGCCGCGGCTTGGGCTCGCAGCATCTCGGCGACCGACGGCTTCTTCTCGCCCGACGGAGCCGCGGGAGGTTTAGCGGCGGCAGGTTTCGCTTCCGCAGGCTTGGCGGCGGCGGCCGGCTTCGGCTTGGCGTGCTTTTCTTCGTCGGCCTTCGGTTCCGGCTTGGGCACGAACTTCAAGAAGTCCGGGCTGATGTCGAACCAGCCGATGTTGTTATCGCCGCCGTCGAAGCGAACCAAGGCCCGCCCGCTCATGTTGACGGTCTTCACCTGGCCGGTCATCCCTTTGAAGCGTTGCAGCTCCGGCCGGCTGTCGTCGACGACGACGTACTTGTCCGTGTAATCGCGCTTGAGCTTTTCGATCTGGTCGAACATGGCGGCGGCGGCTGCTTTCGCTGGAGAAAACGGGCGGCGTAGGAACCAAACATTTTGCCGCTAAGAGAGGGCAAAATCAAGGAGCGGCCGCCCATAGCGACAGGCCTTGGCAATTCTAACCTCCTCGCCGTTAAAACGCCCTGAAAGTCGTGGTTCGGCGGTACTTGTTAGGCGGCGAGACACGAACCGTCAAAATTCAAAGTCATCCTCTGAGTAGTCGGTCGGCGGCTCTCGATCCCAGTCACCGTCAGGGATCTTGCTTTCATCCTCTTCGTTTCGAAGGCGGATGTTCTTCGGCTTGGCGTCGAGATATTCGATTCCGCAGCCCCTTAGGATTCGGC
>JAFLCO010000099.1 GCA_017303535.1 Planctomycetota bacterium
GAAGCGTTTTCCACAGGTGTTATCTTTCCCAGGCTCACACCAGCAATCGCGTCCCCAATCACGGAACGACTCTGCCAATTTCTTGAGAGCCGAGCGTGAGCGACAGCAGCGACCAGAGAATGAAATCGTCGTTCGGTTTGAGCGGTTCGAACGCGTAGCCGACCTTCACGTTCGCCCGCTGCCGCTCCCCCGCCGCGTCCGTATAGCCGTAGTGCGTTTCGAAAAAATTCCGTTCGAGCAGCGACGGATCCAGCGGCGACAGTGCCGTCTCGATCACCGAAAGTTGGGCGTATCCAAGGTTCTCGATTCCGGGAAGTCGGAACCGGGATGGATTGCCGGGGCGTGGATCGATCAGGGACACGAGCGGCAGTGTACCAAGCTTCGCGTCGGGGCGTCGCAAGAAGCGATTGACGGTCGCCGCGGTCTCGTGCCGCATGAACGACATGGACGGTTCGTTCACCTCGACATTTTCGGTCGCCGGCATTCGGCCGTCGCGGTGTGTGACCGCTCGCGGCGGTGGTCGTGACGACGGTCGCAGGCAAGGCTCGCATCACCCCTGCTGCACGTCGCTCCCCTGCTAAATGTCACCGTTCGCAGATCGTTTTCAGCGTCACGGCGAGAGTGCGCTTTGTAAGCCCCCGCCAACCATGCTGCGAACGGTTGCCGATGTTCACGAGAAGGGTCACGACCAGGGGTGATGCGACGGGTGTCGGAACCCCTCGCATGCGAGGCTCGATGAGCGGCACGGACGACGAAATTTGCGACAGGTGCGAAGGCTCGCGCGAGGGATATCGCGAGTAGGGGATTGATGGCTCTGGGAGCCGATGCCAACGGTACTGCGAACCCATGTGACGGATCATGCGAACGATTACGAGAACCTCGGTTGTCGACGCTTGCAACCTGCGAACCGTGGCATGCCGACAGGGGACTGTGCTAGCCTTGCGGATGTTATGCAAACCATCCGTGAAGTCGCAGAAAAAACCGGCCATTCTCCGCACAAAATTCGACGCCTCATCAAGGCGATTGCCGACCAGCCGGGACACCCCGATCGATTGCATATCGAACCGAGTGTTGACGACGTGGCAAGTCTGACGGCCGCCGGCGTTCAGTTCACCTGGCGCGTCACCGAGGAACTCGTGCGCCGGGAACTCGGCGACGCCGCCCCGTCATCGGGGGACGATAGGTCCGCGGCGCCTGCGGCGGGGGAGTCGCCGGACTGGATTTCCCTCATGCAGCGGGTGACCGATGCGAAGGAAAAAGCGGAGGAACGTCTCTACGATCAGATACGGGTGAAGGACGAGCAATTGAAAGCGAAGGACGACCAAATCGCTGCGCTTAACGAACGGCTCCGCGAGTCGAATCTCCTGATGGCGTCGCTGCAGAAGCAACTGCCGGAGCCCACGAAGAAGCAAACATCTGTCGCCGAGCCGGTGACCGCAACCACTGCCGTTCGTCAGAAGAGATCGGAAAAGGGGAGCGGAGAGTCAAAGGCGACTTCGAAGCAAAAAGGTTGGTTGCGAAGGCTCCTCCGGTAACCCGTGGAAATGCCTTCGGGCCTCGCACGCAGCAAACTTCGGGGCAGCGATGCCTTTTGCAATGACTTCGCCATCCCGTTTGGCACGGCGTACCTGGAATAGGGAAGGGACTTTCTACTTCGACTTCGCGCGACGCTTCGTCTTCTTGACGGTCGGCTTTGGCGTGTCGTCGTTCTTACTTCCGTCTTTCACGGGACGATTCTTGTGGTTGCCGTTGGTCATGGCTGGGATCCTTTGAAATTGAGACGGTGCCGAGCAGGCGAGATGCGCGCGCGTAATATTTGGCGAGCGCGTCACGGGCTGCCGCGAGAAACAGACATTCGAACACGAGGACGAGCAGGGCGATGAGGGCGGAAGGCATCGGAAGAGCGACCGCCGTAAACGGGAGTACGATCGCCATGTGGGCGTAGAATTGGAAATACCTGTAGTGCGCTTCGACGACGACTTCCCACGCAAGGATGTTTTCCTGCAGGTGAGCGTCGTTCCAGGATGGGCGGCGGACTCCCGAGAGGGCAAACATCGAATCGATTGCGGCCCAGCGTAGCGCACTGATGGCCATCCCGGCGGCGGTAGACGCCAGCGTGACGAAGAACACCGACTCCAAACCGGCTGGGAGCGTCGCGGACATGTCCATCCATGAACGGATGGTGGGCGAATACGGACGAAGCGTCCACAAGGCGGCGAAGCCCGGCAGGACGTAGGCGATGACCAAGCCGAAGTATTTGCCCGTGGCGTCGGTCACACGGAAAGCGGGAACGCATGCATGTGGCTACCATAGGACACTCCCGTTTACCAAGCAATCAATAGTCCATTTAGGACTATTCTCGTTCGGAATTTACCATTCGGCCCGTCCTACATCAACGGGCCGTCATGCCGAAATCCACTTTCACGTCCGAATATCGCGTTTTCGCAAGTCTCTTACGTGAGACCCGCGAACACGCCGGCGTGACGCAGATAGCACTGGCGAAAAAGCTGCGGCAGACTCAGTCCTACGTCAGCAAAGTGGAACGTGGCGAGCGCCGCCTAGACATCGTGCAGCTACGGTGGTGGTGCACCGCGCTTGGAACCGCTGCATCGGCGTTCGTCCGCGAGTTCGAGCGCCGGCTATAGAAGCGGCTGTGCGGCGCCCACAGCCGGCACGATCCAATCGCTGGTGCCCCGTCGCCGCCGCATTAGTGCTCAGCGAACGGAGGACGTTATCGTCGCCGTACTTTCTTGCGGCAACTCCTGACCGCGTCGAAGTGTGCCGACGCCAAGCGGAGTAATAACGTTACCGGCCCAAGTAACACGTGGCCGAGCGCCGTTAACTCGTACTCCACGCATGGCGGCACTTCAGGGTAGACCGTTCGCTCTACGAGTCCGTCGTTTTCCAAAGTGCGATGGGGCTGAGTCAGCATTTTTCTTCGACACGTCGGGCAGCTGCCGCTGCATTTCGCCGTACTGCTTCATGCATCGTCCGAGGAGCATGACGACGATGGGCTTCCACTTGTCGACAATCAGGTCTGCCACGTGCACGGAGGAATGCACGACGCGTAGAACGCGAAATCACAGGGGATGCCTTCTTGAGCAGCCATGTTCGGCTGGGGCAGGTCTCCGCCAACGCGGCTTATTTAAGCCTTGGCGGAGAGTTTACGAAAGAAGGCGTCGAGCTGGGCGACGGTATCGAATACGTGATGAGGTCGGGCCGCGACGAGGGCCGTTCGATCGGTGCATCCCCATGTGACCCCGATGGAGGGCGCCTTCGCGGCATGTGCCGCGACGATGTCTTTTGGATCGTCGCCCACGCACCAGACATGGTCGGCGACGACACCGAGCAGTTCGATTCCCTTTAGGATAGGGTCGGGGTACGGCTTCCGACGCGGCGTGTCGTGGTAGCAGACGGTCTTTTCAATACCCCATTTGTGGTGCGCGATCACGCGACTGCAATATGGGCTTGGCGACGTCGTAACGATCCCGACCGGGATCTTCGCATCGACGAGGGTACCGATCAGAAGCGGAACGCCTTCGTAGGCGGGCAGGGTTGGAATGAGCGGATAGACCTGCGCCCAATTGCGAGCCCTTCTGAGCGACTCTGCAGCCGTCGAATCAATCAGCGTTTGATCCAAGTCGAATAAGACGCCGAAACTCACGGCTTCGGCTCGCTTGGAGGTTCGGAGGCCTTGGTGGCCACATCCATATTGTCGATCATGAAGATCCAGCGAGTGGCGGCCTCTCGCACGGCCGAGACGAAATCTTTGAAATCGTCGGCTTCTTTCAATGGCTTCGCACGCTTAGCCTGAATTAACATCAAATTCCCTCTCGTTTTATCGAATGCGATCAGATCCGGCGGATGTGAAAGCGCGGCAAGTGGCCGTCCCTGATCCTCTGCGAATCGAACAGTGTGCATCGTTCCACCATCGACGTCTGTTTCGACGACGATGACGCCGCTGGCCAATCCGCTCTGCAAGCGATCACGCTCAACGAAGTGACTTCGTTGCGCCCTCACGCCCGGTGCGTACTCGCTGATCCAGCAACCATTCTTCTCAATGATCTCATGCGCCAATGCCTCACTGGACTTCGGATAGATTCTGTCGAGTCCATGAGCGAGCACGGCCACCGTTTTTCCACCGGCATCAAGGCATCCTGCGTGTGCCTCTGAATCACATCCGGCCGCAAGCCCACTAATGACGACGTACCCCGCTTCCGCTCCTCGTTGCCCAAAGCGGTGCGCGACCTTGCGGCCGTAGTCAGTAGGCTCTCTCGTGCCGATTACCGCGACGCCCATCGGAGTCGAGATGCATTCGCGATTGCCTTTGATGAACAGAATGATCGGCGGATCAGGAATCTCTTTCAGCCATGCAGGAAAGTCGGGGCGAGTAGCCGCCAGCACGTCGATGTTCTTTTTCTTCGCGTCCGTTAGTGTCGCCTCAGCGTCTTCCCATGCTCTCTCGACTTCAGGATACGACACCTTGGGTGCGCCGGGAGTGGCCGAGACTACATCAAACAGCTCATTGACCGAACGAGCGATGTCTTGCTGGCTTTTGACGATCTTCCAAGCGGACTTCCTGCCGACCTTAGGAAGCTGAAGGAGCGTGAGGATGAACCGTTCGTGTTCCATGTCAGAATTATACCGTTTTGCCTAATGCAAGCTTTTGTACACGCGCCGCGCCCGCTTTCAGCAGCAGTTGCCGGCAGGCCTCCAAGGAGTTCCCGGAGGTCGCGACGTCATCAAGTAGGAGCACGTCTTGCCCTTTGATTAACTCGGCATTGCGAACGATGATCGACCCCAAGTGCACCTCGATGGAGCGGTCGCCGCCGTGGGCGAGTTTGTCGATCTTCTTGGACCGGACTAGGCAACTTGTGGCGTCGATCCGATCGTTCGCCGCCAGAGCGACCGCCAATGACCTGAGCCCGGACGTCGTCTTGGCGGGATCGTGGGATGGCACGACGGCGATCGCGATGTCTGTCGCGATGTACGTTTCTACCGCCCGCCGGAACCGTTCAACCGCTCCCGTCTGATTCTCCTTGAGATCGAGGAGGAAGCCGCTGTAGGCGTTGAAGCTGGGATTCTTCTCCCCGTGCTTTCGGTACGGGTTGTAGTTGTCCAACCACATCAAGTCGTCCCAATGTTCTCCGTATTCCTCTTTGAAGACCATCCCAATCTCCTCTCACGAGACGCGGGGCCGACACGTACGGGCATTTTCGCGAATGATCGCGGCCTCCGCTAGCGGCCGCATGCCGCGGGAAACAGCGCATTTCGCCGAGAATCTGGGTATTCGCTCGCTATTTTGTAGCGGTGCTCCGGGAATAACCGGAACGGTGGGCGCTTGGTTCGAGTGCAGCTAGGTCATTACGAGAACCGTCGCGGTCGTGCGCGGTAGTGACTCAAACCGCGATTAACGCCACCTTTCAGCGTCCCCTACATATTGCTCGTTGTTGCGATCACAACGGCCAAACTTTTTCGCCCCTTTTAATACGGCACGGTTCACGATAGACGACATCTCGCGTAACAGTTCGACGGCGGAGTGAACTTGGCTACTCCGTTGGCTGCCGGAGTCAATTCCGCGGCAGCCTCGACGCCAGTTCTTCTCGAAGGCCGCGGCCGGCAGAGAATGCCAACGCGGGCGGCAGGCCCTGAACGCGTACATGGGGCTGCGACCGTGCGGTGGTCTATCCGGGCGGCGGACTTCTCGTGTCGGTCATCGCAGGATCGCCGACGAATCAAGTGGACGTGATTCGTCGAATGACATGGTCTTACCGACCTCGCGGCACGGTCCGTTGAAAGGCCGGGGGTGTCGATCAGCTATTTTCACCGCAAATACCCTCGGAAGCACCGCCGCAGTCACTGGGAGTCCTCATGGCGGAAACGGCGGTATTGGCGAGATAACTTCGGCGCCCGGTGCGATTCCGTCGGCGGCGCCCGCATACGTAATCTTGGCAGACGCGTATGACGTCGAAGATTTCTTCCGCAACAGTGCGTCGTCATAGCTTTTCGTTTTGTGGCCTATAAAAGATTCGTACGCTTGGCCCTGGCGGGCAAACGAAAAGCCCCCATAATAGGGGCTCAGTGCAGACGCCGGAATTTTTTCGGGAATTCTTCCCCGCCGCCGCGTTCTGCCGCGAGTTCAATAATGGCGGAAGGGAAGCCAGACGCGAGGACCCAATGGCAAATGGGCCTGGGGCTGTGACCGAAGCCGAGTTGGCGGAGCAGTTTCGAGCTGATCCGCGGTTCGCTCTGCAAGTGCTGCACAGCGAATTCCGAGAAAATATCTACCGATACATTAAGTCGGTGGGGTACTGGCTCGGCGAGCACGAAATCGACGACGTTTACCAGGAAATGTTCTGCCGGTTGATCCTCGCCGTCCAAAAGCCAGACTTCGACCTCACGCAGCCGCCTATGCCGTTCGTCCAGGACATCGCCTGGAAGGCTGCGTACGATTGGGGCAGACGGAAGAAGCGCCGCATGATGCAGAGCATCGACGCGGCGTACGAGCAGATCGCCGAGGACACGAAGGATACGACCATCCGCCGCGAGTGGCTACTGGTCAAGCCGGACTGGCCGAAATTCCAGAAGGACCTCGACAAGATCATCGACGCGCTGCCGCCGAAGCAGAAGGTTGCGGCGCGCGCGTTCCTGGTCTCCTACGAACAATTGAGAAAGAACGACTACTCGGCGCTGGCCGAGGCCATCCACGAGATGACGGGAGAAGACGTGACGACGGCAGTTGCACGCGACAGGTGGAGAGAAGCGAAGGCAACGATTGCGTACAAACTAGAACGGGCCGGCCTCAAGCTCCTGGAGGACTGAGCCATGGGGGATAGTCATCGCGAGCGTGAGGATAAGGCATTCGAGGCGTTCATCGTCTCGCAGGTGCGTCGAAAGCGCGACATCAGCAACCTCGACGATCTTCCCGAGTTGACCGACGCGGAGCGGGCGGCGATGAACAAACTGCCGGCCGACTTGGTCGACAAGCTGTGGGAAAGGTTGTCGGACGTCGACGATAGCGTACCCGACGACGAGGCGTGCGAAGATGTGCACTGCGGCGAACTCGCGGGCGCCGGCATGAACCGAGCCGAGGAAATGGACGACGAGACCCGCAAGAAGATCGCCGAGGCCCGGAAGAAGATGGCCGACGAGATTCAGAAGCGGATCAAGGAAAAGGACGGCCGCGATGGCAAGCCCTAGTGCCGAGCTTGCCCAAAGCATCCTTGAGTCGCTCGGCCTTTGGCGATTGCCGGTCGACCCGTTCGAGGTCGCCAAGCGGGAAGGCATCTTCCTCGCGGAAGACGATTACCCGGACGGCTTCGACGCCCGCATCGAACACTTCCCGAACGGCAACAAGTTCGGGATCTTCTACGCGAGTGCCGGCGGTTGGCGGACGTCGGGCCGGGTTCGATTCAGTATTGGGCACGAACTCGGCCATTACTATCTGCCGGAACACCGGACGATCATCCGCAGCGGGAAGAACCACAATTCAGAGTCCGACTACTCCTCGCGGAATCCGATGGAGCAACAGGCCGACGACTTCTCGGCCGACCTCCTGATGCCCATGCCGCTGTTCCGCGATGAACTAAACTTCTTCAGGAATGGCTTCTGCACGCTCGAGGACCTCGGCCGGCTGGCCGAGCGGCTCGGCACGTCGTTGACCAGCACGGCCCGCCGGTACTGCGAAGCCGACCGGGAACCGTGCACCATTTTCTTCTCAAAGAGCGGCCTGATGCACTGGGGTCGGGCCTCCGAAGACATGCGTCTCAAGGGCATGTACTGGTGCGAAAACAACATGCCGCCGCCGGCCGGCAGCAAGACGGCCGAGCTTTGGGCTAAGGTTGCCGCCGGTGAGCCGGTGGATAAGCTCGAAGGCCGCGTCGCGGCCGACGTCTGGTTCAAGTGGCCGAAGGCCGACTACCTCTGGGAAGAGACGATGCCGCTGGGCGGCACCGGCCGCGTCATCACGCAGCTCACTCCCGACGACTAGATTTTCCAAAGATTCTTTCCCCGCCTTCCCCGCCTCGTGCGAGGTCTTCTTTAGAGGGCGGCAATGTTGCCGTCCCTCGGGGCCCTGGTGGTCCCATACCCTTTTTTCCTTACGAGGGCGGCGCCCAAATCGCCGCGAGTCCGATGGCCCGATTTACGACCCGGGTGTTGCTGAAGGGCAACCCGACCTACCAAGACTACGAGAAGCTGCACCGCGTCATGAAGGCGAAGGGCTTCTCGCGAGTCATCCAAGGCAGCGACAACAATTATTACTGGCTGCCGAATGCGGAGTACGACCGCTCCGGCAACTTGACTCTGCAGCAGGTGCACACCGACGCGGCGGCGGCGGCTGGCACCGTGTGGACGAGTTGCGAAATCTTGGTCACCGAAGGCAACTGCATGTGGTCCGGCTTGGAAGTCGCGACCGCCGCGCAGGCCCAGGCCAGCTAGTCGTACGGCGGATCGCTCCGGGGACAGCCGGAGTGTCAGCCGATTTTCTGTTTCGTGTCCCTTTTTCTGAGAGGGTGTATGAAAATCCATGCAGCGTTAGTGCGCGAGCCCCAGGCGACGTTCGCCGTCGTCGTGGTGCAGCGAGGCGTCGTCAACAATTTGCAGCAAGCCACGAGGACGCAGGCGGCCCTGTCGTCGGCGTTCAACCGCGTGCCCATCGTCCTTATGGAGCAGGACTACCAAGGCACGCCGCGATACTTCGGCCCGACCGCCATTGTACGGCGTCTGGCCAACACCGACTTCCGCCGGTTGCCGTGGCGGGAGTGGGAGTGGAACTAGGACGAGAAGTGAGCGTCGCGAGAAAGAGCCCCGGCCTCCGGGGCTTTTTTCGTTTCTGGAGTGCCCGGCCCAAGAAAAACGCCAAAAGTTGGCTGGGGCGAATGTCGGATAAGCTGCCTCTGCAGTCGGGAGCAATGTCAGCTGGCCCTTTGTTATGCCGCGAACATTTGGCTTACCAAGACTGTAAGCTCGGCTCGAAGCTTCGATCGTCGGCCGATTAACTCACCGAACTGTTCCCAGATTTTTCGTCGTGCGTCCGCATTTTTCGGTATGGGCAGCATCACTTCATCGATGCGTCGGCCGAGCGTATCAATGATGTCCCGCGTAAACTGCTTATTCCGCATCTGGCGGCGGGCAAACGGAAGATTGAGCAAGGCAAAAAGCAACGGCGGTGGTATCAGTCCATGGTCCAGTGATCGAATGCGATAGATTCCGCCGCAATACAGAAGCGGTAGATCCGTCTCGAAGAGCAGCACCGAACTACCGACCAGGTACGTACCGTCGCGGATCAGGAGAATATCGTCGGCCTGCATGCCCTGGTCCCAGAGAGAATGGACTTCCGCGTTGACGCCCTGTTTCGGTTCGCGCTTCAATTCCCAGCTTGCCAAATCGGACGTTCGTACAAAGGGGATTTCGCCGGTGCCGTAATTCATCCGCCCGATTTCGTCGCCGGTATCGAGCGCAATCGCGCCACGCTTGCGCAAGTCGCCGATAGATACGACATCACAGAGCTTGGAAAAGCGTTCCGCGATCTTGAGAACGTCCGGGTCATAATACTTCGGCAACAAGATGTCGTTGACTAGTTCATGATTCTCTTTGGTGAAAGCGAGAAACCCCGTGCGATATCCAAGGAAATCCGGCCCAGTTGTTTCACCGTCAAGGCGACCGACAAACACGTCCTTAAAGGCGATGTCGTGGTCGGCCTGAAGCCATCCCTCAATCCTGCGAACGGCGTGACTAAGCATCTCTCTGGTTTGAGCACGACCGAGGATGGCGCCCTTTACCTGTCTTTCGATGCGATTGGTCTTCTGACGGGCCTTCGGATAGGGAATTACCACCTCTCCGAGCCGACCTACGACGGAATCGTGCAGGTTCGGGAGCCAATGGCCGAACCTTATTGACGAAAACGTTGGCGAACCGAATCTCTTGCGCCGATCGGCGGAGCACCCTTGCACGCATAGGCTGAGAACGGGGTACGATTCGAATTCCTGCGAGCTGCCGATTACCGGTGGGGACAGAATCCGGGACAGAATCCTTGCTTCTTCCTAGGAATTCTGGAAAATATGGAAGTCAAAACCTTGGCACGTGCAGGGGTTTTTCGATTCTCGCCTACGTTCGGGACGTAGAGGTCGCATGTTCAAATCATGTCGCCCCGACTTATAAGTTCTTTTATTGCAATGACTTCGGACGAAGCCGATTTGGTCCGTCATGGCCAGGTCGGCGTGGTCCACTAAGTGGTCCGTTATTTTGTTGTCCTGCGTGCGACGTAAACGTCACGGACCGACCTAGCTCCCCGACCTCGTGGGAGCTCGCCCTCGGCTCTCAAATGGGCTCCATGGCGTTTTAAGGGCCATCTCGTCGTTCATTTCACGACGACCTGGGAGGAACGACGGGCCGCTGGAATTCGTTCCCACGAGGCGTCTCCGTTGCCGTCGCGATCTCAGGCCGTTCTTCACCCGTGACTTGCCGATCGTACTCCTCGAACGTCATGTCCAGAATCGAACGCTCGTTGTCCACCAACGGATCGAGCCGATCGGCCTGCTTCATCGCCCAGTCGCACCACTGCGACCTGTCATCGTCGTGAACGGCTTGGTCGCACGCCGCGACGGCCGCGACATAGGCGCGAATTTGCTGACTTTCTTGCCAGCGAGCGGCCAGCAGCTTGAGCTTCTCGACCCGCTCCCGTTCGGCACGTTGCCGATCGGCGAAGTCCAGACGCAATCGTTGACGCCGTGCTTCTAGCTCCTGCCGCAACCGCTCTTCTTCCGCGTACTTTGCGGCCCGCTCCTCGGCGATACGCCTCTCGCCGGGCAATCGTCCGGCGTTCACGGCCCAGCGGACGATGATCTTGTTCAAAGACTCTTCGAGCCGGTGCTTCGGCGTATCGCGGGCCGTATTTTCCACGTAGGTCGCGGTGGACGCGAACGTGAGGTCGCCGCCGGGCACAAGGATTGTTCGTGACTCCAACCACTCCCGTTCCGACCATTTGGGATTCCGGATCTGACGCCGGTTCTCGCTCAGACTTACCCCGCCGACATCCTCGCCGAGTAATCGCAGCCGAATCTCGGGTCGGGGCTCTTTGACCTCGACGAACTGGCCGCCGATCGTCTCGACGACGCGTAACAACGCATCGAGAATCAAGAGGGCTCGGCGGACCGAATCCTTGCCGACGTGAGCATTGAGTACCGGACGCCCCTTCACCGGTTCCGGCGTCAGCAAGCATTCGGCTTTAAAGCTCGGGCGTTCGTCGAGCTTACAGCGACCCAAGCTAAGCCGAGTTCGTTCGACGAGCGGATGGAGGTCGATGAGATCCGTTCGCGGCATGATCTTCGGCAGATTCTTCGCCGCGTCGATGAGCGCGATGACCTCCGGCGGGTACTCCGGCTCGACCGCTTTGGGCGTCGCCGGTTTGGTTTGCGGCCGAAACACAAACTCGATGGGCTCGTCGATCGGTCGCAGTTTGCGGCGTACGGCTCGTTTGCCGTTACGTATCTTGGCCCAGTAGCCGCGTGGAGGAACGGGGATCTCGGCCTGATAACATATCTTAGCGAGGCCGACGTCGGAAAGGCCCAAGCGAGCGGCGACTTTGGTCATCGGCGCGTTCCACACTTGCTCGTAGAGCTGTTCACGCGTCAACGCGACCTCTTCGACCATGAGAGCACCTCGGCGACGTTGGGCGTTGAAACATTCCGGTTGCCTTGATTTTAGTTCGGCGTGGATGACGCTGCCAAACCGCGGTGCTGCCGCTTAGACTGAGTCAACCCAACTACAGAAGCCCTGGTCCAACGCCGATGAAGGTACGCAACAGGCAATACGGTCACTTCGACGACGTTCAGAAGTTTTATGAGTTAGGCGTGCGTAGCTTACGGGATGCGCCGCTCCGTCTGGCTTACGGGAAAGCCGCTGACGACGCCGAGAATGAGGGCGTTCATCCGGAGATGTTACGAAAGGCCAGACAGGTCGCGCAGGAGTTTTCCCGGAAGGACTTCAAAACGCTGGTGGTGAACTGTAGGCGATCCGAATACGAATTGGGCCTCTCTCATCTCATGCGACTCGCTTCGGTTCGCAAGGGCCGACGACAACTGATCGACCGTATGATTCGGCAGCGCTGGTCGTTGCGCGAACTCAACAATGAGATCGCTCGACACGCTCCCTCATTCTCATCACGTGGACGACGACGGCTGATTCCGCTCGATCAGGGCGGTCAGCTCGTCGTACTCAAGAAAGAATGCCATCGTTGGCAGCGATTAAGCCGTGAGTTGTTGCCGAAGCTGAGGTCACAGGCGGTAGGCAAAGCCTTGCAACAGACGAAGGCCAGTATGGATCGGCTTGCGGCCGCACTTGATCGGAGGTGATCAATTGCAATGCCTAGGACTCTTCCGTGATGTCCGGCAACCACTTCAGTGGAGAGTTGAAGTTGAGTTCCCACAACCCGTTGATGTAACTAGCAGCGCCGTCGAGATCACCGTAAATCGTGAGGCGGTTGATGTTCATTCGCTCCAGCATAAGAAGGCACAAATCACGGTCATCACTTGGCATCGTGATCTTGGTAATCACGGGACGAGCCGGAGACTTCCAGTCATCGGTGTTCTCGCCGGAGTAGCGGGCCTGGACATTCGATTCCAGATCAATTCCAGCGGGCATCTCCATGAGCAAGCCGACTTGACTACTTAAGCGATGAGTAATTGCGCGCCGAGGAATAAAGACGTCCGGCACCGGCAATCCGCTTGGGCGATCGTCCTTTGATGTGATGTGTGCCAATGCGCAAAACACGGCTCGCCGCACGGGTTCGTAGCGTTCGCGTTTTCGCGAAAGCAATTGCTCCTCGAAGGCAAAGTACAGAGCAACAAACGGCGACAAAGTCCAGTCAAGCAGCGGAGTCGCCAAGCCGTGATGTTGGGCGAGTGCCCACCACTCACGTTCGGTCAGATTATCTGGACCTGTCCGAACTCCGCGGGCCGCAATCTTGAAAGCCTCAAGGTGCCCCTTTCGATTGACGGGCGGACAGCTGAATTCTCGCGGATTTCCAGGTCCGTAGTTTTTCGTCGTCGGAAATTGTCTTTCCTGCCGATCAAGTCGCGACTCTAGCTTCCAGGCGGCATCGGCGTGGCCACGGTAGATGAATGTGTCGTTCGTAAGATGATGGTCCGTGATAAGCGGAGCGAAGTCACGAAACGACGCTAAGTCGATTTGGCGAATTCCACGGACTACTGGAAAATCGTCGGGATTCATTGGCGCCTTCATGCTTTCGGAGGCCGCTTCGGCCGTATGCCGCCCTACCGAGACATCGCGTCGGCGATCAGGCTTTCCTCGAATTTGCGATGTTTCTTATTGAAGGAGCGTAAGTAGATGCTGGCGAGGAAGACAACGCCTCCCAAGAATCCTGTCCGAACATAGCTGTGCTGGGAGAAGAAGTAGAGGAGCACACCTGCACCCGCGATTAGAACGCCGGAAAGGCATGTCGCGATCGGTGCGAAGATTCGGCTCTTCGGCCAATTTCGTTCGTAAAGAAACGCAGAACCGAGGGCGGTCGGCACGCCCGCCCCCAGCAACCCCGCCGTCCACGGGTTCGCCTTGGCGAATTCGTCGTTGACGTTGCCGCTCAGGAGGATCGCGAAGCACGCGCCGCCCAAGGCGTATGCCGTGATGACGAAGTGGTCCAACGAGACTCCTTGGATTTCCGTTTTGATGTTCTCCATCGAAGAGTGCCCTCACCTATATCGAGCGAAACTAAATTACCACTTTTCCCCTTAAGAGATTGGCCATCCTTTTCGAGTTCTTGCGGACGATCATCCCTTCGTTGAAGTCAAACGCGAAGACTTCGGACTCAATGACAGCCAGCGAAGAGAGGCTCTGCAGCGCGCGGGCTTCAAGCAGTGAATGGCGATCATGTGCCCTCCCTATAAACATCTTCGCGGCAAGACAGCGTCGCGTCCGTCACGTTCGTTCCTAAACGTCCGCTTCATCTCTTGAGAGGAAATAGGTTAATGGGAAGACTCCTCAAGCCGCCACCGCCCTTCACGCGTTATCGTGCGACGATGCGGTCAACGGTCGTGTTGTCTGTGACGCGAAGTTGCCAGGCCACCCTTGGAACCATTCCAAATGATTCTCTGTCGTTTCCAAGCCCCTGAGGCCACTCGTCACTGTCTATCTGGTCCTTCCAAAGAACGAATGCGGAATCAGGGGCATTGTGCTTCCTGCGATGAAGTGAAAGACTGTGGGAACGGTCGTCCCGAGACCGAGGAAGCGCGCCGTCAGGCGAGGAATGTCCGACGCGAAATGTTCTCGTTAAGTGTCGGCATGTCTTGGGCGAAGCAAAACCCGCAGTAGTTGCACTTCACGGCACGGACGCCGCGCGGAGGGGGATTACCGAAAACCATGTGCGATCCATCGAACGAGCCGAGCTTGCCCCATCCGCACGTCGGGCAGGTTTCGTTCAGAAGCTCGATCGGAGGATAACCGGCGGTGATGAGAAACAGTACCTGCCTCGCGGCGGCGAGTGCCTCGCTGGGTTCTTTGAACCGCTTCTCCGGATCATGACGGATCGACTTCTCGAACAAGTGGTGCAGGTGCCAAGCGGACGGAGAGTCGGGGAGTAATTTCTGCATCGACTTGGCGTTGTACGCCGCCGACTCGCGCGAGAAGGCCATCTGCCCCGTGACAGCTGACCAAAGGATCTTCCCCGCCGAGTACAGGTCCGATTTCCAAGTGACGTCGCCAGCGGCACCGGACTCGCACTCGGGTGCCATGTAGTTCTGCGTGCCAACGCCTTCGTCGATGAGTGTGATGGTTTCCTCGCCTTCGGTCTGGCAGATCCCGAAGTCGATGAGCTTGATCCCTCCGCTGCGGAGGATGAGCACGTTGCCAAGGCTCAAGTCCCTGTGGACGATCTTGTTTTCCCAGCAATGGGCAATCGCCTCGACAAGGTCGATGAAGAGCCCGACGGCGAGACGCGGGTTGTTCTTGAACTGATTTGAGTCGGAAAGCAACGTCTTCTTGAGCGGCTGCGCCCCGTCGATCAGTTCCATAACGTAAAACTTGAACGGGGAGGTGGGTTCGGCGTGGTCGACGACCTTCACGATGCTGGGATGGTTCAGCTTCTTAAGGGAGTCCAATTCCCTCGCGAACCGTTCGTAGGCTTTCGCGGGCTTTCCCGCCGCGAGCGCCTTAAGGGCGAATTTTCCTGGCAAAGCGTTCGTGCCATCGGTCACTTCGTATGCGGATGCTTGGCCACCGGACCCTATAGTGGTTCCCGTCGGCTTCCATCTGATATCACTTGGGATCTTCATCGCTGCGTTCTGTTGCCTGACTTCGAGAGAAGATTTAACGGCTTATCCGTATGCAGGGAAGTACGTATCGAAAACCATACGCCACCGCTCAAAAGCCTTCTCCGTCCTTCCGGCCGCTTCCCATTCTTCACCGGCCTTCGCTCTATCATAGGCGGTATTAAGACGCGAGACGGCGTCGTCCATCTTGATCGTTGTGTCAAGGTACGCCCCGATATCTCCGCCATAGCCTGCCGGATCGTAGAGCTTCACTTTGATCCAATCCCTGGCCTTATCAAAGAAGTACCGGACGCCCGAAGGGTAGCTCGAAATAGTGACGCCAGTAAAAACCTGCCGAGCTAATGCTTCAAGGTGAAACGAACGGAATGGCACGCCGTTCTTCTTGTTCCAGCCCTTGAGCATCTTCACGAGCGGTACAAACTGGCCGCTGTGAGTCTTGTTTGTCTCAGTCCACAGTTCGACGTGCTTTGTCGGATCTGTCTCGATCCAACGCTTCAAAACGGAGTCAGGGATAAGGTAGCCGCCATTGGCTCGATTGAAGCCGGGAACAACGTCAACCTTAAAATCACTAAATGTGATCGTCACAGCTTGGCCGTTGCGGCTGATCGACGGCGTATCAGGATAAGTCTTTTTGAGCGCTCGCTTAACTTTATCAAGCAGTGACGCCTGACCGTCCGCCTCGTAATACTTCGAGGCCATGACGACGAACACATCCACGTCAGCTTCGCCGAGAGGAGCGATCATAGTGCTCCGCTGATAGGAACCGGTGAGGAACGATGATAGAACGCTCATTTCCGATTCAACGGCGTCGCGAACGTTTTTCTGCCGCGTCGAGACCGTACCCGATTGCAGCGTGGTGATTTCCAGGTTTTCTCGCAGTTTCGTGAAGCCGCTCGTTATCGTTGTTGCCATCGCCTTTCCTATTTTGTGAAAACTGTCCGCCGAATATGCCACTGCCTTTGAAGGTAGTTACGGCGCAATTTGTAGATCGCTGTCGGCACGTCCGGGCTGCTCGCGCGTTCAATGTCGTACTCGTCCACCAGTTCCCTTAGCGCATTCGCTTTTGGTTTCTTCAAAAGTTCGTTTTCAATCCGTCGCATCGACTTCACTGAGTTTAGGCAAGCGAAGGCAAGCTGAACCAACCTCGCGAAAATTAGCACAAAAATAGTCGAGCAGATGGTCGCGACGACCGCCTCTCGCACGTTCTTAGTAATCCCGTCGTCCATCGCCAAATGGTAGAGCATCGCGAAGGAGGCGACGAAAACGAGGACGGCAGACGCAGTCACAGTGAAGCCGTAAATTCTTGCAAGCCGACGGGTATAGAACGCGCTGTGGGCGTACAGTTCGCAGAGTCGTCCCGTCCCAACGGCCACGGTCGGTTCGTAATACTCCTCCAAATTGCTCGCGGGCAGCTTCTTCGCAAACCAGAGAGCTAGCGGAGGAAGTTGCTCTTGGAGATTCGTCAGCGCGATCGGATCGAGGTCTTCATCTAGGGCGAATGCACGGATCGAAGACTTCCTGCACGAAAGCGCGAAGGAGCGTACACTAGATGCATATGTTCGCAGACCAATCCCGATGGTCGCGATCAACAATGTTAGAAGTGGGAGCCAGCCAGATTTCGTCGCGATGAAGCCCCAGACCCCGAGCACCGCAATCGTTGCGGCGGCGAGATCGCCAAAGAGCGCGACGAACCGAAGTTTCTTTGTAACTTCACTCGCTCCACGAAAATACTGATGGACAACTTCAGCGTTGGGCGTCATTAGAACCTCACTACTTTACAACAATCAATGCTATCAATTAGTTCTTGAAGGGGGTAGTGCCGGATTAAGTGAACGTACTTTCCCGGAAGGCATTTGAGCAGACATTGCGAAGCAGTGGTCGCGGAGGACGCTGAGAAGTAGATTCGGCAAAGGGCCGCTCACGAGCAAGACCGGTAAACATCACGGATAAACAAGGTGAACCGCCAGTCGTTACCCTGGGTTTACCACGCTTCCGTCTTTAGTCCGACAGCGTGAGCGATATGGCTAGAATGGCTCGTGGGATCGTTCTCTAGACGCATGCCTTATTACTCTTCCCTGCGCCGAAAATGAGCCATTTACAATCGTAGCTTAGCGGCATGAAAGAAGGACTGCATCAACGGGGGACGGAAGTGAACATCGCCGACGGCGTTGACCACGGCGTCGTAGAGTTGT